>NZ_CP068023.1:1018500-1320500 GCF_016695175.1 Pseudoalteromonas sp. GCY
GTTAGGGGTTAGGAATTACGTTCCTGCGCTTCAAACTTATATCCCGCTCCGTAAATAGAGTGGATAAAGTCGTATTTAGGCGCGATGCTTTGCAGCTTTTTACGAATATTTTTGATATGACTATCTATGGTTCTGTCGCTAACAATATGGCTGTCATCGTAGATGTGATCCATCAATAAGTCGCGGCTATAAATTCGGCACGGGTGTCCGTACATTGCCTTTAAGAGCATAAACTCGACATAAGTGAGCGTCGCTCTAGCGTCGAGGAAGGAGACAAACAAGCTCTCTTAGTCCAATTTAAGTTTGCTCTCTGTTTCCGACACTGTGCCGCGCTCGTTTAGCGTCACGCGCCTTAAAATCGCCTTCACCCTTGCGACGACTTCTTTTGGACTATAGGGTTTACACACATAATCATCAGCACCCACTTCAAGACCAAGGAGACGATCGATTTCTTCTACTTTGGCGGTGATCATGACAATTGGCACGTTTGAATAAGCTCTGATCCGCTTGCAAATTTCGATACCGTCAAGATTAGGCAGCATGAGGTCGAGTAAGATAAGGGCGGGTTGCTGTTGTTTAAAAGCCTCGTCAGCCAAAGCGCCATCATGAACACAATGGCTGCTATTGGTAAACTTGCCACCGTGGTAACAAGTGCCATTGCACGTAGAAAGTTCGCGTTGTTCATCGTTATTCCAAACCTTATTGTGATTCGAGTTTTAAAATTGGCAGGCAAAAGTGCAGAGAATGTGAAAATGGAAATTTTTGTTTTGAAAGGGAGAGAAAGAAGAAATAATTTGGAACCGTTACAGCATTTTCTAAAACCTCAAATGGGTTTTGAGTTATCGGTAAAGCAGGTTATTGAGCTATTAGGCTTAACCGATATTTAACTTGTGTAAGTGGGATTTGTATACGACGTATTGAGCTTGGGAAGGCTGATAGAAACATAGGCTCAACAGCGCTAATATCAAATGCGTATGCTGGCGCATTGTCATATTCGCCGAATAAGGCGGTAACCTGAGAAAAAGACGTAGGTACAAGCTTGTATGGCGCTAGCGATTGCGGTATATCAAGTTGATATTGATATGCTTTCACGAGTTGTAATGCGTGATCAAAGTGGCAAATATTCCAACTTTGATTTTCATTGTTTAGCTGCAAAGCCCACACCCCATTTTTATCGGTAGCAACAGAGTATGGGTTTTCACAAGGCGCAGGTAGTGACTGTGTGTTACTGCGCTGCCAAGTACCCTGAAGATTCAAACAGAGATTCTCTTTGCTATTAAGCGTCACAACTCGTGTGCTGAGTCTTGCTTTACAAGCATCTTCCACAGGTAACCAATAGGCGGGTTTGGTGGTGGAAAGTACCATAAATCCAGCAGGTCTTTCTGGGTCGTGCGAGGTCCATCCAATAAAATAGTGGTTGTCTATGTGCCACTGATCATAGCTTAACCGACCTCGTTGGTATTGACTAGCTAAAGGCAAAGCGCCTTGTCGGTCAGCAAACTGGCAATGGATGGTGTCACTCTTAAGTTTACAGGCTGACTGAACCCTATCGAAATTGAGAGGTATTGCAGCATCTGGATAGTTTGGTGGAATAAAACGCGTGTGCGGCAACGATGTTGGCTTTAACTCATTATTGTCTGATTGTTCAAAGAGGCACTCTGGCCGCTCAGTAGAAGGTGCTAAGGCTACTTTATCGCTAGACATAGCGAGCTCGCAGCTTAATAAATCAAAGCTTGCCGAAATGCTAAAGATAGCGAGATAAATTAGCCAAGCGCTATTCGTCATTATTTTCCTAATTCAAAATGAAAGTCGGTAACCTGTAACGATTTAACTTGAGGCACGAAATAGCTAGTATCGTAGATATTGCTGTAGTCATGCCAAGCTTCACCTTCGCTATCAAGCTCGTTATCATTAGGAGCAAGCCAAGGTTCTAAAGGTTCAGTTAAGAAGCTGACATGCAGGTGATTCTTATGATTTGATTTAACATCTGTAACGCCTTTCAAATTATCGGCAAAGATAATTTTAGTTGCGCCTAATTGTACCAAAGCGTCAACTATAGTCTGTGTGGCTTGGCGGTGGTAGTGTGCGTCACCAACGCTAACCGGGCCTGATGATGTTCCTATCGGACGAATATCTACTGTACCACCAAACTTGTGCGTAAAGTGAGGAGGATTTATTCCACCCCAGCGCATGGTTGCTCCCGTTATTGTGAGATAATTTGGCATCCCGACAGGTTTGTTTTGTACGTTTTTCCAAGCTTGTCCTAAATTTTGTAAAGCACTTAGCAAGTCTGGGTGTAAGTGGCGGCCAACTAGACCTGCTGTAGTAAGCCCCTCACTTGCGCGGTCTGGAATGTTGACTAAGCCTGTTACTGCGCATTTTACGATTAGCTGAGCCTGCAAATTACTAGTTGAAGCTGTTAACTTATCAGAGCCTGGCTGTTGTTCATTACCGCAGCTATGGAAGTTATTTACGGTAACTTTCACTTGGCCATTAGCATCGGTCACTAGACTTGAAGCCTCGTAAGGTGCACGTAATCGGAACAGCCCTTGGTCTATTCTTTGGATTACAGTTGCTCTTGAACCACTCGGAAAACGGTTTGCCATCGTATTTTTATTTCGCCAACTTGATGTGGTGAGCGTGTTATAAGTTGAATTTATAGTAATGCTTTTACCAACGGCCGGTCTGCCATCAGAATAGGTTAATGTTAATGTCCAAAGCGCGCTGTTGCCATTTTTTGGGTATAAAGTGACTTCACTGGCATTTTCAAGCCATTGCTGACCAAAATAAGCCTTTCCATTTGGTGTTGTAATGAGGCCGTCATAATCAAGGTTAGTGTTGATCGAAAGGGTTGGTTGAGGTGTCTTGGCGGATAAGTGGGCACAAAATCCCAAGGCAACACAGATTAGTGCATTTCTTCTGTTCATCGTTAATCTCCTTTTATTAATCGATATGAACGTGATTACTGCGTTAAATTTGCTTTGTTTTAAGAAAACACCTAGCGAGACAAAAGTAATGATAGTAACGCTATCGCTTTTGATGAATAAACTAGCACTACACTCCTTGTGGTGAATCCAAGATAGACTAGTATAAAATTTGTTAAATACAAGTGAGCTTTTTGTGTTTTTGATTTGGGTGTACATCTAAGCTTATTGAAATAGTGATCGACTCAGCTATCTTTAATAGAGGTATGGAATTTAGGTTGTACTCCCATGTCCAAGAGTAGACGTCAATTTCTTGAAGCTTCACTAGCGGCATGTTTGAGTGCTTCATTTCCGGTTAGCCAAGTACTTGCACTAAATTTATTCTCAGAAGATGAACGAGAACAAGAAATGGCTAAGCGCAGTGCTGCCCTCCATATTTTAAGATTAGCTTCCCCATACCCCGCGGATCAAAGTGACTTTATCCCGCACATGCATCAAGTGTTTAAGGAAAATGTTGAGTCTATGACTCGCGGTAAAATCTATGTTGATGTTCACCATAGTGGCGCGCTTGGAAGTGGCCGCGAGTTAATGGCGGCAGTGACTCGTGGACATGTAGAGGCCGCACTTATCTCTGTGTCAAATCTGTCTCGGGCGTTACCTGTGCTAGATATCCTTAATATCCCATTTTGGGCGAGCTCAAACCGCGCGTTTCTCAATCTAATTTGTTCGCCACAGTGGCAGTCACTTGTTATTAAGCCTATTAGTGAACAAGGAAAACTGAATATCTTAATGCATCATCTCGTTGGAGGTCGCACCCTAACAAGCACAAAACAGTTCAACCGCTTGATTAATTTGCCTGAAAAACTCAAAGGAGTAGTGTTAAGAGTGCCTGCTTCTAAGGTTTTGAGTCATTTTTACAGTATGACGTCGGCAAATGTTATTGATGTGCCTTGGGCACAAGTGGCCAAAATGGCAAGAACAAAACATATAGAGGTTATTGACCCTAGCGTTGTTGGCTTGTTTGCAGGTCCTGATCTGCTAAAAAACGAGATAGGGCAGATAGCTTTACTCGGAAGTGTCCCCGATGCTTGGGTGACCGTCGCAAATCAGCATTGGTTAGATGGTTTGCCGCTGCGCTTAAAAGGGGAAATCAAGGACGCGGGTAAGCAAACATTTCATACTCATATTGCGCAGATAGAGCAACTGCAAAAGCACTGTGAGCGCGAGCTCATGGCCTTGGGCGCAAAGCTGCACCCTTTAAGTGTGGACGAAAAGCGCGAATGGCAATTAAGGTTTGGTCATCACAATGCACAGTGGAATAAGGTAAAGCGAGAGCTCCTAGGCAGTACTCGCGCATTTCAACAGCTGGTAAATGCAACAGAAAAAGAGTTTATTTAATAACCTAGGTTGAGAGCAACAACAGGCCTTCTTGCTATTGTTACTCCCAACTCAAACGAATTATTGGTACTTTGTTATCGACTCTCTTTAACCAGTGGAATGCCGTTGGTGCCAACCGGAATATAAACCGTTGTATGGTTAGGAGATTCTGCCATTTTTAGCTGCGCATTTATCGCTTCATGTTGTAAGTAGTTTGCAGTAAGTGTGGCGTTGATGATTTTTTGCGCTTCAGCGATACCTTTTGCTTCTTCAATCCGAATTTCAGCATCTTTTTTAGCAATGGCCTTTTGAGTTTCTTTTTCTGCTAGCAGCTGTTGCGCAGCGAGTTTCTTTTCTACAGCATTGGCTACAATATCTGGATAATTAATGTTACCGATCACCACTTGTTTGATATCAAATGGCGCTGACTGTAGGTAGCCTTTTAAGCGCTTTGTTACGATTTCAGCAATTTGTTCGCGTTTGCTTTTTAATGCGCCACTATCGTATTGTTGGACTTCGTCGCGAACATAGGTTCTGAAAGTTTCGCGAACAAAACGCTGATACCAATTCTCTGCACCATAATTTTCAACGACATCTTTTACTGTGTCTGGCTTAATTGCAATGACTGCATGAAAATCAAAACTGATGTTCAAGTCATCTTTGGCTAAGATCTCAAAGCGTTCTGTATAAGTGTTTGGGCGCATATCGATATTGACGACTTGATTTCTGAGCGGGGAAAAACCATAGTTGCTCGGACCTACTAAGCTACCTTGGTAACCACCAGAACCAAAAAATCTCGGTTGCTCAAAAACATAGCCTTCATGTCCTGCGGGTGTGCTTGGATTTGTGCAAGATGTGATGGAAAAAAGTAACACAATGCCAATCACGATAATAGATACAATTGAGCTTCCAATGCTAGATTTTGATTTCATCATAGATGATTCCTTTATAGGTACTTTGCTGGCTATGATAGGTGACAATACTAAAACGAACAACAATTACCTTAGTTCAACGACATCAACCGGAGCACAACAGTGAAAATATCCGTAGTAGAAAATCCTGAGCAACAATTTGTCGATTTTTTAAGTAGTAAAATTAGCGAGTTTAACTGGGCGAATTGGGAGGTCACGGAGCGCCTTCCATTGGCGGTTGAAGTAACGGATGAGTCTGGAGAGGTTGTTGCAGGTGCAGCCGCGCGTACTTTTGGTAACTGGTTGTTGCTCGATACTTTGTGGGTTTCTGAGACACTTAGAGGTCAAAATATCGGCTCACAGATACTAAAAAGTCTAGAAGCGGCGGCCAAGCGAAGAGGGTGCGTGAAATGCTTACTCGATACCTTAAATTTTCAGGCAATGCCGTTTTATGAAAAGCATGGCTACGAAACCCAATGGATCCAAGAGCATTACCCTAAAGATGGCTGTAAGTATTTTATGGTAAAGGTGTTATAACACGTTTTCTGTGGAAGAGTGAAAGAGTGGAGATAATCTTGGCGCCGATACGTGGGTGAATGTGCTAAGGCGTTTTTAAGTAATAATGTTAGCTAAACTTCAGAGACCTCACTGTGCCCATAAAGCGATACAGTTTTTAATTCAATTGCGATTATAAGACGCTCAGCTATTGAGCGCGCGCGTGGGATTACCTACAATACAGCATGCTTAAATAATTGAAGAAAAACGATGACAGATTCAACCGAAAAACCAGCATTACCAGATAGACTTTCAATCAACCCTCGCAGCCCACATTATGCTAAAGAAGTGCTAGAACACCACATTGGCATCCGTTTTAACGGAAAAGAGCGCACTGATGTTGAAGAATACTGCATCAGCGAAGGCTGGATTAAGGTAGCATCACCAAAGGCATTAGACCGTCGTGGTCAGCCTTTGCTACTGAAGTCAAAAGGGACTGTTGAAGCTTACTACTGCTAAGCTTAACAATCTAAGATACAAAAATGCCGGACTTTATCCGGCATTTTTTTACATCAATTATATTACCACTCAATTAATGTGCTGAAGTTAACCAGCTCAGAAATTGACGTGCTTCGCCGCCATTGGCGAATTGTGTGATCTTACGGCCTGTGCCGTCAGCAAAGATCACTTTAGATTTGTTCACCGAAATTGAGCGAATTGGTTGCTCAACACGGATCTCTGTTCCGTTATATGTATATGACATAATAAAACTCACTTTTATAATGCACAGCAAATTAGCTGATGCTTTTGATAGTAGATGAGCTTCATTACAGTTTAGCGAACAGAAGACACTGTCCTCGCAACGACCCGAGACGGGTATGACAGCTTATACCAATTTCTTAATTGGCTTGATTTCGCCTGACTATATTAAGCTCTACTTGTATTTTTTTATGCGGACTTACTGGATCAAGGCAAGGAGGCATTACTTGAGGTCTGCTTTATTTTGAGAGGAAGTTAAAGCAAGAGATGGATGATATAGAATTGTATTTTTTATAGCAAGCTTTTTATGTCAGCGTAGCGGTAAATATTTTCAACATTTAGCCAAATTAAAGCATCTAAGTTTGCCCCGAGGCGTTAAACCCCGAGACATAGTTACTCTTAGCATAGGGTTTGTTCGACTGACTGCTTGCCGTTAAATAACTCAAACGTTAGATTCTGAGGATGCTGAGCTGCAAGGTAAACTAGCGCGTCTGCGACATTCTCTCGATTTATCACGGCATCTTCTCTATTTTTAGGGCGTGAAGTGGAGAACCCCCCGGTTGCAGGCTCATTTAATAAGGAACCTGGCCGAACGATGGTGTAGTTTACAATACTTCTCTGTAGGTGTTGGTCAGCCATGTGTTTGGCTATCAAGTAAGGTTTGATTTCACTTTCAATGTTATCAGGATCGTCGGCACCAATGGAGCTGACCATAATAAAATGTTTAACGTTAGCTTTCACAGCATAGTCAATGGCCTTAATGGCGGCCCACAAATCAATAAGTAGGGTTTTATCCGCACCGGTCTCTCTACCAGAACCTGCACTAAATATTACCTGCTCGACGTTGTCAAAGGCTGAACTAAAATCGCCTTCAAGGTCTTGCTCAATGATAGTGAGTTGCTCAGACTGAATATCAGCTAGCTTACCTTTATTGCGCACTAACGCCACGACGTCATGGCCTTGTTCCAGCATTTTCTTTGTCGTCATTTTTCCAATTTGACCACTGGCACCAATGATTAAGGTCTTCATAGATAAACTCCTTTAAAGTGTTTGCTTAATTAAGACCTTGGGGTCATGGTGTAGATTTAAACCCCTTTTGTGTGAAATAAGTTATAAATAGGCGAGTAATTGCTTGGATAATCTAAAAATTGTGGTGGTCAGGGAAAAGTTGACCACCATAGAGCGGGGGAAGTGACCTGTTACTTTGTTACTTTGCGAGCTCTAAAGTTACGGCCTTTCATTTTTCCTTCTGAGATTGTTTTAAGCGCCACGTTGGCAATACTGCGCTCAACCGCAACGTATGATGACATCGCGGTGACTTTTATTTTTCCGATTTGGTCACCTTTTAACGTTTGATTTGAGGTCAGTGCACCTAAGATATCACCCGGTCTTAATTTCGCTTTCTTACCGCCGTCGATTTGAATGGTTACCATCGGCGCTCGGTTAATTTTGTTATTTAACACTTGGTCGCTTGGGAGGGGATTGGGCTCTATTGTCTTGCCTAAATAGTCTTCGAGGGCATTTACTTTATGCGATTCTTTATAACTCATTAAAGAGCATGCCACGCCTTTATTGCCTGCACGTCCGGTTCTGCCAACGCGGTGAACATGCACTTCTGGGTCATGGGCGATATGGTAGTTGATCACCATATCTACGTGATCGACGTCGATACCTCGAGCAGCGACATCCGTTGCCAATAAAATGGTCACGCTTTTATTCGCAAAACGAACCAATGTGCGGTCGCGGTCTTTTTGCTCTAAGTCACCGTGAAGTGCTGCCGCATCAAAACCTAGGCTATATAAGCTGTCGCATACGTTCTGGCATTCTGCCTTGGTATTACAGAAGATAACCGCTGAATTTGGTTGAAATTGCATTAACAGCTTTTGTACCGCTGGCAATCTCGCGTCGTTATTGTCGACTTCGTAAAAGTACTGTTCAATTGAGCTATCATCATGTGTTGCTTCAACCGTGACTTTGGCTGCATCTTTCATGATGTGCTGCGCGAGCTGCTCTATTTTTGGCGGGTAAGTTGCACTAAATAACAGGTTTTGGCGCGCTGTAGGGCAGTGATCTATGATGCACTGCAGCGACTCTTCAAAACCCATCTCCAACATGCGATCCGCTTCATCAAGTACAAAGGTATTCACTTCATCTAGCGACAAACGGCCTTTGCGCAGATGCTCTTCAATACGCCCTGGCGTGCCCACAATGATGTGCGCACCGTGTTCAAGAGAGCCAATTTGTGGACCCATCGGCGCGCCACCACACAGCGCTAACACTTTGATGTTATGAATAGCACGGGCAAGCTTGCGAATTTCAACCGCAACCTGATCGGCAAGCTCTCGAGTTGGGCATACTACAAGCGCCTGCACGCGAAAGCGTTTCACGTTTAAATTATGTAATAGTCCTAAAGAGAAAGCGGCGGTTTTACCTGAGCCCGTTTTACCTTGGCCAATGACATCTTTACCCGCCAAGATAAGCGGTAAGGTTTGTGCTTGAATGTCAGTCATGGTGTGATACCCCAATGACGCGAGGTTATCGAGTAAGGCGCTGGAAAGTGAGGTACTTGAAAAAAGTGGCTGAGTCAAAGTCGCTGTCTCTGTAGTTCTAAAACAGCAATTATAACATGGCTCGAACGGATAGCGCGTGTAAGGCCGTGATAAAATTTTTTACCACGGCCAAGTGCGTTAAAAAATAATCTTAAACATTTCCCATGAACAGGGATAAGTGGCGTTACAGCCTATGACGGTAGCATGCACATTGGCTCCTGCGCCACCATTACCTGCGGCTTGGATATAGTGACCATTGATTGACTTAAGCGCCACTTTATCGCCATTTTGGATCAAGGCGCCGGGGTTATTCGGCAACTCAATCGTGAAGGTTTCCCAAATAGAAGCCACCGTTCGGTTGGCATTTAACTCAGCGCCACCACCTTGCTTTGCAACAAAGTAATAGCCAGTGGCTGTTTGAATGTGGATTGTGTCGCCATCAAACAGGTTACCGCCGTTTACATCGATAAGATTAAATCGCTCCCAAGGGCCAATCGCGATACGATTGGCATTTACTGTATTACCGCCATTGTTTTCTGCAACGAAGTAATATTGCCCGCCCGTTTCAAACGACACATTAGTAAAAATCGTAGGGCCACATGGGGCTGTGGTGAAGGTTAAATCTTCACCTTGAATGGTGGTGCGGGGTGGTTTTGGGTCTCCTCGAAAACGAAAATGATATTCGGTGCCACACTCTAGGTTCGCTATTTGTGCGCTTACCGGACCATTAATGCCTGCGGGTGTCGCGAGTGCACTATAGCCGTAGTTGGTGGTTAGGCCATAATCAAACGTTTCTCCACTTAAACCAATAGTAGAAGCGGAGTAGCCGTTTAATTGAGCGGAAGTTTCTGTGATATTGCTCGCAGCTTGGGTCACATATTGCGTACCAGCATGCGCTAAAAATGTACTACCAAACAATGTGAACAGTATCAATTTCAAGATATTCATTGTCTAGCTCCTTTGACGAAAAAAGGCTGTTACGATTAACAGCCTTTTTAGCTTAGGAGAAGGTGTTGCAAATGCTATTACACCGGCTTACACCTTTAATTGCCAGAAGCAGGCTTCTGACGTGGTGTACGCTTGTCTCCAGAGTGTTGGCTCTTTGGCTTGTTTGCAGACGATGATGGGCGACGTCTGCGGCTGCCACTGTTGTTACCCGCAGGTTTGCCGTTACCACTCGGCTTATTGTTGCGAGGACCTGAATTTTGCTTAGGTTTATTTTTCGGCTGAGCGGAAGGTGCTTGCTCAGCGTCTGCCGCCTTTGGCTTTTTCGGTTTCTTTGGCTTTTTCTGCTTGATTGGGCGCGTATCTAACGTTGACTCAGGTACGGCAAGTTGCGGTTCAAACCCTGGCTCCACTTTACGCGGCACCAACTGTTGAATTAATCGTTCAATGCCAAATAAGTCGCTTGCGGTCTCTTGCGTAACAAATGAGATGGCTTCACCCGTCGCACCAGCGCGGCCTGTTCTACCGATACGGTGAACATAATCTTCGTAAACATTTGGCAGGTCAAAGTTCACGACATGAGGCAACTCTTGAATATCCAGACCCCGTGCCACAATATCAGTGGCAACAAGTACACGTACTTCACCATTTTTAAAGCCAGCAAGGGCTTTCATGCGAGCGCTTTGGCTTTTATTCCCATGGATTGCTGCGGCATTGATCTTGGCTTTTTCTAGATCTTTAACTAAGCGGTTAGCACCGTGTTTTGTGCGGGTGAATACCAACACTTGTTGCCAATCATGCGTTTGCACTAAATGCTTTAGTAAGCCCGTACGTTTACTTTTGTCTACTGGATAAACCCATTGAGTCACGCTTTTAGCTGTGCTGTTTGCCGGTGCTACAGATATTTCTACTGGATCATGAATTAGCCCTTTCGCCAATGCTCTAATCTCTTCAGAGAAAGTTGCAGAGAACATCAAGTTTTGTCTGTGGCTTGGCAATACTTTGATGATGCGCTTGATATCGTGGATAAAGCCCATGTCTAGCATACGGTCGGCTTCATCCAATACCAGTACTTCAAGGTCATCAAATTTGACAGCATTCTGCTGGTAAAGGTCGAGTAATCGTCCAGGTGTTGCCACTAAAACATCAATGCCTTTACGCAGCTTCATCATTTGCGGATTGATCTTCACACCGCCGTAAACTACTTCAGAGCTGATAGGAAGGTGTTTACTGTACAGCGCAACACTTTGCCATACTTGGTCAGCAAGTTCTCTGGTCGGCGTTAGAATTAACGCGCGTACGTTATTTGCACGTGGCTTAGTGCCAGCAATCAGCTTTTGCAACAAAGGTAGTGTAAAGCCCGCTGTTTTTCCCGTTCCCGTTTGTGCCGCAGCCATCACGTCTCTACCTTCTAAAATGGCAGGAATGGCTTGCTCTTGAATGGGAGTCGGTTTGTCGTAACCTTGTTCGACAACGGCTTGATTTATTTCTGGGGCTAAACCTAGGTGGCTAAAGCTCATGATTTTGTACTCTGTATTGGGCGGCGGGCAAGAGTACAGTATTTACTCCGCTTAAGCAATTTCGCCGTGTTGTTAAATAGCCTTAAGTTAAATAACGATAGGCGGGTAGATAACAAAGCATAGCGTTAAAAGTAGAATGTAAACATCAGGATTACAATCAAAATAAATGAAAGGAAACGTTCGTGCTGCAGGTCTATTGATGGCATTAGTTATTCACGACCAGTTTGCTCTGTATATAAGTCACTAATTCGGCAAACTGGCTTAACTTAGGAGCCGTTTTGTGAAATACACATCTGTATCCTTGTTAGAAAAGGGGTTTTACTTTGCGAGCCTTGGTGTTGCGTTGCTACTTTCACCATTAACACAAGCGCAAACTGAGCAAGTCACCGCCCAGCAATTTGTCGATTTGCAACAAGGGCAAAACCACTTCCCAGGGTTCCGTAGGGCACACGCAAAAGGGATTTGTGTGTCAGGAGAATTTAAATCGAATGGACGGTTATCTCAGTATTCAAACGCAACAGTTTTAAAAGCTGGCACGCATCCATTTATTGGTCGATTGTCTATTGCTGGAAATAGCCCGCACGCCGCTGAATTAACTGCACCAGTAAGGAGTTTTGCGCTGAGCTTCGTGACAGGTGTTGAGCGTTGGAATATTGCGATGAATACGCCTCCCGTGATGGCAGTAACAAACCCCCATGATTTTTATCAACAAATTGTTGCTCTGAAGCGGGGCAAAGAGGCAGTAAAAGACTTTTTTGCTAAGCATCCAGAGAGTACGGATTTTTTAGCATGGAAAGCGAATTACGCGCCAAGCCCGAGTTTTGCCCTTGAGACTTATCATAGTATTAATGCTTTTTATTTGGTCGATGAAAAAGCGCAGCGTCAGGCTGTACGCTGGAGAATGCTGCCATTAAACGAAGAAAGTAAAAATACTTACACTGACAAAGATGCGCTACAGCAAGAATTTGCAACTCGATTAGAGAAGGGAGCTGTGCGTTTCACTTGGCAGTTTATATTTGCCAAGCAAGAAGATGATGAAAATAATCCAGCTAAACTCTGGCCCAGTAACCGCGCCAAGTTAGATGCAGGAGAGGTCTCCATAACGCATTGGCGACCGCAATTAGAGGGTAACTGCCATGCGCTCAATTTTGATCCCTTGATATTACCTAGCGGTGTAACTGCAACTGAAGATCCAATTCTAAGAGCGCGCTCTGCTGCATATGCAGAATCCTATCGCCGTAGGGCTAAGGAGCAATTGATGGGCGCGCTTGAGGAGAAAGCGAATGACTGATCAGACAACACGATTTAATCTCTCGATGAGAGTGCTTCACTGGTCTATGGCATTACTTATCTTTGCTATGATTTTTGCCGGCCTTACGATGGTACGTGCGCTTGAGCCTTGGCAGCTTACTTTACTTGGGTTACATAAGTCGTTTGGTGTGCTGGCACTTATGCTGCTTTTATTGCGCTTTCTTATAAGAATAAAGTCATCGACACCCAGCTTGCCATCTGGTATGTCGGCAATACAAGTCAAACTAGCCAAACTCAGCCACTGGCTGCTTTACGTATTGATGTTAATCATACCGACTAGCGGCCTGTTGATGCAGTATTATGCAGCGCGACCAATTGTGGTGTTCGACTTGTTCACCATTCCAGCCACGATGGTGCCTCACATCGAATACTTTGCTGTATTTCGCGAAGGGCATGGTTTAGCTGTATTGCTACTGATTGCAGTACTTGCGGTTCATATTGGAGCGGCGCTTCACCATCACTTTATAAGAAAAGATGGCGTGCTAAAAAGCATGTGGTAATGACCTAAGGCCTGCTTACTGGTAGGCCGTTATTTTAAATATGTTTGCAGTGCTGTTAAGTCCACCTTGGCTTGTAACTTTGCCGCGATTAAATATAACCCTGCCAACTTGCGGTGAATAAACAACGCATCCACAGGTGGAGTATGCCATTCGTCACAGCGGTTATTCAATGCTAGCCCTTTTTCGCTTATCTTTTTACTCAGCTGACTATTAGCAAAATCAAATGGGCTGTCACAGCGAAGTGGAGTCGTTGCAAGTAAAAACAGTTCAATAACCGCGTCACAATACTCAGGTGAAATATCGGTATCGAAATAACCAATGTTGCACGCTGCTTGTTTAACTGCTGCATGATTCTGTTCCATCGCAGCCCTTAACAAGTTTTTATAGCCACTGCTAATGGTATCGCTGACTACACGCGTTGCGCCAAAGTCTAGTAACACAATTTTGTGAGTATCTTTGTTAAATAGATAGTTGGCAAAGTTAGGATCGGTTTGTATCAATTTAAGCTCGAACATTTCAATAAAGAAGAGCTCGATCAGTGCGGTCACGATGTTATTGCGAACAGGTTGAGGTAGAGCAACAGCTTCAGCTAGTGGTTCGCCATTGACATACTCCATAGTCAGCAAGTGTTGGCTACTTAGGCTTGGATATACCAGAGGGATTTTAAAGCGCGTATCTTTTTCAAGTCCGCGGGCAAACTGCTGTAAATGGTCCGCTTCTTGTTGGTAGTTAGTCTCTGCGAGCAATTGCGATTTAGCTTCCGCTATTAGAGGCGCAATATTGATCCCCTTAGGAAGTAGACCAGTCATTTTGATTAGACTCGCTACGTTGTCTACATCGCTTTGAATACTTTTTGCCACTCCTGGGTATTGTATTTTGATAGCAAGTGGTTGCCCGCTTTCGGTATTGGCTCTGTGCACCTGTCCAATAGACGCTTGTGCAAAACTTTTAAGCTCAATATGGCTAAACTTATCGAGCCAGTCTTGCCCTAATTCTTGTTCAAGTACGCCAACGAGCTGCTTGTGCGGCATTGGCATGGCGTCTGAACGCAGGTGTGAAAGCAACATCGCAAGTTCCGGTGGTAGAAGATCGCCTGCATCCATTGAAAGTAATTGACCTAACTTCATTGCCGCACCACGCAAATGGCTCAGCTTTTTTGCAACTGCGTGAATGTTTTTGCTTTGTAGTAGTAAATCAGTGCGTTTGATTGGCTTTCCTTGAAATGCCTGCTTTGCACCTTCAAGTAGCATATTTGAAGCAACTTGACCTGCTAGCCCACCTAAGTGAGCGAGGCGACTAAACCTTGACGATGGTACTTTTCGTGAGCTATTTTTCAAACTTAGACCCTTAGCGGTACAATTTTATTTCACACACGAACAATACGACATACTCTACTGTAAGGTTCATCTCTCTGTGAGCGGTTTTGAGATAACGCACGTATAAAAGGCTGTCTAAAACGTTGGGAGGATGCTATGTGGTGCGCAGATTGCGAAGCAATTGAGTCGTATTTTTTTGAAACAACTTACTTTTGGTTTTTCTTGCCGACCAGTAATGCTGAGCAAAACTTGATGCGGATGTGCATTGAAATGGGACTAGCCCCCAAGTTAGTGGCAGACAAGTGCATTATGGTTCAGGTGAATAAAAACGGACTTTCTACGTTTTTAAATAATATCGGTGGTTGTTTAGCAGGGCCTGAGTTTGGCCAATCTAAAGTGACAACCATGGCACAGGAAGGCCACCCTGATATCAATGCGATTAGCCGAGTCGCCAGTGTCGAAACTTTCGTGCGCCGTCACCAAGCGCGGTGGATTAAAACTGCGGTAGAAAACGAGACCTATCAAAGCTGGTTTCAACCTATTGTACGAGCATATTCGGAGCCGGGAAACCTCGATGTGTTTGCAAATGAAGCGCTATTTAGGTTATTCGATGATGAAAATAATATGGTGCCACCACACCTCGTTTTTAATTTAGCCGAGCAAAGCGGTTTACTTTTTTCTCTTGATTTAATCGCGCGAAAGTCTGCTGTGGAGCATGCTGCAAAGGCGAATTTAAATTCCAAGATATTCATAAACTTCAACCCTTCTAGCATCTATGACCCGTCATATTGTTTGCGCTCGACCGCTTCTGCGATTAGTGAGCTGGGGTTTCAACCTCAGGACATCGTATTTGAAGTGACCGAGACACACCAAGCTCGGGATATGAATCATTTGAAAGGAATTTTGGCGTTTTATCGTAGCTGTGGCTTTGGTGTTGCACTAGATGACATTGGTTCTGGGTGGTCGAGCTTAAATATGTTGGCGCAGCTGAGGCCAGATTATATAAAGATAGATATGGAGCTGGTAAGACACATCGACACCAATCAACACAAGCGTAATATTGTCTCTCATTTAATCCAGCTCGCACATGAAAATGGTATCGAAGTAATTGCTGAAGGGGTGGAAAGTCGTGCAGAAGCACAAGTGCTCCGAGATATTGGAGCAGATTATCTACAAGGTTATTATTTCGCGAAACCAGCAGCGCTGAGTACGCAATTGTCTAATAACCTTGAAGAGGAGATAACGCAAAAGGTAAAGCCCTTATCAAACGCCGCTAGTCAATTTGATAAATTGTGATAAATAAGCAAGAGGGGGAAGACGTTTTTAAAGAAGCCGAGATAGTATCCCTCTTCGAGTTGAAGCTGCCTTTTTAGGAGCGTACACATTTGAGGTGGGTGTCTGGTTTAAGTTATTGTTTAGGTTTAGAGATCACTTATTAATGTGTTTAATAAATGTTTTATATGTTGATTATTTGTTTCTCTGCTGCCAGTATAGTCATTAGCTAGTTTCCAATTTGGAAACTTTAAACAATGATCATTAAGGAAATAAAATGAAACTGAGCCTTAAGAAAAGGAACATGAAAGTACTCAATAAAGACAATAGCCAAGTTGTTAAAAATGCCACAGCGCAAATTGCTGGTGGTTATAATCGAGGTTATACAGACTTTTATTTTTGTGGAACAACGCATTGTCCATCTGCGTATCCGGAGTGTGAAACGATGGGGTGTAACGCGTAACCTCTCTATAGTCAGCGCCTACTCATCAATTCACAGGTTTGTTCTGGATCTCAAACCTGTGAATTGTAATTCTGTGAATTCCTATTTTATCAAATACCTTCCAAAGTGCTTTTGCGTTTATCTGCTACAACATTGTAAAAATCACAACAAGCAGAGATTGACTCTCTAGATGCTTTAAATACACGCTACTTTTGTATTTAGGGCTTTGTATCGAACACTCTTGTTGTAGTACGACTTTAACGTTTTACTCTTTTTTGATTGGTATGTTATATTGTATCAGTTAGGTGCATCCATGACGAAGGAGAAAGCGTGAACGCAAAAGTACAGTCGTTTGGAGACAAGGCAGCAATTGGGTTATCTATGCTGTGCTTAGTCCATTGTTTAATATTACCTTTTTTATTATTTGTACTTCCTCCCTTTGCGGGTTTATTAGCGCTCTCTGATGAAGCCTTTCACGAATGGTTACTAATAGCCGTGCTACCCATTAGCGTATTGGCCATTGGATTTGGCTATTTGCGGCATAAGTCAGGTCTTGTGGTGGGTTTGGGGTTAGTGGGCTGCACACTCTTGGTGCTAGCAACTATTTTAGGTGAACAACGCGGAGAAACCTTGTTCACAGTGCTTGGCGCTATGCTCATCTCTTACGCTCATCTTCGAAACTATGCGCTGCGTCGCAATTTTCACTAAATAAACCCTATTTGGAGTTACTATGAATAGCCTTATGCCTATAGAGCCGTTGCTTGAGGCGGACTCAGTGCATCATCAGCAGTCAGAACACGCTACCGTGTTAACCAAGATTTATGAGCCCGACACCAATATTGTGATTTGGCAACATGCATTATCACCTGCTTTGAAAGCAGAGTTTGGTCGCTACTTAGAAACAGAAAAAGAGATAGAATTAGCGCTACAAATTGCGACTAGCAATATCACTTGCGAAGTTAGTGAGCCGTTAAAGCGGTTGAATTTTAGCGATACGATGGTGGCGCATATTATTGAAATAGTAGATATGTTTAGCTGCTTATTTGAACTTCGCGTCGTTGGTTTACGGTTAAAAATGCTCAAGACTGCAATGTGCCCGAAATTTCATGTTGATAAAGTGCCAGTACGACTGGTGACTACGCTAGCAGGCGCTGGCAGTGAGTGGCTTAGAAACCAGCATGTATCAAGGGATGGCAACAAACTGACTGTTGCCCCGGAAGCAGACGCAATACAGCTTGCCTGTGGGGATGTGGCATTATTAAAAGGTGAGCGTTGGGACGGTAATGAAGGCCGTGGCTTAGTACATCGCTCACCAGCGGTAGTAATAGGAGAAAAACGATTGCTACTGACGTTAGATTTTATCGCGTAGATTGGATTCATTATGACAACAAAATTAACTGCATTTGTATTTAGCGCTATTTTTAGTCTCTCGCTGTTGGGATGCCAATCGGAGCCTTCAAATATCGGTACCTCCGCGGTAAGCGGCCAAGCAACGGCCGTATCGCTTAAAATCGCGACTTGGAACATGGAGCATTTAGCATATCCATCGAGCGCAGGATGTAGGCCTCGTGACGAGCAGGAGATAAGCGCACTGCGCGATTATGCAAAAGGGCTTAATGCAGACGTTATTGCGCTGCAGGAAGTCGCATCGGTTAAGGCATTAGAGCAGGTCTTTCCAAGTAGTGAATGGCAATTACTGATTTCAAGTCGAGCTAATAGCGCGACGTACGACTGTAGAGGAAGTGACAACGTCTCTACACAGCAGAAAACCGCGTTTGCGATTAGAAATAACCTTGTCCCAAGCAAAGTGGATAACGTGAGCGAACTTAGCGTGGATGTTGAAGGGCTAAGACATGGTCTAGTTATAACCTTAGATACTCAGTTTGGTGAGCTTTCAGTGCTTAATGTCCATCTTAAAAGCGGCTGTTTTGTTGATAACTACTCGACTTCGGATAAAAAAGCTTGTCGACTGCTGGCAGAGCAATTACCAGTACTTAAGTCTTGGTTGGAGAAACACGCAAATAGCAACACCATTGTGTTGGGCGACTTCAATCATCGTTTAAGTCATGGCGACAATCAATTTTGGCAGCAGTTAACCAAGCACCAAAATAATGCTTCCGCACCTTTGGTAAACGCAACTAAAACGCTGACAGGTTGTCACCCACGTTATCCTGTGCCGATTGACCATATATTGCTGAGCAACAAACTTGCAAACACGGTGAAATTCGACCCCAGCGTACACTTTTTTGCGGATATGTCTGAAGAGAAAATGCTCAGCGATCACTGCGCTATTTCGGTGTCAATTAGCATGCGTTAAGACGGTTGTTCGTTGCACCAAAAGGGAGCGCATATAGCCAAAAAGTAAACCGCTGACGTGCAAATATTATCAAGGTCTAATCGCCAAAAGCGGCGTCTTTAACGGTAACTTTAGTGTTGAAATTAGACCTTATTTGCTTTAGTCTGCTGCGCAAATTGAGCTGAGTTACATAGACTTAGCGCTTTGCATTCAAAGGATTTGAACAATGACTAAACGCTTTTGGTTTACCACGCTTTATGGTGTATTGCTGGCAATCATTTTATTGGTTGTGAGCGCGCCTTCTCTGGCTTATTTAAGATTTAAAGATGCGTCGGTAGCGGATCCTCACTTCTCTCAGCTACAAGTTAATCTCGATATTAATAGATCTGGTGCACTTCAAGTTACTCAGCAAGGCATATTGCAAGGGGGAAACTTCGATTGGCAGGGGCTCGCGCAAACAATTGAGCTGGATGTGAGGTATCCAGATGGTACACACTATCTGAGCGATATCAGCATTGACTCAGTAAAAATCGACGAGCAAGAAGTGCGTTATGCACTGAAGTATAACTACGATAGAAGTGCAGTCACGCTTGTAATAAGCAAAGAGCAGCTCCCAAAGCAAGGACAAGCTCAGCAATTTGAAGTGCGATATCAATCAAAAAACCGTATGCGATTTTATCCGGCATTGGATGAATTGACTTATGCACTCTTTCCGAATGTTAATCTGAAAATAAAAAAGCTTACCGTCTCCATTCTCTATCCTCAAACCGCGACGCTCAAGGAACACCAATTGTTTGTCGATCACCTAAAAAATGATGCGTTTGTGATAAGCGATGGAATGATTGACGGACGTAATCAACTCCTATTTGAGAGCCAATATGAGATAACAGATAAAGCACGGGGAGAAATCGCCCTCGCGTTTGAAAAAGGTGTATTTAAGGATAATTATCTTTACCGCAAAGTATGGTATCCGTTTAGAGTGTTATTTATTGCTTTGCCGTTTTTAATATTATTTGCATTGGCTGTGTGGCAAACGCGTAAACGCCTCCATGCGTTGCCAAAACTTGCCGATGCACTTCCTTGTTCAACTCAACCACCAGACTTACCGATTTGCTTGGTGAGAGAACTGGTTGCTGCAAATATTGAACGCATGCTGACAGCAAGAGACGCGTTAGCTGAGGTGTTAAAGCTTGCTGTGGTGAAACAGTTAACGATTAGCGAGCGAGGTAAAAATAATGATGAGTTTAGTAATGTTGACCCAAAAAAGCTGCATCAAATTCAGTTAAATCCTGAAGCGCCAAGCCAACCAGAAGCGGCAGGGTTAAGCGGTAAATTGCAACGTTATTTTTATCAACAGCAAGACGTTCAAAACTCGAGTGGAAAACGCAAGCGAAAACGAGTGATAAAAAACCGCTTTGTTATCGATAAAGGAAACGAGGGGAGAACGTCGTTCACAGAAATGATATGCCATTATGTAAATAGTGCCGAAGTGGGGAAAGCTCAGCATAATGTAAACTTTCCTGCTTTTATTGTGCCTATTCTACTTTGGCTAACTGCTTCTTTTGCTGTGATTGGACTGGGGGCTGGCGATGGTTGGCAAGTGTTTGTGGGCAGTTTAATTGTGGTCTTATTATGCACTTCAATGTTGTTAATTGCGGTGGTTATTGTAGAGATGTTCATAGAACATCGCAGCGAAGATAAAAAGAGCCGACAAATGTGGCTTGTACGCGCGTTAATTTATATTCCTACGTATTTATTTTTATTATGGATGTGTGTTGATGGTGGTGATGAGCTGGTGAATGGCACCAGTGTGGTTTTTCACTTCTTTTATCTTGGTTTTATTGCGGCCTTCTTTTCGTTTATCGGGCCTTCCAAGCAATTTAAAGCTTGGGTGTTGCAGTCTCAGCAATTTTATCAATACATTAAACTTAAGAGTCAGCACTGCTTCGCTGAAGGAGTCGAAAAAGCGGAGTACGAAGCATTGTTACCTTATGCGTATGCATTTGGTTTGTTGAATGAATGGATAAAAGGGTATGAGGCTTATCTAACGGCAGAGCAGGACGACACTACGCCTTTGATCCCTTGGATCCGGTATAAAAAAATTACCGAGCCGAGAGAATTAAAACAACATTTAAGTTGTCTTGAAGCGGTCATGCCTGCAATATCATGTGTGGCCTATGATAAAAATATTGTGTATTAGGGCCTGTTGCTAACATAAGCAGTTATTTGACAACCGCACCTGATGAATAACTTAAACGAAAGGAGTGTGCTATGCCATCCGCAAACTTACTTGCCTTGCTTGATGATGTCGCTGCGCTAACAAAATTAGCCGCAACGAAAACCGCTCCGGTGTTAGGAGACGACCTTGCCGTCAACGCAGAGCAACTATCGGGCGGGATCAAACCAGATCGGGAGCTTGCAGTGGTATGGAAGGTGTTTAAAGGCTCCTTGCTGAACAAGTTTATTTTAGTTCCCGTTGCCTTGGCTTGCAGTTACTTTGCGCCGTTTATGATCCCCATTATGCTAATTTTAGGGGCGCTGTACTTGCTGTTTGAGGGTGGTGAAAAAATTCTCCACGCCATTTTTCATCGGCAGGAGCAACAGCAAGAAACCGATGAGTTTGTCAAAGCGCTTGAGGATGAGAGTGTTGACCTAGTCGAGTTTGAAAAAGACAAAATCAAGGGCGCTATTGTTACCGACTTTGTTCTGTCGGCGGAAATTATCATTATTGCGCTGGGGGCGATTGCTGATCAGCCTTTTGAAAAGCAAGCAATAGTCCTTTCGTTAATTGGACTTGCGCTGACAATCGGGGTTTACGGAATTGTGGCCCTGATTGTTAAGCTTGATGATATTGGTTTAGCCATGATTAAGGACGCAAGTAAGACTACACTTGCGGCGATAAAACGTAAGGTGGGTAAGGGGTTGCTTTATTTTGCCAACGGTCTGATGGAGTTTTTGTCGGTCGCCGGTGTGCTGGCAATGCTTTTAGTTGGCGTTGATATTTTGGCTCACCAGTTCCACTTACTCGAAGAAATTGTTCACGCTATTGAAAAGCTGATCCCTGCAATGAGCTGGCTTTTGAGTATTATCGCCAAGCTCGGATTGGGTGCGGTGATTGGTGTCATTATTGCGGCGGTGCTAAGTCAGTTGTTGGCAGTGTTTAAAAAAGTATAGATAATCGCAAGTAGCCCGTATATTTCAGGGCTACTTGCAGAGCTTTTCGATTACCTTCTAATCGGCACTTGCTGGTTGACTGGCTTTTGCGGTGCTTCATTGAGGCTTTGTGGTAATAAACGTTTTGCTTTACGCTGCTCTCGTAGCGTAAATTGCAGCGCTTTTAAAATCCGCGCATCCAATGGCGTTTCGCAAAACGGGCTTAACAGGTTGTTCTCTTCCGTCGGATCTTCACTCAAGTTATAACACTCGTATTCACAGGGAATGAACTGAGTGGTTGTTATTCCGTCTGGGTTGCCGACGCCAACGACATTACTCACAGACGATTGCGTGGTAGGCTCATCGTTACCACCAAGATCAACTAAGTTCGGGTCTTGCTCATAGAATCGAGCGTTATCAAAATAACGCACAAACTTCCATTTCGTGTCACCGCTGATATCCGGTAGTTGCGTTACCACGGCTTCGATATGATTCGGTTGGATAATACTATTGTAAGCTTTACCGGTAAGCATGTTCGTCATATCACTGCCAACCTCGATGTTGTCATCGGTCATAAAGTAAATGGCTTCTTCTTTGGGCGACGTTTCACCTAAAATGACGTTGGCCAGGTTTCTGCCAACGAGTGGCTGTGCTTCACTGTGATCTTTAGCAAGCTGAGTACGAGTTTGCTCAATATCTATATCCGCTAGACCAAGCAGGGTAGGCAGTAAGTCGATGTGTGATGTGGTGATATCAAGCTGCTTAGGTTGGTTGAAAAGCACAGGATTAGAAATAATAAACGGCACGTTTAATACTTCTTGATACGCGGTGTACCACTTTTGATGTAGACCGCCGTGAGCACCAAGTAGCTCACCATGATCTGAGGTAAAAACAACGATAGTATTTTCATAAAAAGATGACTGCTTTAATGCGTTAAATACCTGTTCTATATGCTTGTTTACTTCTGCGATAAGGTAGTAATAAAACTGTCGATAGGTTTCATCTGGTGGCTGTGGTAGATACATATGCGGGTACATAAGCTGATAGTCTTTTTGGCATCTAGGCTTGTCCATTAAGCTTTCAGTTTGGCTTGGGGCTGGCGCAACACTTGGAAGGTTACCGGCTTCTTTTTCGGCGTAAAAGTTGGAAAACCAATCTTTTTGTCCCATTAATACAATGTCATGAGGGTTTACGAATGAAGAAACCAGTAAAAATGGCGTTTGGTCGCCGTTTTGTGCCTTTTCTTCAAGTTGTTTAAGGGTTTCACAAACTTGATTGGCAAATCCCGGATCTCGAGATGTACCTGAATTGTTCTCTGCAGCGCCATGAGGTTCAGGACCTATCCATTGACTAAAGCCAAACTTATCTAGACGCTCTGAGCGCTCATAGAGAGCTTGTTTTGCTGGGTAAGGCTCTCCGGTTTCAGAGTTACTATACAGCGCTTGCTGACTCCCCGGTACGATAATATCCTCATCGGAGAGGTGCCACTTACCACGATAGTAGGTTTGATAACCCGCTTCGCGAAACCAAGAGCCCATGGTTGGCACCGTGTTGGGAGCCAGCCAGAACATGTTTTGATCAAATGACGACTTGCCAATTCCAGGTGTTTGGCTCACGCCGTGTAGTGATGGATATTGTCCCGTGTAAATGGATGTTCTACTCGGTGCGCATGCCGTTGCTGCTGCGTTATGATTCATAAATTCCATGCCACAACGGCGCATTTCTGCCATACACGCACTGTGCTTGAGTCGATATTCTTTTGCTTGTGAATTTTCGTAGGGCGGAGGGAAACGCTCTTCATCGGTGGTGATGATTAGAAAATTCGGTTGTTTGCCATTAATCTTCATTACAATCTCCTTTTAACTTGCACAGGCCAAATGCCCACGGAGAGTGTAGTTGAAGATCCTTAGGTATTTGCGCTTTGTGTAATTTAATTGTTTTTTTGTTTTAAATAATGTGTAAAAACAACGTTCTGTATTTTCTCAACCACGAATAGAAAAAAGGCCTTATCGGCCTTTATATATGTTTTGGTATTTGGTGAGTTACCAGTCGCCTGGGTCGCCGCCATCTGAGTCGCTGATCTCCTCGTAAGTACCGCCAGTGTCAATACTCAGCTGTTTAAGAAACTGAAATGTAGGGGTACTAGATACCGACTGAGATGCAGATGAAACATCTAATACATACATCTTATCTTTATTAGCCAGAATATTTTGCACTGTGCCTGTATAGATTGTGGCATTGAATTGCACTGGTGGTAGCTCAAACAGGTATTTAGAGTTTACGCTCGTTTGCCAATTTGAGCCGCCACAGCTAGAGACTGGACTGTCATTTTCGCCGCCATCAGTAGAACCATACACTCTTAGCAGTGCGCCATTAGCGGCTTCCGTTGAGTAATTTGCTCTTAACTCATCAGCGCCATCACACATAGCTTGTGCAAGTGCGGTTAGCCCCGAGCACCCTTCTGGATCTAGTTGATAGAGTGCCATCATTGCCGCATTGAAACCGACAAACCCGTTAGTTAGAGATTGAATTTGACCGCCACTAGCAAACGTTTTCACATTTAACTGTTGGCCATTAATTGTGGCATCTAAAAAGAACTTTGATACTTTTTGCACTGCCTGTTGCTTTGAGAATGAACATCGGCTTTGTCCATCTGGGCGCAACGTGTTCATTGAACTACTGCGGTCTAAAAAAAGCACGCCATAAGATTCAGGCGCAGCGAGCGAATTGAAACTCGACATTGTGGTTGCCAATACAATGGCAGATACTAAGATTTTCATCATCGTGAACTCCATGTCAAAAGATACCATTTGCATTATCTAATCGGAAAATCTCACGGCAGCGACAAGATATTGTTCAAATGGTGTAAGAAGTATCTGGCTGTACTGCTGATGCAGATACATGATTTGCGCAAGTAAAAAAAATGAACCAATTGGTTGCAAATTTGTTGCGCAGCGTAAGGGTAGGGTAGATTCTGATTTTATCCATTACACCACATTACAGCGATAATTTATTTTTAAAACATAATGTTACATTGATTTTTGACGTAAATTTTAGTGCTTTCAGGATGTTATGTTTAGCTGCCTGATATAATAGCGGTTGCGATTTAGTTTCTAAAAAATATACAGTAGGATGAAGTAAACAGTATTCAAAAGTACGAAATAATAAAAACAATGACAGGAAGTTTTATGAAGCGATATCTATTTTCTCTCTTAGGTTTAATTGCCAGCGTAGCTGCTGGTTGGAAGCTTACCCAGTATCAGTCTCATTACACTTCAGATTATGTTGATGTAGTGTTGCCTTCACAAGTGCTTAATGAAGATCGAAAGGTCTTTATTCGCCTCCCGAAAGGATATGACAAGGCACATAGTTATCCACTCATTATTCGCACCGATGGCAACTTTAATCTCGCGCGGTGGGATGAGGTACTAAGTAGCCTTGCCGAACAAGGTAGGGTAGAAGATGCCATTTTAGTGTCTATTCCCAATCAATTTTGGACAGAGACCCGCAATCGCGACTTAGTACCACCTTATGCTCGGCAAGATGTTGCGATTGAGGCTCGTCCAGAGAGTGACAATGACCCTGCCATTTTTGGTCGTGCAGATCGTTTTTTGCAATTTGTTGAAAGCGAGCTGTTACCCTATTTAGAAGCTAACTACTCAATTAACGACAACCGTGTATTAAGCGGGTTCTCTGCTGGTGGAAGTTTTGTACTTTATACCATGGTGACTAAACCTGCGCTTTTTGATGGCTACTTTGCTTTCAGTCCTGCTGCGTGGTATGACGACTCGGTCGTCGTAAAAGAATTCGCAAAAAGCCTAGCCAATATTCAAGGCAAACCTAAGTATATTTACCTCTCCATCGGCGGTGCTGAGAATGACATCATTACGGGGTCATTTCGCGGTTTATTAGATGCACTTGAACAGCATGCGCCTGCCAATGTGCGTTGGGGACACAGCATTAGCGAGGGCGCGGGGCATTCACAAAATCCAGTGGTTTCCGTGCCACTTGCGTTGAGTGAATATCATCACTTTAGAAAAAATCAGTTAATGTAAGTGTTGCAATGCTTTGATTTCAGAAAGCAAATGTTTTTGTTCGCTTTCACTTAGCCCTTCAAGCTTAAGCATGGCTTGGTAGGTCTTTAATAGCGATGGCTTATCTCCTTTTTGCTGATAAGCCGTGGCCAATTGCTGCAGTGCATTGAGAGACGCTGAGTTGTGCTGGCTCACAAAGCTGAACAGGTTGATGGCCGCAGTGAAGTTACGTTCGAATAGGGCGCCATACCCGAGCGAAGTCAGTGCGTCGTAGGGGTAAGCCTTGAGTCCATATAGTGACTTAGCGATGGCGACATGATTTTCCAGCTGAGTGACACCGGCGGCCGCTACCTTCAAGGATGGCTGATAATGGTTAAAGAGGTGCTGCAAACCATGATAATAGCTCGGGTAAACGACGCTCATATGGGTTTCGCCGCTAAAGTGCTGTGCTTTGAAGTCAATTCCATTTGGCTTTCGCCAAGCATCATTAAGACGTTGAAATGGCTGCGTTATGATTGCGCTTTCGTCTGCCATGCTGATGTAGATACACTTGTTGATTAACGCTTTTGCCAGTAAGTCATTTAATAATCGCTCTTTATCCCACCAAAGGCTTGGACTTGCCAACATCACACCATTAAATAAATCGGGTTTTTCAAGTAGCGCATAGGTTGCAAACAGCCCGCCAAATGAGTGTCCTGCTAACGCGCGATAGCCTGATGTGCGATAATGCTTGTCTACGTAAGGGATGAGTTCTTTGTCGATAAATTGCAGTAGCATTTCTGCACCGCCCGGATTTTGCTGCCGTGTTGGACCTGCAAAATGTCCCAGTACCGCAAGGCTGCCTTTGCGATAAGGCGGGGTAAGATCTCGAGTGCGGTGTTCGTTGGTTTCGATGGCAACAATGATAAGTTCCGGTATTTTATGTTGTTGTGCCAAGAAGCGAGCCGCTGAAGCGGTATGTTCAAGATTGATCTGACCATCAGTCAGATATAACACTGGATAGCTTGTATTGCCTTGCTCATAGCTTGGTGGCAGGACGATATGAACCGTTCTTTTTTGCGAAAAATAAGCGGATGAAAGCTGCAGTGTCGAGTTCGAATCTACTGATTTATTAGCAACAGCGCTACCAATTGACAGCAATGTAAAAATAGCCACGATAACAATGTGAGTAACTAACCTAGTTTGCATAACCGCTCGTTCCTTGCTTAAAAATCATCGCTAATTTAACACGAGTCAAAACGACAAGGAACGAGTTATATAGCAGCGCCTAGGAATTATTTGTTTTGTCTCCTAACTGATTAAACTGTAATTTAACTAAAAAAGACGGCTGAAATGCGTGGCCACCACATCATGACAGCGGCTGCACTTTGCTCTGTGAGTCCCACGATAAGCGGGATGGCATATAGGCCTAAGATATAAACAGCAAACATCCATTGTCCGAGCAGGGCGACACATACCCAGCTCTTTACGGCACCATTCAATACACTAAAGGGACTAAAAAACTCCCCTGTTGAATTGGTTAGATTGAGTGAAGACAAAATACTTAGCCTTATAAATCAATAAAATTGGTATATAAAATGACAAGGTTTTGCAATCTCGTCGCTTTGATTTTGAAAATCAAAGCAAAGAAAGTAGGCCGAATTTTAAAAATGATGGTGTTAAGTTTACTTAACCTGATGTAATGGTTATTTACAAAGTTAATTAGAATGCTTTTGGTGTGGCTGTTAGAGTTTCTGTGTCTATCAATATTCCTTCAATCACCATGACTATTGAAAACTATTACCTACTTTTGCTTAGCCTATGTTGCACTTTGGTTGTTGCTCAGTTCTTTGTAAAAGAGAAAAAAGCAGCACATTTACTCTTTGCTTTAGTGTGGCTCAATTGCTTTGGCTACGACCAAAAAGCTGACTCAGGACTCCTTGAATGGATATCAGTATTTAATTGGCATGGGCGCTTGTGTGACCTGTAATGGGTTTTGGTTGCTTGCACGGGCACTATTTAGAGAAAAACATGCCGTGTTAAAAAGACATATTGTCTTTGCAATCGCCATTGCTGCTTTGGTCGTGTGGCGACAAGGTTATTTGTTTATCGACAGCCAATTACACATGACTTCCAGCGGATTTGTTGAGTGGCTTAACATTGCGGCGTATGAGCTTACCTTATTGTTGTCATCTAGTGCACTTATGCTGGCATTTTGGGAAGGGTGCCGAGGGTTTTCGCAGTCTCAAGGGCAAGAAAAAGCACAAAGGGTGCTATTCTTATCCGCTTATTTTATTTGCGTCGCAGGCACCAAATTAGTCGAAAATCGTTTTGCCGATAATCGTGAGGTTCAAGAATGGGCAGTGACAAGTGCAGCCATCCTCATCATATTGACGGCACAAGTGTTACTGTATTGGCGATTTTCATCTCAACGTACAATTACATCCGTTAGGTGCGTTGAATCAAATGAATCAACACAAACCGAGGATGATATTGCGCTCCAGCAACAAGTGGAACACTTTCTGATCGTTCAAAAAGGCTTCCTCAAAGAAGGGTTAAAAGTTGCTGACTTGGCTCAGCAATTCAATGAACCTGAATACAAGATAAGCCGGGTGATACGACAAAACCTGCAAGCGCGAAATTTCAGCCAATTGGTCAATGAGTTGAGGGTTGAGCATGCCAAAGCGCTATTGCAGGACCCCGCTAAACAGCATTGGCCAGTTCGTTGGACTGGAAAGTGGTTTCGCGTCGGTTGGGCCATTTACTAGAGCATTTAAAATCGCCACGGGAACCACGCCAAATCAATTTAGAAAGCAAAATAGCCAAACGCAAGTGCTACGTGAAGCACAAGAGTAAGTGGCGATTAATCTAGCTTAGTCAGTTTGTATTGTAGCTGCTGAATAGGCAGCTCTATCGTCTGTGGGTCAAGCTCTGGCGTAATATCACTGACCGGAAAGACGTTATCTATTTCCACCGCATTCGCGATAGCGTTAGTATCGCTATTGGATAAAAAAGTTAGTTGGGTGTAATCACTGGGCTGTAAGTCATACCGAGCCAGCGTTGCCTTTAAATCTATGCTGTATTCGTATGCGGCTAATAGGCTACCTGCGTTATCTTTGTATCTGCAGATCCGCCATTGATAGCTACTTTCGATAAACTCCAGCGCCCAAATCCCACTTTTATCTTGGATCATTTGTTGTGGTTGTTGGCAGGGCTGTGGTAGGGGGAGTAAACGGCTATGAGACCAAAGCCCCTCGTGGTTTTGGCACAATAAGTCGCCCTTACCAAGGTCGATAATATGCGAGCTTAGACCATATTGGCAAAACTGGGAGGCGGGAATGAAAAAGGGAGCGCTGTGCTTGTTAAGCGCGCCAAACGCAATATAGCCCATTAATACCTCAGTGTTGGTCATCCAGCCAAGGTAAACATATTCATCATCTTGCCAGTTTGTTGATGCGATTTTCCCCTGTTTAATGGTGTTAGTCAGCGTGAAGTGGTCGCTTTTGCCATTAAATGTACAAGTCAAACTGCCTTGTGTAGCGTCGATGTTACATGATTGCTGAGCTTGCTCCTGCGATAGCCGCTTTATTTTAGAGTTTGGCGTTTGATGAGTTAGCACGGAGGTGAACTTAGCCGCAGCAGACAATTGGCCGGTTTGATCTTGTTTAAAACGACATTTAGGCTGTATCTTTGAGGAATTGAGCACGACACTACCATCAAGCATAGCAAGCTCACAGCTATTGGCTATGGTACAAGCCGTGAGCAGCATAACGCCACAAAAGGCAATCCATGTGTTTTGCAAATCACAATACTCATCAATCATCAGCTACATCCTATAAACATAGCTGATAACACCTTGATTAAGCAATCTTTGGTTACGAGCGTTTATCAGTCAGACTATGGCTGAGGTTTGTTAGTCGTTTCGACCAGTTCCTCGGTTGGCTCACTATCTTGCTCATTGTCGTCGAGTTCATCGTCGTTACCGCGGGGGGCGTCTTCGTCAACGACAAGTAGTTGCTCGTGTGCTGTTTTTTCCTCGATACGCGGGTCCATGGTGGCAGCGAGCGGTGAGCTGGTAATATCAGAGGTCGCAGCAACATAGTCGCTAGGTTCTGGCTGCTCGGCCTTTTGTCTAGCGTTTATAAAGTGGAGGAGTAAGAACATGACAACGGTTAGTGCGCTTAACGAAGCGTATAGGGCTTGATGACCAAAATGGGACATGATCTGTGCAATAGCGGCCGAGCCAACACAGGCCCCTCCGCCAAACGCCACCAGCAGTGCAGAAGAAACGCCAACACGGTCTTCATCATCAACGCGGGAGTTTGCTAGTGCCGAAGAAAGTGGATACATGGTAAATGCAAATAACCCAAAGCCAAAAGTTAGCCAAAGACTGTAGCTTGGACTCAATGGAAGTAAAAATATACAAAGAGAAATCAAACCGATAAAAACGGCATTACTGCGCAGTAAGATACTTCTGCGAACTCGGTCAGAGATAATGCCCATTGGCCACTGTGCAAGCAAACCTGCAAAAATCGTTACCGACATATACATGGCAATTTCTTCGGCATTAAATCCTGATTGGCTGGCAAAAGTCGGGGCAAGGCCATAAAAACTACCATTAATCACTCCGGCAAAACAGACTGCGGTGAGAGATTGAGGCACTTTTTTGAAGTAGGTAAACAGACTGACTTGAATAGGCTTAAGTGGCTTAGGGTGGATCCGCCTCGTCGTTGAAATAGGGATAATTCCAAAGGATAAGGCAACAACAATTAAAAACAGCGGCGCATAGCCAAGCTCTGGAAAGTTTGAAAGCGCAAATTGCCCAGTTACCATACCGAGGTAGGAGGTGAGCATGTAAAAAGAAAATACCCGCCCTCGCTGCTCAGGTGCCGCTTGTTCATTCAGCCAGCTTTCGAGCACCATAAAGTTACACATCATGCCAAGACCTACCACAAGTCGTAGTCCAAGCCAAAGATAGATATTGTCACTCACCCCATGTATTGCTACGCAGGCCGTCACTGCCGCTGTGCTCGCCGCAAACGCGCGAATATGCCCAACTGACTTGATCAGGTGGTAGCCTAATTTGGCACCGAGCAACAAACCCAAGTAATAAAACGAGGTAAGCAAGCCAATCCAAAACGTACTGACGCCGTGCTGGCCTAAATAAAGCGCTAAGTAAGTGGTCAGCAGGCCTGTCCCACCGACTAAGAATAGATTTGTTAAATAAAGCGATGGAAAAGATTTCATATCGACCTTGGGATTCATTATGAATTTGCGTGTAACGCTCTAATAGTAGGGGAGAAATAGTTTATTTCCAAGCAAAAAGCTGTTGACTGTTTATCTGCCTTGTTAGCTTGTGTCGTTGGCTGATTGCTACATAGCCTAAGTTATAGGGTTATTCAATGTGGTTCTGGCAAAAATACAAAGATCAACAGGCCCTAATCATTGAATTGTTGCTTTAATTAGGTTGAGTGTTTTTTGTTCAGGTGATACAACTTAAGTTCAGGACTATATTATTACGAGCTAGTTCCTGAATTTATCAATAAAATAAAAAAGGATTACCAATGAAATTAACGGTTAAAAAATTAAAGTCTTTATCTAAAAACAGCCAAACACTTGATTATGCTGCGACGCCTAATGTGGCAGGTGGTTATACAACGAGGCCTGGTACGATTGGTTGCGAAACCACGACTAAAGAGTGCGATTTAATCACCACAGCACTTTGTACAAGCGCTAGATGTGGCAATTACACGACCGAAAATTGTTAGCAATCAAGTAAGCCGGAGCAGGGCTGTACCTGCCTTTGTTATTTGTATTTTATTGATTAATCAACCTGAGCTCAGAATAACGTTTGACGTAAATACTAAGCTCAGGCCAATGTAACTTTAATTTCCTTGATTCATCTGCGTTAATTTATCGCCAATGGGTTGAGAGAAGTTATAGCCATCGTACTTGTCCCAGTTAATCGACCATGTCATCACGCCACCAAAGTTCGGATAAGCCCTACTGGGTTGGATAGTGCCACATCCTGTACCTTTGGTTAAACAATCTAAGGCATTGATGATATTGCCGATAGGCGCTTGACCTGAATTTGCCGACTGTGGGCCAGAAGGTAGACCGATGGCTACTTGGTCATCCCGAAGTGGCGCAAAGCGGGTGCCATCAGCAAGCTCAAATCCCTCAATCAACATTTTTGCATGGGCAACCATCATGTTCACTGAGCCCTCAGGGGCGCTTCCCGGTTCATATGGGTTAGGTAGACCGCCATTGTTGTATAGCTGTACGTGAAGTAAATCTAACGTATCGCGTAGCTCGTTTATAAGTGGAATATAAGCGCCCCAAATACCTGAATAGGCAATCATGCCACCATGCACATAGGGATGCTCAGGGGCCATGGTAAGTACCATATTGCCACCAATATTTTGTTCAATCTGCTTTAATGCTCTAGGCAGCCGAGCTTGGATCTGAGAGCCATGCACAAGGTTCGAACCACTCTCTAAATCAATATCGAGCCCATCAAATCCCCATTGTTGAATAATATCGGTGAGGCTACTGACAAATGCCGCTTCATCGGAATCCGTATTGAGGGTAATTGTGCCTTCCGCACCACCAAGACTTAGCACAAAAACCTTACCTTGTGCTTGTAATGCCTGCATGTCGGATTTGAATTTTACCGGATCGATAGGGGGGCAGTTAGAGCGAATGTCTTTTTCAAATGGCGTGAAGTGCACCGTGCCATTCGAGTTTCTATCATTTTCAGCAAAGGCAATATCGATGATGTCCCAAGCATTAGACATCTGATCAAGTGGAATAGGGCAACCAGCTGGATTAACAAAGTTATGCCAATAGCCAATCAGTTTGTGCTTTTTACCGATGGGCTTGTCGATGACTTGAACTGTCACGCCGCTACTGGACACTAGATCATTATTGTCGTTGGTGGCCGTGGCATAAAGTGTTTTTGTGCCGATTGAGGCCGGTGCATAACTATATTCGTAGGGCGGCGTTGTGTCTGTATTGAGTAACACGCCGTCAGCATAAAACTGCACTTGTGTGATTTGTCCAACAAAAGAGGATGCTTGTGCAATCAATTGAGTGGAATTACCCAAAGTAATTTGGCTGCCGCTAGTGGGGGCGAGTAAATCAACGGCAATTGGTTTATCAGTCACATTCACTGTAATTGTTTGCGCGCTTTGATTACTTTCGTTATCGACGGCAACGGCTTTTAAGCTTACAGGATTGAGGGCTGTTGGTGTCCAGCTGTGGCTAAGCATTCCTTGATTGGCTGTGGCGAGGAGTGTATTGTCGGCATAGAGTGTCAGCGTAGCAATAGTGCCGTCTGTATCTTGAGCACTGACAGAGATAGTGGTGGGCGCATTGACCAAAACAGTACCATTATTGGACGGGCTTTCGAACGTTACGGTTGGCGCGATTGCGCAGATCCCTAAATCGCTCCATGCATCGGTCCAATACTGGCCTGCACCTGGCTCATATGCCCATTGCGCGTTTGAGCTACACCAACCTGCAATATCACAGCGATATTTATGATTATTATGAGCGACGAGTTCACCAGCCTGGTAATTTTGTCCAGCGCTGTATGCTCTAAGGCCTTGGCAGCCACCGCCTACTTTTGTTAGCACATCGATGGCAAGGTTTGCCTCACTTACCAAACCTTGATTGTCTATCGCTTTTACATTTAGTTGGTTTACGCCCACTTGCTCCGCTTGGAATTTGAACTCAAAAGGAGAGGTCGTTAGGTTCGTAACAAGCTGGTTGTTCACGCTAATTTCCACTCCCGCAATAGTACCGTCGCTATCTTCAGCTGTGATGCTGATCCCTACCATATCGCCTTGATAGAACTGCTGACCGCTGGCTGGCGCTACAATGGATACGTTTGGTGGTAAATTTCCTCCGCCCGGTTTTACTGTGATCCGTGCTGATTGCGAACTTCCGGTTAGCCCTTGTAAATCGGTGGCAATTGCACTGATGTTGTATTCGCCAAGTACTGCGTTCCAAGTGGTTTGAAATGGCGCGGTAGTGTCCGTAGCGATAACTTGCCCATTTACTAAGAATTCGACATAAGCCAGATCACCATCGACATCATTGGCATTAGCGGAAAAAACAGCGCTGTCATTTTCGCCCAGCACAGCGCCATTATTTGGGCTGGTGAGTACGACACTCGGCGCTTGACCTGACCCCGTTGCGCAAGCTCCAAGTGACCGCCAGACATCATAAGGACCGGAGTGGCCAGCTGGATTGTCGTTTTGACTGTACCACTTAGCTTCATATGCTTGGTTTTGGGATTGTGTAATATCCCCTTGTCTGTAGACTTGTTGTTCAGACCACAGGGTTAAATTACTACAGTCGTAGGCTTTTGCTTGGCCTGCGAGGATGAGAGCACCGCTCGTCCAAGCCAATCGTAATATAGAAGTTGGTTTCATACTGATCCCTTACATGTTGTTGTGTGTTTTATGAACAAAACCAAATTAGCATATAGGTAAATAATTCGTTAATCAACACTCGAGTTATGAGTAAATCTCATCGCTGCAATAACATGAGCATCGCAATTTTAATTCGCATATTTCAAATAATCGGCTAGGTTTAGAGGGAATTTAACGGACTCTATAGGACTCAATAATGGCGACTTCTTCAATTCCTTCCGGTTATCATTCACTCACGCCTTATCTTATTGTGGCTGGTGCAGCAAAAGCCATCGAGTTTTACCGAGCTGCTTTTGGTGCCAGCGTAAAGCTTCAGTTACCTATGCCAGATGGAGGAATAGCACATGCGGAGCTGCTGATTGGTAACTCTTATGTGATGCTTTCAGATATGTGCCCTGATGTGCACTTTAAAGATCCCAAGGAGCTTGGTGGCACGCCCGTTAGCTTAATGTTGTATGTTGACGATGTGGACACTGTATTTGCGGGGGCAATTGAATTGGGGGCACAGCAAGTCACGCCCGTTTGTGATCAGTTTTATGGTGATAGGGCAGGAACGCTACGAGACCCATTTGGTCATGTCTGGACGATTGGCACGCATAAAGAAGATCTCACAGAAACCGAGTTACTCGCGCGTATGGCTGATTTTATGGATAAGCAACAAGATGCCTAGTTGAGGTGAGCTTATCTCATTAGATTGCAGATTTATTAATTTTTTGTTTGTTTTTGATGGTGTGTTTTTTGGGGTCCTTGGTTAAAAGTCATTATTTAACATATGGTTAAGGCTTATCTTTGTGGTGGGATGAATTTTAAAGTTAATTTTATTGTTAATAATGTTGAATTTTTTATTTTTTCATGGCAGCTTAAGAATTAGTGATAAATTTTTATCACTAAACGACTATTTCAAGGAAATGATAATGAAATTAAAATTAAAAAAATCAGCGTTGAAGCAACTAGATAAAAACCAAAACCTACCTTTACAGCAAACGCCTCAAGTAGCTGGCGGTGCTGAGCCAAATACTAGAATCCCATGCCGTTTAACGGAAACGTTGACTGGTACGGATTACGGTCAGTGCCGTTGTTAGTATAGTCGAGCAGTGTTTTAGGTTAGCCTGATGAGGTAGAGAATCTACTTGTTGGACTACCAACCTTAAACAACATGATTTATAAATTAAGATTAACTCAAGGATAAGAAGATGAAATTGAAATTTAAAAAAACAGCATTAAAACAATTAGATAAAAAACAAAGCTTGCCTCAAGAGCAAACACCAAACATCGCTGGTGGCGCGACAGGTATTCGTTGTCGTCCTCCGATGTCAGAAACTGGCAATCAGTATTGGCAATGTGAGTGTTAAAATTAGTGACAAATTAACTTGCATAAGCTCACAGTCAAGTGAGCTTTTTTATTTTCGAAAAGTTACCAATATTTACTTTATCTTCATGTAATTCAGCGCTTTACGTATTTTATAGCGCCTCAATAAATTAAGTGGTTTACGCTTTAATCCAGCAGCAATTACAGTCTCTGTTGCCGCGAGTATGCGCTCGGCGCTTTTACCATCGCGGTAAGGGTGCACTTGCTGAATATATTGCTCAATATGTTCACTTTGTGCCTCAGATAGATTAAGTGCTTGTTCAACCGCTTCAGATAATTGGCCTGCTTCGGTAATATTGATTAAGGCATCTTGAGGTCGGTGATTATTAAAAGTGATAACCGGTTTACCAATTAATAGTGACTCATCAACGGCGCTAGAGGTATCAGAAATCACCACATCGGCTTGCTGAATGAGTGGAATAAGATTGTCATTCCCGGCAATTTCAAAGTCGCTGATGGTTTCAAGTTCCATATACATCTGTTGCCACTGCAGTTTCGTCTTAGGATGAAACTTAAGTTGGACTTTGTATTTTCCTGACTCTGCGAGCTGTTTGATTTGTGCATGTAATGCTTCAAGCGATGTGAGGTTTGGTGAAAAAGTGGGAGCGTACAGTATGACTGGCTTTTCATTCTCTTGCTTGATGTAATCAAAATAAGGGTCGAGTTTTGGCCAGCCAGTTTCAATCACCGAGAAATAACCATGCTTTTGTGCGAGTTGGTTAAATGGCGCGGTGGTAATTGGGCCATGAGTACAATACAAGTCGAAGAAACCACGGATCCCAAAGTGACCTTTCTTTTTATATTCTAACCCGTGAAATACTTGCACTTTGGCGCCTGGAAAAAAGTCAGGAACAACGTTTCCAGGTACAAATACTGCTCTAGGATTAAACGCCTTGACGTCCTCTACGCTCAGTAACTCCGCTTCGTCTGGTGCAAGTGAACTTGAGTTTACATCTTTACCTTTTAAAAACCACTTCACCACGTCACCGTTAGCACGGATAGCGTTTTGGATAGGTCTCAGAATGGCAAAGCTATATGGCTGCTCAATGTAGAAAAGATAATGTTTAGGCATTGAAAGTCACTTATAAAATCAGAGTTTATGGCCAGCACTTGAATGGCGCAACTAGGGCCAGAGCGATATTAAGCAAATAATACCGCTTTTACCGCATCAATACCAAACATCCGTTACTTAGCTGTACTGTTGCCGATACGTGAATGCACCTCAGTGGCTTGAGCCATCATGTTATCCATTAAGGTTTGTACTGATTCGATTTCTCGAATTAAGCCTTGAGATTGACCAATAAACTGCACTCCATGGTCTAAATCTCCGTGGATTGTGGCGGCTTCAAGCTTTTCGGTGGCGGCACCAAAGAGCGACAGCATCTTAATTTTATCGAATTGAGATAACAGTCCTAGTAGTAGCTTCCATAAGGGCATGTCGACCATTTTGGCGGCCTTGAATGATTTTATGGTGGCCATGAAAAAGTTCATCGGGCGGCGCGTTGCCTTTTCAGCCATGGGGGTTTTCATTACTCGAGCATAAAGACCATCGAAGTTTTTGGAGTAAATCGTCTGTTCAACGTCTTTTTCCACTACAGTATCTTTGACATGTTGATGCAAAGGGCTTTCTTTAGATGTTGCAAAACGAGAGCCCATCGCAACGCCCTCTGCGCCAAGAGCTAGCGCGGCGATAAGTCCTCGACCATCGGCAAATCCCCCCGCGGCAATCACAGGTATATCGACAATATCGACTATGCTCGGCACTAAACACAGTGAAGTTACTTCACCACCATGGGCTGCGGCCTCATGACCTGTAACTAATAGCGCATCAACGCCAGATTTTTGTGCTGCTAATGCATGCTTTTGCGTCACCACAGTGGCAATGACTTTTCCGCCGTAAGCTTTAGCCGCCTGCACTAGCCAATCGCCTTTTCCTAAAGAAAAATTGATAACAGGCACTTGCTCTTCTAATGCGATTTTGGCATTTTCTTTGGCGCCTGGCATCATTAACGTTACACCAATACCAAAAGGCTTGGCGGTGAGTTCACGAATTTTCCGTATTGCTTGACGTGTCTCGTCCTGACTGAGCGGGCCCGTGGCTAAAATACCTAAGCCACCAGCATTGCTCACTGCCGCAACAAGCTCAGGGACAGAAATCCAGCTCATGCCGGGTAATATAATGGGTTTTTCGATGCCAAATAATTCGGTGATAGCAGTTTTCATCATTGTTATTCTACTGGTCAGATGTGTTTATGAGCATAGCTGGAATTTTGCTTGAAGTGAATACTGGTTGTAAGATACCTGTTTAGAAAGAGGAACTAAGATGAACGTAGTTATATTATTAGTGAGTTTAGTCATTGCATTGGTCGTCTTGATCCCTTTGTTGGAAAAATATCAGCAACGTTTAGGGCTAGATAAAATGCAAAAGTATGCCAAATATGTACTGCCTTTATTAATGGTGGTGCTGATTATTAAACTCATCTATGTTTTGGTAGTTGAGTAAGACGCGCCGAGCTATTTTTTACGGCGCTTACCATTTTGTAACTTTAGCCATCCTGGTTTTTGCGAACGATTTAATTCACTTAAAATGAGGGTTGCCTTTTCTATTGTGATCCTAAAGTCGGCGATATCTTTGTATACCTGAATTGCGATTTTCTTCCTTTTTACCGCCGCGCCGGCGTCTAAAAATGACTCGACCAATTTACTCAAAAAGCGTGTTAGAGGCGAGCGAGCTTGGGTATTATCCTTACTTTCTAAGCGTTGTGTTTGTTGCTCTAGTTTGCGCTTTATTTGCGTTAATTCGGCTTGGCTAAATTCACTTTGGGCATTGGGCAACGCTTCGAACAAGTCGAGCTTGTCAGCTAAGTATTGACATTCAAGCGCGCTGAGCTCCTCTTGTTGTAAAATTCTACTTAAGCCATTTCTAAACTCAGTTTGTGTCACGCTTCGGCGGCTTAGACGCTCGCAATGCTGATTAAATAACTGCCACTTTTGCCACATGTACACATAGCCTAATCCCGCTCCTTTGATATTTTGCATGCCGACGATAATTTGATGCTCATTTGGCAGTGCTTGTTTGGCAATGACTTGATTTAAGGCATCAGGCTTGATGTCGCTATCATGCACTAATGTACATTTGAGTGTGGCAAGTTGCTCTGCAAGCGCAGTTGTTTGCGAAAGCATAGTGCTCAGGTCTTCAGCTTCCAAAAGCGACTGGGCAATTGTCCACGCTTCAAAACGCTTTAGTGTGAGCCGGTGTGTGTCGTCTTCGTTATTAAGTTGCGACTGCAGAGAGTCGATACTTGAAAACGCAGACTCAGGCAGCTTGTCTGCCGTAGTATTTAATGATGCGATAAGCGCATCTCGCGATAATGTGAGCCTAAAGCGCGTGAGTAAATCGCGTAGCGCATTGTGGTCGTTATTGCTGAAAATATTGTGTAAGAGGTTTTCCAGTGCAACCATAAAGTACTTAAAGAAACCATCGATATTGGTGCCGATCACCACAACGGCATCAAAATGCAGATCATTGGCCAGAATGTTCGCAAATACTTGCGAGCGCGCTACACGGTCGTTACGATTATTAATTAGTGCAACAATTTGCCCCTGCTTTCCCTGTTCGACAATGTTTAAGCGTTTCCAGTTTTCTATCGTTGCTAGGCGTTCGTTGGCAGACATGCTGTTGATAAAGCTTTGACTGATTGCACCGATCTTTGCGGTCGTAAATTGCTGAAGCACGCCAACATCGGGAATAACCCTAGAAGCCGTTTCTTTGAACACATAGTCTTTATTGATGCCAATATATTGCGCCATTTTACAGACCAGGGCGATGTTGTCCGGATGCTCAACATAGGGGTATTTTGCGAGAATGTCAGGCGTTATTTGATACCCATCACCCCAATGAATTTGAATGAGCGAAGTATTTTTTTGCTCCGCCGCCAAGTTGAGCACGGAGGCCATATTCTGCTCGGCGGTGAACACTTGGGTGTTGTAGCCCAAAAAGGCAGACATTTCTTTTGCCACATCCAAGCCTGTTGGGCCCAAAATATCTTCATGATCTGGGTAGGCATTAGTAATGGTAGCAAAATTGTCTTTCATCCAGCGAACTAGAATTTTTACATATCTTGGGTTTAAGCCCATACACTCCCACAGGAAAACGTCCGCTTTTACCTGTTTTGCAAAATGTAGTACATCAGCTTGCTCCCAAATACTCGCTTTGTCGAAGGGCCGAAATAGTGGGATCTCATATTGCTCACCAGAAATTTTTGAATAGATAAGCATCGCTTCACAGCCCGTGGTCTTGCTCACGACTCTCAGCGCCAAGCTGCTAAATAAAGCCGACTTAAGCCTCTCGGTTCCTGATTTTCCTCGTGTTCCCCAGCCGCCAATGGACACCGGAATGTGTTTTCGATTTTGCTTTATTCTTTTACTGACATAAATATGCCGAGTCCAAAAGTAGCTAATAAATGCAAGCACAAAGAAAACCAGCTGCGAAATACTATTTTGATAAATGGCATCGACGTATTCTTTAAAACTGCTCCAAATGGTGAGTAGCGCTGAGGTTGCACCAGAGCGAGTATAAAGTTGCTGAATGTCTTTCGCGACAGGAAATGACGTTTCTGCGATGTCGCCATAGGCACTAAAGCGCAGCGAAAATCCCAGCGTGTTAAGTGCGTCCAAATACTTACCTTGCTCAAGCTCGTTGCCTTTTCGTAAGCGGTCTAGCTCTGCAAACTGCCATGTTATGGTCCAGTACGCCTTAAGGCGTCGCCACAAAGTCGATGGCGGAGTAACGGCTAAAATACCATCCGGCGTATAGGTTTTGGCATCCTCTTTGCTATGGTCATTGGTCAGTACACTTAGTAAAAAGTCGAGTAACGGTAGATGTGGTCGACTCGTTTGTTCGGCAATATTAAAGAGCAACTCCCCCGGCACTTTTGTTTCGCTAATTTCCGCGGTAGTGCAGCTAGGGACGTGGATTGATACGCTGGGCTTTTTCGCTTTGGTATGGGAATAGCTTTGACGTTTATCGGTACTTGGTTGTCTTATTTCGTGTATTACTCGCCATAATCTTCTTGCTTGACGGTAGCCTTGTTGGATACGCCAGCCAGCTTTTGTTTTTGAGGCATTAAGACTTTGACCGCGCTGTGCAATATAAGAAAGTGAGCGGCCCAGTTCATCACGAGACCAAGTTGCCAGTGCGTCACTTTGTTCGTTGGCTTCAAGAGAAGCATTGAGCTGCGCGATGATGGCTTGATGATAGAAGCTACCTAGCTGCTCTCTGGCTCTGGTGATATAACGGCAAACGGCGATGCTTGTTTCGTTCGATAAACAGTCATTTAAGGTATCAATAAACCGTTTGAAGCAGAGATCGACTTGATCTGATTCAAGTTGCATATTCAGCATAATACGCGCGCTTTGCTCAAGCGCTAAGCGCTTTAACGGCATACTAAAGTCGCCGGTGAGTACGCGTTGCCACAGTAAAAACGAAAAATCGTGTTGACAAAACCGGTCGGCGGATAGCTGTTTTATCAGGGTGAAGCGCACAGCATTTTCACTCTCTTGCTCAAACCGGTTGGCGATTAACTCTTTTGCAAACTGTGTGGGATAAAACTCGACAAACTCTAACGTAACTTGACGCACTCTGGGTAAGGTATGCTCGCTTAGTGCACCAAGCATATTGAGATCTTTTTCTGTAAGCTTTGGTTGGCTGACAATAATTTTAGGAAAGATACTCAGAATATAGAGTACTTCGGCATCAACTTGCTGACTGTTTTCAATGTCGTTCGCCTCTTCCAGCAAGGCCCACATGTAAGCGCGAATAAAGGTGGGGCGTTGATGTATTAAGATCTCTAAAATATCGACAGTTGCCTGATAGGGCATGTTGTCAGACTCAAGCAGCTCAATAAGTTTGGCGATAAGCTCTGCGTCTAATTCTGGGTCGACCTCAAAGTTGTTTAAGGTTGCGACCATATTGACGAGTGCACGGATCAAACCATGACGAATATGTTGATTTTGGCTATGGTCGAGTAAATTTAAGCAAAACGGTTGTAAATCTAAGCGTTGCCAGGCATTTTCTAGGGTATCGTGGTGTGCGCGTAAATATCGATTAGTTAAGGCACCAAGTTTGGCGATTAAAAACTTAATCTGTTGTTCAATCGCGGCAACTTGATGTTGATATCGAGCAACTACAGCGCCTTCGTCAAACCATCGTGAAAATGCTTTTTTGTCTTGCTCTAATACGACTTTAGTCGCCCCTAGCTCCTGAGCGTAGGCGATAATATGTAGCTCTTTTTCGCTGGCAAATTCAGACTTAGCAATGCGCTGTACAAATCCGGTGTGGGATACCTCGACCAGCAAGATTTGTTCATGTAAGGTCTCAATCTTATGCCTCAAAAAGGCGATAGATTGAAGCACGAGCCAGTCGGTTTCATCCTCGTTTTCAGGGCGATTGTAGAGTAGTTCCCATGCACATAATTCGTCGATCAACGCACTGTATTTATGTTGATACAGGTTCAGCCAAAACTTTTCAGTTTCGGCAAAAAATAAGGCTTCTAATTGACTCTTTAAGGCTTTAGCGCTCATGTAAATCTTGCTCTAATAAATGACTTAGCTGTAACGATTCAAAAATAATTTCGTCGTGAGCATAGGGGGCAAAAGCGGTTTGCTGTACATTGCCTAAACGTACTTGGAGTCCGACCTGATGGGTGTTGTTAAACCAGTCTTGAGTCCAAGTTACGCCTAACCAACCTGCGGTGTTATGACTAAAGTCAAAACCCGTTTGCCAACCCAATTGAGTTAAGTACTGCCATGTTGGATTGGGGCGGTTCTGATCGGCAAATACATAGCTTGATGTTAATCCTGCATGGAAAATATGTCCTTGATAAAATTGATACCAATCAAATGAAAACAGTGCATTGTCGAGCGTTTGCCAATCTTGATTTGATGTCAGTGTAACGCCGGAGCTGAAGTAACTATCAACCCAAGGCTGATAGCGCAGCCCAGCATGTGCTTGCCAGCCGTGCTTGTGATTATTACGGTAAAAGGTGTACATATCAGGGCCAATTTGCTCGTCTGCAATAAACTCTTCTTTGCTGATACTGGTGTACTTGTAAAAAGGCTGCCACCACCAAATGCTTCTAAAACCGCTGTTATAACGGTGAATTTGGCCAAACTTTGCCGAAATATTAGAGCTTAAATGGGTTTCACTGATAGCCGTTGCATCCTGCCAACGATTACGTACCCTCGCTTCTGCAAACCAGTTCGACTGCTGCGAGAGCCAATCATATTGACCATTGATAGAGAAGGTGTCTTGGTGATGATTATCCATCGTGTAGAAAGTATCGATACGGTACCAGTTATTCTCATCCTTCACTCTCAATGATAAACCTAAATCGAGTGTGGTACGGCTAGGGCTAGGCTCTGTTGTCTGTACAATGTCATCGTTATCAATATTCAAAAAGCCTTCGACGCCAGTGCGACTTTCATCAGTTTCAATGCGAGCTTGCTGAAATACTGGCTCAGTACTTGTTGGTGTTAACTGTTGTTTGGCTTTTAAGAACATTGGCACTTCAGGTACTAGGTTAACGCGATGCAATGTTGGACTTAACGTCCAGATAGACATGCGTGCTAACGTTTGCTGTTGTTGGCCGGTTAGTGAGACTTGTCCTGCCGGGTGAAAATAGGTGGCTTCATTTCTAATACCATCGGCAAAGGTTTCAATTTTAATCAGACTATCTCGAGTTAATTTTGCCGTGATTGGGGTTGCTTCATCAGAGCGATAAAAAATCTGCCTCGTATCCAACGGGATATCATGCCATTGACCTTGATTGAAGTATTGCGGACGTACGCTCACACTTTGCCCCGATAAAGGGTTGAGCCAACGCAATTGCAGCAGCCCTTGGCGCGTTTCGATTTGTTTAATACCGTAATAGAGCGGTTGCATTGGTTGCAGCGAGATCACATCACCTTGATTTGGCCCCACCAGCTCCACATTAGCAGGCGGTGCTACTATTTGTTTGGCAGAAGAGTAGGCAAACTTAACTCTTACTTGAACTTGTTGGTACTCAGAAAAATCAATAGTCAGTATCTCGTTTGCTCTGAGCGGCAGGCCTGATGGCTGGTTTTCTGTGAGGTGTACGGTAATTTGGTCACCAACGCTTTGCGCCGCAAGCGTATCGACCTTAACCTTTTGTGTGCCAACATAGCTTGTGTATTGTTCAGCGGCGAGCCATTGACCATAGCGCATCAAGCGGGCATATAAATCGGTTAAAACGGCATCACCCGATAAGCTCGGGTGCAGACGTTGAAGGACCCTGTTGTAGCTTTCGTTAGACAATGTTTGCTGACTCAATTGATACAAGGCATTTATCGCGATTTCTTTAGCGCTGAGTTCGTCGGCTATGCGCGTATCAGCGCTACTAACCAAGTGTGCAGACTTATCTGCAAAAGCCGGAGTATTAGCGGTTTCTGGTTGCACTCGGATCTCTACAAACAACTCATTACTACTGAAAAGTGTGAGGCTTTCATTTGCCGCTAATTGAATATATTGCTGCGATGCAATAGATAATCGAGTCGTTTGTGGCTGCAATTGTAAGTTTGCTGCGATATCACTAAATATGGGTAAAAGCCGGGTTTTGGTGTCGTGTTCATACAGCAGCCATTGGGTATTTTTGTATTCTTGTCCTTGGTACGCAGCACGAGCACTCAGCTTTACCGTCAAAGGCGTTTTAGCAACCAATTTGATAGGCTTATCCGAACTTAGCGGGTACAGCTCAGTTTGATTATCCAGTGACTCCACGACTTGTAGCCCATAGTGAGTGAGGCTGTATTGTGGTTGGGTAAGTTCGTTTGTTTGAATTGCCGCGACTCGTTCGGCCTGTTTTGGAGTTAATACCATTTGCTGGCTTGTCCACAGCGCTTCTTGCTGAAGCCCGGAGTCAAGTAGGTATGTCAACAGGATATCATCGCATTGATATTGCGTGATATCGGTCTCGTGGGCAGCGCATAATAGGCTAGCTTGGATATACTCATTCAGTGCTAAATACCTCGTGAGTAGCTCATTGGCAGCGTATTCTCTTAAAGATTGAGCGGTACTTTTTAGCAGCGATTTTAGTAACACCTCGGCGTTTCCACTGCGTTCTAGCTGAGTCAAAATAGCAATATTAAGTTGCCAAGCCATTAAGGTAACTTGCTCACTATGACCACTCAAATACGGCTTCAGTTTCGCAAGCGCCATGAGTGGTTTAGTCTTTGCTGCCATTTGCAGCTCCGCAAGTGCTTTGGTGGCGGTAAATTGGTCATGGCTGTCTGCCTTAATGCTTATTTCCGGCGCACTCAGCCCGCTAAGAGATAAATAGTAAGTGTCCGCTCGATTTTGTTTGCTTCTTGCCAGCAGACCTTGAACCAGTGCCCCTTGGCCTAGTGCCTCCTGCGTCATGGTCAAAAAGTCGGGAAATGGTTGTAAGCGGTTTACTGCTACAGCGATATCAAGCGCTTGCTTAGCCCCTTCAATCGTCACAACTTTGGATGCTGGATTTATGTGTAGGGTAAGTCTTTGAAAATCACTGCTAGGCGCAACAAGCAGCGTATGTTGGCCATGCTCGTTGGTGATGGTTAAGCGCTCTTGCGTTTTTGCTCGAACATATAAGGTAATTGCATTATCAATTCTCAGTATATTCTCAAGATGATAGTTAAGTGGCTGAGACGATGTTATGTAATTGACTCGCTGAGCGCTCGAGGTGAGCAGCACTTGCCCAGCGGAGCTGCGGCTGCCCAGCGTCACTCCGCTTAGGGAAACATGATGAGTGAGCGGTTGAGGGGAGCTTGGCGTTAAAAAATACACCGTAGAGGCAATATCGTTAAGCATTTGCTTACGTTTGACCGCCAACGCCGTGTCAGTAGCGCTAAAAGTGAGTGGAGAAGTATCACCATTCATGTAAAGGGCGCTAAGCTGCTCGTTCAGCTGTTTATTCCAATACGGATTAAATAGCGACTCTTGCTGCTTTATTCCCACATTGTCGTCGTAAATACCACGGTGCATTTGTAGTAAGTTAAGGTAGACAGGCACCGTCGTTGTGATAGTGAGATAACTACCTTGCGGGACGGTAATATAATCTTGGTTAGACAAGCCGACTTTAGGCTCAAGATACTCATCCGCTTGGATATCTGATATTGCAATGGTGCTGATAACCTCACCGTTGACTTTAATTGTGACAGTACCATTTTGCGCAATCGCGTGCAGATCTTTTCGAACCTCTAGTTTGAGTTTTTTGGCGTGCTCAAAGAACACGCTTGTCACTTGTGTAGGTTGTAAGTGAAACCAGCGCTCTGTATCTTGCGCTAATTGCAGTGTTTGGTCGTCAAGCCCTGGCAGTTTGAGCGCTCTTCGATACGGATCTCTATGGCTGTGCATGCTGCCTTGCCAAAGCGCAAGAGATTGAACGTTATCACCGGTGTAAGCAACCTGAATTAAGCGGTTTTGTGCTGTTGCACTCAGTTGGCAACGGGATTGAATACATAACCAATCGGACGTTGGAATGGCACGTCGTAGCTCCGGGGTTTCCCCTGCAAAAAATTCGAATGTATCGAGGGCACTTGGTGTTGTGACTAACCACGCGTGACTTGGCAAAAACAGCCACGCTTTTTGCTGCGGTGCAAAGTGCTTGTTAGCGTTGGCTTGAGTAAATTGCATACGTGACAGATCAACCCATTGGGCAGCCGTTTGTATCCCTATCTCATTGGCTCGGGATATCGTTGCAAACAGCAGTAGTGTTATTATAAAAGTGATTGCACGCATTTAGTAAACTGCTCTAGTTGTTGATTGTTATTAATTAATTGCTTTCTTGTTTGATAGCTTAGCTCAATATGGATAAAGCTATATTCAGGAAGCGCAAGCTGATGCATGATATTTTGCGTCCCGCCAAGTTCTTGCACTTCTTGAGGGTAAATCAGCGCCCGATAACCTTGCTTAACAAGACAAGACTTCAACTTCCATAGCGTGTCGTCATTTGTTTTGCCTTGGCTCAAAATTATTTCGCTTAGTTTACCGCCGTCGGTTTTTCGTTTTTTCTGACTAAATCCATGTATTTGGAACACTTTTGCTGTTGGGTGTAAAGATGTAAAAGCTACGATAGCTGAAGCGTGAATATTGTGAGGTTGCTTGGCGTAATCATAGCTTTTTGTTGTGTCATTGTTATCGTATCTGTGTTTTGTGTTGTTCAGTAACACTTGGCAACTGTGCTGGAAAATGTGCTCACCAATGGTCAGCGTATGTTTATCATGAAATCGATGTGGAACAGACACCACGCAAGGCCGATGTTTTGGCGCATAAGTGACTTCGCCATGCGCATCACTTTGAGGCTTTGGCGTCAATGTAAATTGCTCTGCTTGGTGCGTAAATTGCCAGCCATCAAGCGCTACAGGTTGGTTAAACCATTGCGCCATCTTGCTGTTGTTGGGAACCGCAGCGTTAACATTCAATGACAAGCACAATGCAATGTAAAGTGCGTAGCGACTAAGGCGTCTCATTTTGCCACCAGTTTAATGTTGCATCAGGCTGTTCATGTTCCTCCAGTACACTTATCCAAACATCATGTGAAAAGCGAAGCGTCATGGTTTTAGGCGATATTAAGTCTTGAAACAGCGGCAAAGTAATACTTGGGTACTCGTACAGCTCTGCGTGATTAGGGTTAAAAAACATCCTCGTTTGTGCTGGGTTTGGGTGTAGGACAAAGTGTTTAGCTAAAATAGTGTATTCATCGCTTGGGGTGATTACCTTAGTGCTATCCAGAGTGGTTGCTACCGTGATTTCATCTTGAGGAGCGGCACTAAACACTTTGACGACCAAAGCGTTAGGTTGCAGGTTATTCTCACTAACAGCAACAGTGAGCGGCGTTGCTTTCGCTACTTTGTACAGGCGGATCTTCCGCACGGTTCTTGGGATCCCTTGATTGATGAAAAGAGCTTGGGTATTAGCTAACTCCTCTATTTGTAAGCTGTTTAGCGGAACTTCAAATAGCGTTGGTTTACGCTTTTGCTTCACAATCACACTGCTTGGGTAGCTTGTCGCTTCACCGAGCTTAAAGAGTGCAGATTTAGCTACCTGACGATATTCAAACTCCATTTGCGGTACTGAGTTATCAAAGTAAGCTTGCTCAATGGGCACCAACGCGATATCCGATACAGCTAAACGCTGATCTAAGTCTTTGGAGCGGTATTGAGGTAGCAACTCAGGTACTTCTGGTGGCGCTTCAAATAAGCGCACCGATGCTATCTGTTTTTGTGTATGAAAGAGGTAATGGTTATCGGCCTTTTGGCTAAACCATGCGTCAATACCCTGATAAGTTGGACTTTCAGGGTCACACACTGGGTCGCAACGATGGCTCAGGTAATTAAATGTTGGGCTGCGGGCTTGCAGCTTCACCATCGCGTTTTCGGCTTCAATTTTGATTTGATTAACGTTATCTGGTATTGCCAAATAACGCTTCTCTGCGGTCGGCAAGGCTTGACGCTCTGTGGTTTCAGTTATCAGTCTATCGTACAAAGCTTGCTCCGCCGTTGCGGTAAAAACATAGTCCTTGATCCGCTCATTATTGCTATAGAGGCTCACGGAGAGAGTGCTGCCAGTGGGTGCGCGCCACTCCAAAGCGATATCGCTTTTAGGAGAGACTTGATAGTAAACCGGCGTTTGCGCGTTGAGCATGTAATAATAACTATGCAGCGGGACTATTGGGTCGACGCCATTGCTAAATATCCGAATACTGGTGGGGGCGTTTGCGCTAATGGTAACAAGGCCAGCTGGTAAGTTGCTTAGTTTAGCTTGGGTAGTGGATAGCATCTTAGGCGTTAGTCGCTTTGGCGCATCGAGTTGGCGTAAATCATGCCAAACAAAAGTGAGATTTGCATTCTCTGGATGGCTTAATAAATATTCCGTGTTTTCATAGACGCGAAAACTGGCGTTCAGCTGCTCAGAAATAAACAAACTGTCTAAATCTAGCTGGGTCGAAAAATCATGATTAAGCACATTGTAGGGGAGTGACTCGTATAACAAGTCAGCACGAAAGTCGATGTTGGGCACGCCCTGTGGCGCTAGCTTTTGCCAATCTAACATGACCGAATTGTATTTTTCTTCGTTGGTTAATGCGTTTTCGCCTATGGTGTGGTAATTCGTCATGCGCTCACGCCACTCGGTTGGCCTTTTCAGCCATGCTTTGGCGGGGTCGGTAATACTGTTACTAGTTTGGGCATGGACGCGTACCACCACGCCTTTAAGCTGAGCATTTTCTGGTATCAACTTTAACGTGATAGTCGTAGCTTGTTGTAACTCTTCACGATTTAAATAAAAGGATTGCCCAGACGCCACTGCCAACGCTTTACGGTTTTCAATGATCTGTTTTACCTGTTGCTGAAAGTCGTTCGAGGCGGCTTTAGCTGCATGGTGATAAGTACCGCGATAAATAATGGCTCCTTTTGCATCAAGTAACTGATATTCAATAGCATAGTTGACAGGCTGATCATCCAGCGGCTGAAATTCGAATATCCCATTGGACAACACCCGAACAGATATGGTCCGAGACGCAGAAAAGGAAAACTTCAGTGCACTGTCGGTCTTTAGCCAATGAACATTGGAGCGGATATTAAACAGAGTCGAGGTATTTGAAGGCTCCGCCGATTTTACCCAAACAAATAAAGTGACGGCGAACCAAACAAAAAGTAGCAGCAAAGCCGTAAAAATAGCAAATCGTAATATCTGCTTAATCCAGTACATAACGCCCCTCATGAACCGCTTTTGCATAAGTGGCTAAATCAATAACGCGATTTCTTCTTGGTAAGTATAGCGCGAGCAGAGCGTTATCTTGGGTAAACATTAATCCCAGCTCACCATTTCTATGCGTGCTAAAGGCGCTTATTTTGCATTGGCTTTCAAATTGACAAAGTGCTTGGAGCACCGGTAAATGTTGGGTGGTGGCATAACGCCCAGTGGCGGCGTTAAGTGCATCAATAAATGGTGCACTAGCCTCATGCCAATCATTTGGAGAGAGGGTAAGCAAGTCGATTACTTTGAGCCGAGGTGTGTGTGCAACGGCTAAAAGGCGTTGCAATAAAGCATCGTTGGTAATGGCAAAGTGAGATTTAAAATCCGATGCTAACCACAGTGCCGCTAACTCACTTTTTGGTGCGAACAGCTGATATCCCGACTGCGGTGTGGTACCGAGTTCCAAACCTCTTGTTGCTTCTTGTCCTGAAACGGTTTGAGTATTAACACCAAGATCAGCTAGCACCCTTTGAAGTTTAGCAATGGTGTCATTATGGATAGGGTTAGGTGTTGTGAATTGGTACGCAAGCGCTGAAGGTCTGATGCTTGCAGGCGCGCTATGACTGCGGATCTGTAAATTAAGTAAGGGGTTGTCATAAAAGTAGCGCTGTGCACTTTGATACACCACATTAAATAGTGACCGCACGTTGTCGGCTGCCATTACATTTGCATCTATGCTGGTATACGGGTGAGCGCCAGCGATTGCCAGTAACTTTGCATGAGTGGCCGTAAACAACTGACCAGAGAACTCCAACGTGTTACTTTCAAAGAGTGGTCTAGGCACCGCAATGGTGAGGGATGGTTTAGCCAGCATTGCGATAAAGTACACCCCTTGACCCAAATCATAGGCAGATTTGGTATCTAAAGGAGAAATTGCAACGAATTTTCCTTGGTTATTTTCAACTAATGTTAATTGATATTGTAATAGGTTTGCTACGCGATTTATCTGACTCAGCCTTATCTCAAGCATTTCTGGCGTTGTTACTATTTCAAGGTTTTGGGTGATGGCAAATAACGGCCTTAATACTTCATATTCCCACAGTGCAGCATTGGTATCACTCAGTGCGCTAAATGCACCGCTGCCTTTGGCGCTAATGTGACTTGCAAATGCTTCAATAAGTGCCTGTATGCTCTCATCGCTTGTGCTTATCTTATCTATGTCTTTGTCGATACGTTGCAGGCCATATGCGCTTAGCAACGACGAATAGCTATCCGAGCTTAAATACGCCTCAATCATCTGGCCATGGAACTGGCTGTAAGGTAAAGGTGCATTTGCCGCGAGACCAAAGTGTGCATCGTTGATGTTAAACAAGGTAGCAAGTTCAGATTGTTGCACTGAGCTTGGCACACTGTTAAATATCCACATCTGTGCGTCTTCTTTTAAACTGTGTTGGTGCATCAATTGGCTTACTTGCCGATTAATTTCTCTGAGTTGGACGACCTCAGGAATATCCATCGCCATAAAAAAGTCACTATAGAACTCGCTTTGTTTACCGTTCTTATCGCCACTTTGGTTAGGTCGCGCATTGCCAAACGCCATTGCCTGACTTTGCCAATAGGAAAACAATATCCCACCAGCTTCGCTGGCAAGCCGCTCAGCGGTGGGGTAAGGCACGCTGATGATATGGGCTTTTTGAGCAGCTAAATTAATGATAAACAGGCCGCGTTTATGATCTTGTTGATTGTCTTTTATTACTAAAAATTGTGTTGTACGTTGCAAAGAAAAGTCGGCTTGACGAAGTAAGGTAGCGGCCTCGGCATAGCGTGACTCACTATCCTGTTTGAGCAACCTAATCGCTTGTTTAAAGTGGCTACGTTGCTGCTCCGTCACATATTGGCTGACATTGACGGTAGCCACATTTTGAGTATACAGCTGGCTCTTGTAATTACTGATCACTTGGCTGAGTGTTAAATCGCTGGCTGTTTCATTTATCGTTAATGTATTACTTTGTACGAACAGGCTTGGAATAACCATAATTGCAAAACCGATACAGATGGCGATGAAGCCACCAACAATTGAGGTTTGAAAAGTTGCACGGATCACAAGGCCTAGCGCATTTTTTTGGTAAATTTTAAGGGCGAGTAAGGTCGATAGCATGTAGCCAAAAGCAAAGGTATCGGTCACTTTTAAGGTTGGGAAGTAACCGACGACGACGTAGTTTAAAATCAATTTGTAGACAAAGCCGATATTAAAAAACAGCAGCATGAGTCGCGCGCCTTCGATATTGGCGTGTTTTAAACGAGTAAAGTTTAAGACTACATATCCAAAGACTAAAATAATCGCTGTTTCTACGAATGATGTGAGCAGCTTAGTGGGTTGCATCAGTTGTAGTGCCAGCAGCGCCGGTAGCATAATGCCATTGAATTCCCAGCCGTATTTTAAATTAGCCCTTGATGCGATAAAAGCGGTGATCACCAAGATAATATAAGCTTTAGGGGCTGCAATAATTGAGGCCGCGACAGCTTCGTACATGACGGCAAGATTGGCAATGCTAAAGTTGGTGAACGTCATCAATCCAAAACGAATGATGATATAGGTAACAATCAACTGAATAGCAGTGACTTTTATGCCGTATTTAAAGCCGCCATTCCACATTACATTGGCGGTCAATGCGATGATAATCAGCCCGAGGCTATACAGCTGTGCGGCGTAATCAAAAGTGATGTCCCATTGTGTTAAGTACGCAGCGACCAACGGCCAAAACAGCACATCCATGGTAACTCGAACAATAATGCTTAACAAAACGATGGCAAAAAATCGATCACGGCCGAACATTTCTGCATAGCCCAGTCGCTCAACAAGTGTTTTGGCAAAAAACCGCATTAAGCCATAAACGACAATGGCCTCAACAATGATCACCCAAGCCGATGTTGGGCTCACGATAAATAACGGGACTAGGTAACCAGGAACCACTAAACCAGTTAACGGGAAGCCAAACCTAAGATTGAAAAATGCAACAACCGCGATGCCTATCCAAACACACGTGATAACGGACTGCCCAAGTCCGCCCGCGCTTGGGAATAGCGTCAGTGTCCAGTCCATTTATTCGTCATCCCACTCTTCAGGCAAAAGTTGCTCGTTAATCGCAAGCTGCTCTGACAAGTGTGTTAAAAAGGCTTCTTTATCATCTAGCTGAGATAATTGCTCGCCAAGGTCGATAAATTCAAACAACACCCCGCTGGTTTCAAATGGGGTGCTAGCGTTAAGGCTGGTTGATTGTTTGAGTAAGGCGCGAATGCTTAGTAAATAAGTTCGATTGTCTAAATAGACGGGTAATACGATTTTGCCACGTTTTAGGGTTAAATAGCGCAGCTTTCCTTTAGCTTGTTCACTATCCATCTCGGTACAGCGGCAAAGTAAGTCTAAGGCGGACATGTCGAAAATAGACAGCTTATGTTCTCTAGCAAAGCGTTCAAGAGATTCATTTACCTGCACAATTTGGCCAAATAAGTTATATAAAATACTGGCACTGTGAAGCTGGTTGAAGACATGCTCCAGTGAGGTAAGCTTTTGATCCATCTCATTAATTGCATTTTTAATTTTATGACTTAGAGGCTCCTTTAGAGAAAAAGTCAGCGTCCGAATCAGTGTGCTTTTGAGGTTTTTTTGCTCAGCAGAAAACACTTTATAGTGGAATAATAATTCACCAATTTGATGCGCAAAGAGGTTCACATTTTTAATAAACGCTTGCTCATCAAAGTTGTCTTGAGGAGCGACGGTTAGCGCCCAAAAACCCCGAACATCTCCTGCGTACATCAGGGGAACGATGTACTGCTGCTCATCTTCCGCTAGATGTTGGAAGAAAGGGCGGGTAATTTTGATAGCACCAAAGGCTTTGATTGCATCTGAATAAGGTACTCGTTCGTAATCTCGTCGCATCTCTAAGATATCACTGAGCTGACAGTGTATTGCGCGTATTTCAGTTACTCTGTGGTCACCCTCTAAGCGGGTGAGAAAGATACTTCTTTTCAGGTTGAGCTGCTGATTAACCAGTTGGATAATCGCATCCCAAGGTTCATTATGCTCAAGAAAGTGTCGTGGTAGATATCGACCCATCATACGTTGCTGAATTTGGGCTATTAGTGACTTTAAGTTTTCTTCTTCTGACCACTTCAGTGAGATAAACACCCAAAGTAGCGTCAGCCATATCAAAGATAACAACTCACCAAGCGGCAATAACACGGAGTACCAATGATGCGCAGCAAGGCCACTTATAATCAGTAATATGCTGGTGAATACCGCAATGACGACATTGGTCTTTGTCGCATTTCTTTGGTACCACACTAAGAAAAATATTGATGCTAGTACCATGAGTGCGACGATCGTCACTTTATGTAAAGGCTGAATAAAGCTGTCGGATGCAAAGCTGTTGGCGATAAATGCTTGTAGGTAAACGGGTGGAAGTTCTTGTGCGCCAAAATAAGCGTTACTATTCAAGCGTGAAAACTTTGAATGCTGAGCAACTAAGATGACCTTTTGACTGAGTTGTGCTGTGAATAGGTCGCCATCAAGCACTCTCTGCGCACTGAATTTTGGTAGTGAATAATAAGGTAGCGAGTAGTCTATGATTTTGTTGAGGTATTCGCCATGCTGTGGAAATATTTTATCCCACAAAATGTCACACGCGCTTGCTGGTGGTGCGAGGCTGATTGCACTGCCATACCAATTTTCTGTTTCCAACAGACAAACCGATTGCGTATTGAATGGATAGTAAATCGAGTCGTCGTTTTGTTGTGGCGAAAGTTCGGTATTAGCAAAGAACACAACGGCTTTTGGTTGATAGCCAGAGAGTATTTTTGCTAACTGCTGATGTTGTTGCTGTAAGTTTTCCGCTTCAATCACGACTACTTGCGTTGCTTGCGTGGTGTTGAGGTTGGAAAACCATTGTAACCCAATTAGGTTTACCTGTTTATATAAGCCTGATGCTGACGCGATCAACAAAATAGCGAATAAACTCATAAATAGCCAAAACTCATGTTGGCGTTTTATAAAGTTTAATTGATTAAAAATCGACATGCTTTTTCACTCTCTTATTGCTGGCTGAAAGTGAGAGTCAGCTCAGTCGTCTTCGCTACTTTTACTTTGATAAATTCTAGGCCATGGATTTGTGCGCTTTGCCACTGACCGCTTTGAAGCTGCACTGGGCGCTGCCACGAGATCATCGCAATATCATCAACAAATAAGGCACTTTCACCGCTACTTGGTGGCGCCATGGAGAGGCCAAACTGGACTCCACGAGCAGGCAATCCTTCATCGCCAAGCACAACGGAATCGTCAGGTAAGGTAATATCTTGTCTAAACGTTTGCCACTCATAACTACCTGCTGGCTTTAATTGGGGCGTTGACTCAGAAAAGATAAGGTTATCTTCTGATGTTAAGATACGAATATCAGCCTTAAACTCACCAGCGTTTTCTCCTTTGGCATAGCCAAAGAGCGAGAGCTCATGGTAAGCCTGTGCCGTGCTCGGCGCTGGCGTAATAGGCATGGTACGAATTGTATGTTTGAACGGCACACGCGTTGGTGTTTCGTTAAATTGCGTTCGTTGTAGACAAAGCCCTTGTACGCCACGATATTTGCCAACTAAGCACGGCGCGATATCGTCGGCCTCAATTAACCAACGGGAGACTTCCCCTTTTTCGTTATCGCTGTCCCAGTCTTCAAAATCCCCAAAGAACAATAAGTCCCGACCAAGCACAATCTCTGCTTGAGCATCACTAGCCGTGAGTTTGCTAAGGAACTCAGCACTGCTTGAATATTGGCGTAAATCGACAATATGCTCACCGGCTTCCAAGGTAATAACTTTTTGCTCTGTTGCTTTTGCTTCAACCAGTTTATAAAAGGTGACTTCTGCAAATCCGGAGCGCAATGAGATACCAACTTCGGGTGAAGAAAATTCAGCGATACGTTTTAGTAGGGCATTGGCAAGATCACCACTTACAAACTTAGGAACATAGTCTTCTAGATAAACAGGATAGGCTTTTAATGCACTGATTTTAGGTGTGCCTGCAGTTTCTAACTCTACCACAGCTATCAGTCCTAAAAAGGTTTCAAGACGATTTTGCTCAAACACAAAGTTGCCTAGTCCAAGTATGCTCGGTACGCCATTGTATAAGCCAAACCCTTGCGCAACGTGAGGGTGATGCGCAATCATCAAGTTAGCGCCATTTTTGGAAAGCAAATCAAAGCGGTTTGAAATATACGCCGTTGGTGCGTATGAATACTCGTCACCGCCGTGCAGCTGAGCCACAACAAAGCGGCCGTTGTTACTGGCTTGCATCACCGTTTCTTTCATGCCATTGGTATCTGTCAGGTCAGCAGCTCCCCCTTTAGCGTCTGATGCCACATAAGTGACGGTATGTTGATCGCCTGTAATAGAAGTCGCAGACACAAAGTCTATGTTTGCTTCACCAAGACTTAGACTATAGGGCTTAAATGCCTCTGCCGCGCTTGTGCCTGCGCCACTGTGTTTAAGTCCCGCTTGCTCGACGTACTTCAAGGTATCGCTAAGTCCAGATGCTCGATAGTCATAAACGTGGTTATTGCCAAGTGCGACATAGTCAATACCCAAATCATTGAGGGCAATTAATGACTCTGGCAGACTAAAAAATGCAAACTCTTTACTTGGATGGACCGTGGTTGGATTTTTTAGGATTGGAGACTCCAAGTTAACCGAAGCAAAATCGACATGTTTAAATAAAGGATGCATAAACTGCACCAGCGCTTGGGCATCAGGTCCTGCGCTTTGGGGCTGGATAAGTCCGTTAGGGGTGCTGGGCAATGAATTCCCCATGGTAATGAGGTCAGGGTTGAAATAACGACGCCCAAACATGGTATCACCCGCAAAAAGTAAGGTTTTTAGCGTGCTCGACTTAGCTTTTAGTTCAAGCGTGAGCTGCTGTTCATTGTTATTTTGAGTCGCGAAGGTAAAAACCAAGGGTAAATAATCGGGGTGAGATATTTCTGCAACATAAGCGCCGTATGCTAGAGCCGACAGGTCAAAGATACCATCGCTATTTGAGGTAAATGACAGATCATCTATCGTGAGGCTGGCATTGGCGATGGGCATTGCTGCTGTGTTTTGCAGCAACACGCTTAAGTTGGGCGTCTCGTTATCCCTATCTTGTTGGCTTTTATCTTCATCCTCATCTATTTGTGAAGGACCTGTTTCATTTGGGTCCTCTACTGAGCAGGCCGTGAGCGCAAATAGTAATACTAAATTTAAGATTTTTTTCATTGTGGCCAGCCCTGCTTTCAAAAAAGATACATTATCCAATTCTTTAGTATTATATCTGTAACTCTTTATGCGTTGCAATCCTTTGAAATGGAATGTAAGTTTCCAAATCAAAAACTTAACAAGCGCTGAAAAATGTCTTAAAAAGCAAATTTTTCAGTTCTTCATTAGTATAGGACAAGAATTTACGAGGATAGCTAAAATTCTGTTCAATATTCTTTACGTTTTTCTAGTCGGCCAGCTATTCTTAGAGTATGATCTCGTCAATTGTGAAAACCCGCTTTGAGGAACAAATGCGTCTAGAGATACATTGCGCTGACCGTATTGGTATTGCCCAAGAAATTCTCAATATCTTGGTGAGTTACCGTGTCGATTTGAAAGGTATAGAAGTCGATTCAGTAAATTGTCGAATGTACGTGAGCTTTCCACCCATCGAATTTGAACAGTTTCAGAAGATTATGCCTGAGATCCGCTTAATCGATGGCGTTGAAGATGTTCGTACTACAGCGTTTTTACCGTCAGAACGTGAGCACAATGAGCTGAATACCTTGCTCAGTGCATTACCTGATGGTGTAATTTCTATTGATGCTAAAGGCTGGGTACGTCATTGCAATGACGCAGCTTGTCGCGACCTTAACATGGTTGAAAAGGAAGTGATCAGTGCCAACATTAACAACCTTTTGAAAGGGTTTAACTTTACCCGTTGGTTAGAAGGTAAAGAGGTGTTAGGCCAGACAACCCGTGTAGAAGTGGGCGGGGAAGATTTTATTGCTGATATTTTGCCAATTTCGGTGCCCCAAGGGATCGAAGGCGATGTATTAGCCGGTGCGGTGATCAACATTAAATCGCAGTCGCGATTAGGACAGCAAGTCAGTGCGTTTCGTCGTTATGGCCAAGAAAGTTTTGCGACGATTCATAACCACAGCACAGCCATGCGTAGAGTCGTGCGTGAAGCCAGAAAAATGGCACAGCTAGAAGCGCCAATTCTGATCACGGGTGAAACAGGTACGGGTAAGGAGCTATTAGCTAGAGCATGTCATTATGCGTCTAACCGTTCGTTAAAGCCGTTTATTGCGCTTTCTTGCGCTTCGCTGCCAGATGACGTTGCCGAGTCTGAGCTGTTTGGTTATGCAGGCTATGAAGAAAATGCAGCGCCAAAACGTGGTGTGCTAGAACAAGCTGATGGCGGCACGGTATTCCTTGACGAAGTGGGTGAAATGTCAACTCAGTTACAAACTAAGTTACTGCGTTTTTTACAAGACGGCACGTTCCGTAAAGTTGGTGACGAGAATGAAGTTAAGGTCAATGTTCGCATCATAGCTGCAACGCAAAAAGACTTGCCGGCAATGGTTCAAGAGGGCGTATTTAGAGAAGATCTCTACTATCGCATTAACGTGCTAACACTTGAAATTTCTCCGCTGAGAGATAGGAAAGCAGATATCGGGCCTTTGGCTGAGCATTTTGTACAAAAATATGCCCAGCAAAATGGTCATCCAGCGCCAACACTTGCTAGAGAATGTATTGAGTTTTTAGAGAATTACCCTTGGCCTGGTAATGTGAGGCAGCTAGAAAACGCCATTTATCGTGCGGTTTCATTGCTTGATGATAAAGAACTTCGTACTGAGCATCTAAACTTACCGACCTTTACCCATGACTTAGGTTATTTGGAGTCTGATTTTGAAGGGACGTTAGACCAAGCGGTGAAGCGATTTGAAGCAACCTTGTTGCGTAAGCTTTACCCCGCTTATCCGAGTTCAAGGCAGCTGGCTAAACGTTTGGGATTAAGCCACACAGCGGTTGCCAATAAGCTGCGTGAGTATGGGATAAACAGAAAAACAGTCAAAGTATGATCTAAAGGCCACGCAATGTGTGTGGCCTTTATGATTTAGTTCCCATGTCTTTTGTCACGCCATCTACCTTAATATTCTTAATGCCATCTTCTTCAAAAGAGAGTGTGATACTAACGTTATCTCGCGCAAAGAAGTAATCTATCCCATTTACCGTCAAGACATAATTACCCTTTACAGAGTCGCTAAACTCTTTTTTCACAAGAGAGATGTGATGATCTGCAATTTGCCACTTAAATCCAGAAATAAACCCTTGATTGAACTCTTGGATCCACACGCGGGTATCGTCTTTACTCAGTGTAATGGCAACTGAGTAAGACTCTGGTAGTTCAGACATGTCATAATGATTTTCACCGATGCGAAACTGTTCAGTCTGTTTGTTCCAAGCAAAACCAAATTCAAACGCTTTCTCTACACCGGTTGGGTAGGTTAGCGCACCTTCTCCTTTAAAGTCGAAGTCTGCGTAGCACATACTGGAAAAGACAAATAAGGTGGAACAGGTAACAAGGGATAATTTTTTCATTGACTTCACTTCAGTTATTTTACTTAATTTGAGTTTCGCATATGTAGTAACCGAACTCATTGTTTTTAAGCTCATTTTATGGTTCTTTCTTGTCGTGCTAGAAAGGCGTTCATTTTTTGAAGCTCAGGTTATTAATCTAGTTTACCGACAGCATTACCGCAACTAAGGGTCAAAGTAATGTATCGGTTATAGACGCAAGCGTAGCAAAATAATCACTTTAGAATATGAATTGCTATGCTAGAATCGAAAAATTATTAACTGGTAAGACCATTGTTATGAATTTATATTTTCGTTTACTGCTGCTGTTTTGGAGAATAAGACAGAATAAACAAACAGCAGATTCCATTTTGTCTCCGATAGATATCGAGTACCGCGCCCTGCCAAGCGATTGCGATATCAATATGCACTTGACCAATTCACGATACCTAGCATTTATGGATTTGGCGCGTACTTGGATGACAGAGCGAGTTGGGTTATTTGCAGCTGTGATGAAACGCCGCTGGTTCCCAATTGTTAACGCAACGGCGATTACTTATATTCGCGATATTAAACCACTGCAAAAATTTACCATTACCACTAAGGTGGTGGGATGGGATCATAAATACTTTTACATTGAACAGCGCTTTCATTCTAAGCGTGGGCTGCATGCAATTGCTTATGTGCGTGGGGTATTCAAGCGCAAGGGCGGTGTGGTTGCGGTCGAAGAAATGCTCGAAGTAGCTGGGTTTAACGGTGAAGCACCTATTTTATCTCCTGAGATTATGCATTGGAAAGCCATGTTAGAGGCAAAGAAAAACAGTAATCTATAAACTATAAAGGCCACATCAGTGGCCTTGGGGATTGAGAAAGTAACAGTAATTCTGTGTTCCACACTGTTTAGGTGTTAGAACTTATATTTCACACCGAACATGGCCACAACAGGGTCTAGCTCAACGTCAGATGTCAGTGCCTTTACACCGTTAGCGTAAACTGTTGCATCGGTATTGATGTCAATTTTAGAGATCATGCCGTGCAGACCCCATTTTTCATTTAAGTCGTAGTTAAAGCCGATTTGTAATGCAATACCAAAAGAGCTATCCAAATCAACTTCTACGTCGTTAGTCTTTAGTGTTGCTTTTAGTGCAGCACTTGGCTCTTCATCGAAGAATACTGTGTAGTTTAGACCCGCGCCGATAAATGGGCGAAACTTAGCGCTTGCATCAAAGAAGTGATACTGTGCAAGTAATGTTGGTGGCAAGTGTTTTATGTCAGCGATTTCAGCCCCTGCTAAGCCACCAGCACCGTCAACTGTGTGAGAAAATGGTGTTGCCGCAACCAGTTCAAATACGATGTTATCGCTGTAGTGGTAGTCAAGCGTGATACCTAGCTGAGTATTTGAGTCAGCAACTAGACCAAGAGAGTTATCTTGATCAATTGCGGAAGCCGAATTGTCAGGGTTTACGTTAATAGCACCAACATTAACACTGAAATTTGCGTGTGCGAAGGGAGCAGCAACTAGCAGAGTAGATAAAAGTGCAGCGCTTAAAGTTTTCATTTTCTTCTCCTAACCCTATGTGAGGACATTTTTAAACTGTGAAACAGTGTGTGTTTTTAATGAAGCCATCTTAAAAGGGTTCAAAAAATGAAAAACTGTTCTAGATCAATTTTTAAATTGTAAGATTTCAGAAATTTTTGAAAGTTTGATTTAGATTAAGTTTTCTCGATGTCATTAATTTGCATTAAAACTGCAATGCTGTGGTCAAAGTTTCATCTTTAAATAATTGCTAGATTTCACCTACAAATCATTCTTAGTTATGTCACTAGCAACACAGTATCAAAACTTCAGTACTTCATACGCCACAGAGATATTAACGCGTTTGATCCAAGCGCCTTCGGTTACGCCGTGTGATGCAGGCACTATCGCTTTCATGTCAGAGCAACTCGCTGCGCTGGGCTTTACTATTGAGCAGTTTGAGGCGCAGGGAGTAAAAAACTTAATTGCAAGTTATCGTTTCTCTCAGGGACCAACTTTTGCTTTTTCAGGTCATGTGGATGTCGTGCCTGCAAATAATAAAGGCTGGATTGTACCACCATTTAGTGCGCAGATTATTGATGGCGTGATGTATGGACGTGGTGCTGCTGATATGAAAGGTGGCATTGCGGCAATGCTTGCTGCAACCAAAACATTACTACAGCATCCTGAAAAATTACGAGGAAGTTTTTACTGGTTGCTCACTTCTGACGAGGAAGGTGAAGCGGAGTTTGGTTCCAAATTGATTGCAGAGCGATTAGCGGAAAAAGGCATCGAGCTAGATGCTTGTTTGGTTGGTGAACCGACTTCACACCAAGTGGTAGGAGATACGGTTAAAAATGGTCGTCGCGGGGCGATTTCTGGGCGTATTCAGGTTAAAGGAAGAGCGGGGCATGTGGCTTATCCAGAACAAACGGTTAATGCAGCCCACATCGCAGGCCAGTTGGTTAGCCAACTCGCGCTTTTACCTTGGTGGAAAGATGAAGCGGGATCGCAAACCACGCTGCAAGTCACTGGGATCACAGTACCAAATATTGTGGATAATTTAGTGCCAGCAGAGTGTGAAATCACCTTTAATATTCGTTACAGCCATGCCTATAAGAGCCAAGAAGTTGTGCACTATATTCAAGAGTCGCTGGCTAAATCCGGTGCCATGTTAGCGATCAGTTGGGAGCGGCCTTGTGAGTCGTTTTATACCGGCGCAAAGCAAGAAAACTGCTTCTTAACGCTGGTAGAACAAGCAATCCAAGAAACAACGGGGCAATATCCGAGTTTAAGTACTGCAGGCGGCACCTCCGATGGTCGCTTCTTTGCGACCGGAAAAACGCAAGTGATCGAATGCGGGGTAAAGAATGATTCAATTCATCAAGTGAATGAACATCTATCTCTTAGCGAGCTACATGCGATAGAAAAAATATACTTAGCTGTTTTAAATAGGTTTTTTAAAAAAGTTGAAAATTTTTAAAAGAATTTTCTTGAAAATAAATTTGCTGACCATAAATAGCTTTATGAGGACGCCGACAGGGCCTCATAAATTAAATAACCATTTGTTTTAAAAGTGCTTATTGGTTCTTTTTGAAGAGTGAGCACCTATGTATAGCTTTAAGAGGATACAAAATTATGCGTACAGTAGATTTATCTCCATTATATCGTTCATTTATCGGTTTTGATCATTTAGCTTCTATGATGGATGCTGCTGCAAGAACAGATAAACAACCTAGCTACCCACCATACAACATCGAAGCGCTAGGTAAAGACAAGTATCAAATTACCATGGCTGTTGCAGGGTTTACCGAGCAAGAGCTAACACTGGAATCAGAAAACAATACGTTGACCGTGAAAGGTCAAAAGCAAGCGACTGAAGAAGCTAACGAGCGTAAATTTATTCATCAAGGGATCGCCGAACGCGGGTTTGAACGCAAATTCCAACTTGGCGATCATGTCAAAGTATTAGGCGCAGACTTAGCGCACGGCTTACTGGTTATTGACCTTGAGCGTAAGATCCCAGAAGCACTGAAGCCAAGAAAAATAGAAATTGGCTCGGGCAACTTGCTTGAAAGCAAGTAATATCAATCTAATTTATTGATTTCCAACTCGCCGCCGTCAGGCGGCTTTTTTTTGCCTAAATACAAAGCATTTGTTATTAGTAAAGTTATGCTTCACTCGTTATCCCCCAGAAAATGAAACTAGGACTAAGACAATACGTAAAAAGACGAAATGGTGTACCACTGGGTCATAGTCAGTCACTAGGAAACATGTTACGGCGCGCTTTCGGCGCTCAGTCTTTCGATGGCTTCTGGGTTTATTGGAATCCTATCTGGAGTTATTACTTGGCACGCTTCGTATTTCGCCCATGCGCGGAGAAAGTGGGCGAAAAACTTGGTTATTGGTTTACTTTTATCGTGAGCGGCGCATTGCATGACGTCATTGTTGGATTAGTGGTGGGAGAAGCTATTTTTACATTTACCCCTTTCTTTGCTGTACTCGGGGCTGCTGCGCTTGGATTTAAAGTGACGGGTTATCGTTATCCGAGTCAGCACTTTCTCATTGCATCTTTGTTTAACGGCTCGATCATTGTATTTAGTTTTTATCTAAGTAGTGTTTTTAGCTAGTTACTTGTATGGTAGAAGAAAAATATTGTGTTGAGATGAAGAATGGAATTAAAAGATAAGCTGATATTGTTGTTGAAATCAGGTGGGTTATCGTTACTCATCGCGGGTGGATTTTATACTTTGTTGTTTCACATGTCTGCACAATTTCATCACCAAGTGCAATTTTCGCCCTTTTCGCAAGATACTGGCGTAAACGCGATGCTAATTTATAGCTTCTTGGTTTTTCTATTTAGTGCCATTTTTAGCTATTTCTTTTTGAAAATGCATGCTGCCCGTCATGATATGCATGTCGATGGCTTAGTTCTGAGCATCAAATATACACACTTAGTGCTTTGGGGAGGTGTTTTCAGCATTGCGATTTATATCTTATTACACATGAATCAACATGTTTTAGTGTTAAAACAAGCCAAAGACAGCCACACTTCAGCTCAGCAACTTGAAGCGTTGGTTTCTTATCTGCCTGAAAGTGGCGATGTGATAGATCTTGCGGTTGCACAAAACCCCGCGACGGCACCAAACACGCTAACTTATTTGAGTCTAAAACGAGACTTTGCTACGCACTTAGCACTTGTCATGAATCCAAGTACTCCCAAAAAAGTGCTAGAAGAAATTATTAGCTATTACCACGGAGGACAACAAGATGTAGTCCTCAATGCGGTGATGAAAAACCCTAATGTGGCTAGCGGCAACATTCAGCTTCAGGTACGTTAATGGTGTTGTTCTTTGACTGAGCGTGTGGGAGACACAAGTGGAGCCACAGCCTAACTTTATTTGTTATCACGTTCTCTCAATTCAGTACGCAATTTACTTTGCATGTCTTTAAGTGCTGTGATTTTATCTCTTGCCTCTTGTAACTGTTGTTGTGGTAATCCCTCTTTGATCCCACGCGCTAGCAGTGCTTCTATTTGCGCTACTTTGACATCGACGGCCGCAATATACTGTTGTTTTAACTTGACGTCTTTTTGATCCAAATACGCTTGGTAAGCTTCGGTATCCGACAAATCGCCCTGAAAATCATCCATTTGCTTTTCGGTTTGGCTTATTGGAGGCAGATATTCAGGTTCCGTGATCGACTTAACGGCTTTGAAAGAGGTCTCGGCATTTGACTTGATTGGAGCATAAGTATTGTTTGGTGCGCTTAATGCTTCAGCTCTTTTCTCCTGCTTGGGCTCAGCCTGTGATGGGGCGGTATATGTGGGGTTTTGCCAACCGATGTTGGCAAAACGCAGTGTGAATACAGCGATCACTGCCCCAAGGAATATGACAATCAATGCTTGCCAATACTTCATATTACTACTCCGCTGTTTGCCGCTTTCCAAGCCATATAATCTCGCTCGAATTTGTTCTGGGCAAACTCTTGGGTAAGTGCCCGCAGTGCTTGGTAGCGTACTGTTTCACTTTTCACATCGTAGTAATCATATACCGGTGACTGACTATACAATACCAGCCATTCGCCACTTGGCGTGCGAATACTAGGTGTTATCTTGCCTTGTTGATTACTAAACGCCAGCTGTGTTTCCCATTTCGGCGTGCTTTGGCGCGTCAGCGGAGTGAGTTGGGCCTGCCATATTAATATCGGGGTATATTTAGCGATGGCTTGTTGCCATGAGTGTGCAGTTGCATAATCATTAAATTGCTGTGCGGCTTTTTGTTCGGGAAATTTCGCTGCGCTCGCACTGACTTGCTTGATGTATTTAAACCGCTTCTTATGACGCTCATAATACTTCGCGATAGCACTTTCTGGAATTTCACTTCTCAGGGTATCAACATACTGGCTCGTTGCACCATGCATCTCTTCCTTAACACCAAGAAATGCCAACATGCTCGGCCTCAATAGTTCTGCGGTTACCACTTGTCGTAACTGTTCTATTGTCAGACCTTGCTTAGCAACATAAGGTTTTGCGGCGGTAAATAGCGCCTGTTGATTGAGATGTTGATTGACAATAGCTTGCAGTAACGCGAGTTCCCCCTGGTGAAGTTTAAAGCGGTTTTGCATTGATTGGCTATGTAATACTTGAGCAAGTGTCAGTGGCGCTGATTTTGTTAGTTGCAGCTGTTGCCACTTGAGTAATTGCTCAGCAGGGTATTGCCCGTCAGCGGGGTACTTTCCTAGTAACGACAGCACCTGATCCTTATCAAATACCAAAGGGTAGTGCTTTTTTTCAAGCTGAGAAAGTGCTGGGAACCAATGTAAGAGTGAGCTTGCGAGAAATTTATCGACGTGATATCGGGTGCTGAAACCAACGTTAGATTGGCGCTCCAAAATACTTGGGTTAAGTTGCTTCGCTTGGAATAGTAAAAACTGGTTTTCAAGTAACTGCGCTGTAGTTTGCTTTTTAGATAGTGTTCGGCCTTGCTCAAGGTAGAGTTGATGAACTAAAGGCGTCAGGCCTTTAGGTAGACTTGGTGAGGCAAAGCTTGGTAAGCAAAAACTGCTTACCAAGAGAAGTAAAACAAATCGCATTATCTCACGTCCATCGCGTGATTAAGTAAGTGAACCACCATAGCTATCGCATGTGGGATCACTTGTTTTCCTGTATTTACGCGGTCGTAATGATCCTCAGAATTCAATACGATACCACCTTGTGAGTAGGAGAAAGCGCCGCCTTGCGTTAGTAGTGGGCGGATGTCTGTTGAGTTGGTATCAACTGCACTAAAACTATTCATTGCTTGCTTGACCAAAGTAAAGTCATTTAATGATTCTTGATCATAATAGTCTTTCACCCAAGACTCCCAGCCAGCATGATTCAGATCTGATGTTGTCCAAGTATGGTGTGGTTGAAGTAAATCCGTGGTGTGAAATACAAAACCGAGTACCTGTGGGTTTCCGCTTTGCACATAACTTTGGTACCAATACTGACCTAAGTTGTCAATCGGTTGAAAAGGCATTTCTTCAAAATCATCATACATGCTGTACGTTGAGTGGCTATCAATACGATAGTGTTTTTCTGTGATCCCATAACTATCGTATTCAGTGTCATCTGCACTGAACCATCCAGTTTCGCCGCCATGACCATCGTCTAAATAGTCACCTTTTAGCCAAGTAGCCGCCATCGTATCGACAGAGCCCCATACGGTTAGCTTTTGATAATTATAACCACCGAAGTCATTGCCGTGAGTATCAGCTCCTTGAGTATGGTTTTGGAAGTGCCAGTAACTGGTGTATTTCACGATGCTTTCAGCAGCACCCCAAAGAGGTGCCTGTACACAATCACCCGTAATGGCGCCACAAAAAAACGTATCTTCAAAATCATCGACGTCATAAGCCGCTTGACCTAGTAAGTTGGCAAGCGCAGATACAGACATACCGTTAGCTTGTGCGTAGGCTTGTAGCTTTGCATATTGTGTTGTTGTCGGGTTTTGCGCCATGTAGTTTACAGCGTCGATTACGATACGCTTATGCGTTTCTTGACTAAATGCGTAGCTTTGACCTGCTGCGACTACTAGCGCCAAAGGGAGTAAATATTTTTTCATGAATTGCCTCTATTGATTTTAATTTATGTGAACGCGAATTTTTCTGCTTAAAGCAAAGTGCGCTATTTAAAATAATTTATGTGAAATATTTATTAAAATAAAGTTAAATTATGCTTGAGTTAAAAATTAGAGAAGATGCTTGTTGGTCACAAATGGGTCAGGTATGATCTCGGGGAGAATTTAGGCACACCTGCGCTAAACGAATGGAACTATGAAAAAACTACTTATAATAATCAGTTTATTGTTACCGTTTTATGGAATTTGCGAAGAACAAAGTGACGAACTTGATGACGAGTTTGCTTGGCAGCTGAGTGTTGGTGCCTTTTATGTTGATATGACAATGCCAGCTTTGATTGGGACGGACTCGACATTCAAACATGGTACTTTTCTAGTCGATGCAAAAATAGAATATAAAAGTTTTTACTTGAATACCCACTCAGGAGATTTCTTTGGTGGCTCGGATGTTGGTTACCAAATTATCAACAATGGTGAATGGGGAATTGATGCCATTTATGGTAGTTATATGTTGCCTTTTTCTGAACGTGGTTACTACGATACCGACGATGTGGTACCTGAGCTAAGAGGCATTCGTAAACGCGATCAAGATAATTCTTTAGGCTTTTCCTATTATCGCCATGTCGGTGAATTTCTTGCCGTTGCTGAAATAGTCTACGATGTTTTTGGTGACACAAACGGTTGGGTTTTTCACCTCGAAGCGACACGTAACTTTGAATTGAGGAACTGGGATTTATGGCTTAACTTTGGCGCTAACTATTATTCTAGTAATTTTCATAATTACTTTTATGGTGTTTCAGAGGATGAAGTCAATGACTATTTGACTCCCTATAAACCCGGTGCTTCGGCCTCGGCGTTCGCACAAATGCAACTAAATTATCCAATTGCAGAAGATTGGGTGTTTAGCGCAGGCGCATCATGGTTAGTTGGTTCTCAAGATACGTTAGATAGCCCCTTAGTTCGCTCTCGTCACGCCAGAGTATTCTTTACTGGGGTAAAATATGTCTTCTAAATTAATCACATGGACAGTGTTGTTTCTGGGGATTTTGTTGAGCCACCAGCTCCGCGCCGAAGAAACTAACTCAGTGGGAATACTTCATGCTGTACCGAGCAAGTGTGTTGCCCTGAACCAAGGGAGGACTTGCTATGCGGACGTCAAAGTAACGGTAAATGCACCGACAGAGGGGGACTATTGCATTCGGGAGAGCTTGTCGAAAAAGATCCTCCAGTGTTGGGCCAAAGCGGATACCTTTAAATATGAGTTAGACTTTAGCTCTGATGAAAGTTTGAGTTATGAGCTTATCTCAAAGCAGTCTCGAGATGTGCTAGCAGTGACTACTATTGAGGTGAATTGGGTTCATAAAGTAAAAACCAAAAAAAGGCGTTGGCGCCTCTTTTAATGTTAAGGCTACGTGCGAGCGTAGCCTAAAGTTGCTCAATGTTATCTAAGCACCATTGTGCCCTTGTGAGCACTTCCTTGCGTGTTTTCTCATCTTGTTTTTGCCAATTTCGATAGATCATGCCAATACGGTGGTTATTGGCAAACTTATCCTCATGGCGGTGCATAAAATGCCAATAGAGGCTGTTTAGTGGGCAGGCATCATCACTAGATTTTTGTTTGACGTCGTAGTGACAATGCTGACAATAATCACTCATTTTTTGCATGTAGTTACCGCTTGCGGCGTAGGGTTTTGTTGCTACTATGCCGTGATCAGCAAATTGTGTCATGCCTCTGGTGTTCGGCATTTCTACCCATTCAATGGCGTCGATGTATATACCTAAATACCATTCATCCACTTGATCTGGGTGAATTCCGGTCAACAGGCAAAAGTTTCCCGTGACCATTAATCTTTGAATGTGGTGAGCGTAGGCGTAATCTAGGCTTTGGGTGATGGCTTCACTGAGGCAGCGCATCTTCGTTTTTCCATGCCAAAAATAGCTTGGTAGATTACGCTGAGCAAGCAAGTAATTTTTATTGCGGTAGTCAGGCATATTGAGCCAATAAACAGCGCGGATATACTCTCGCCAGCCCAATATTTGCCTAACAAACCCCTCAACCTGCGCAATATCAATTTGTGAGTTGTCTTGGTATGCTGCGATAGCACTGTCGATAACGTGTTTGGGGTGAAGCATTTTTGCATTGAGCGCAAAAGAGAGTCGTGAGTGATACAGTGTCCATTTATCGACACTTTTACAGGTCATTGCATCTTGAAATTGACCAAATGAAGGCAATAGGTGTTCACAGAAAAAGGCCAAAAGATCTTGAGCTTGTGCACGGGTAGTCGGCCACAGCAATGATTCTTCACTGTTGCCAATGGTCTTTACTTTATGCCGCTTAATCCGCTTTAAAATGTCACTAACATCGTTGGCAAAACAAAGCGGTTGTGGGATAGCGTCGATGTCTTTTTGCTTGAGCTTGTTACGGTTTTGACTATCGAAATTCCATTGCTTGCCAAGCGGCTCACCGTCATCCATTAATACATTAAAGCGGCGCCTGAGTTTGCGATAGAAAAACTCCATTGTGGTGTGTTTTCCTGGCGTTAAGTAGTCATCCAGCTCTTCATAAGGGACTAAAAAATGCTCAGTGTCATAGCAACGAACCTTTAAATAGTCGAGTGTTAATTCCATCATTTGCTTCAGTAAGCGATATTCATCCGGTCTTTGATAGTCAAAACTAGACACCTGATATTTATCACATAAATGAGCAATTAAAGCGGGGAGATCCGAATAGTCCTGAGTCTCATCGAGGGTGAGATGTAGCACATGGAATCCCGCTTTATCCAGCGCGAGGGCAAAATTCTCCATGGCTTTGAAGAACGCACATACCTTTTGTATGTGGTGTTTGGTGTAGTTGGCCTCTTGCTTGAGTTCTGCTATCAGATAAAGATACTCTGCTTTATCGTCAGCAAACCAACTATGTTTGGCGTTGAGTTGGTCACCGAGAATTAATCTGAGGCCTTTATATTGAGGCTTTTGTTGTGCCATTAGTTATCCTCCAAAGGCCAACCAACATGATCTTGGCTGTCAAGTTGTGGAGTAGCTTCTCCTTGCCATAATTTTATATATTCACCGTTTGGGTCAAATAGTGTTTGTTGCTTTATGATATTGAAATGGCGACCGCCACGGGGATCAGCTCCAACACCTGCGATATACTGCCAATTTCCCCAATTTGCCGCGACGTCATAATCGATCAGATGTTGCTCGAAAAAAGCGGCACCATAGCGCCAGTCTAGCTGTAGCTCATTAACAAAGTAGCTCGCAGCTATTTGTCTCGCTCTGTTTGAAATCCAACCGGTTTTAGTCAATTCGTGCATAATGGCATTGACCAGTGCGCTGGGCGTTCGGCCTTGGCACCACTTTAAAAAGCGCTCTGGATAGAAACTGGTTTTTGGTGTTTTGGCTTTGACGCCTGAAAAGCAAAATAGCGTGTGTTGATGTTTGAGGGCATACCAATGAAAGTACTCACGCCACAACAGTTCAAACCAAATCCAATAGGTTGATTCATTTGCGCCTCTTTGCAGCTCAAATTGAGTAAGTGCTCGCTTGATCTGTCTAGGGCTGATAGCGCCAGAGGCAAGTATTGGACTAAACCGAGTGGAAAAATGCTCACCGAACAAGGCGTTTCGGGTTTCTTTGTATGTGAGAGCCGCATCCGTTTGGAAGTATTGTTGTAGCTGTTGCTGAGCTTGCGCTTCACCCGCGGCTACTTTGATACTGTATGAAGAGCTTGCTTTAAACTCAGCTAAATCTGAAACCCGCTTCGGTCTTGGTGGAAGCTTCGCGGTTGCAATAGGTGAGTTAGGTTCAATTTCCTCTACTGCTTTTCGAAATGGTGTAAAGCTCGGTGGTAGTTCACTGACTTCTGTTGGTAGAGACTCTGGCTCAAAAAGGGTGTTTGAATAAGCGCTAATATATTGAATATGTGGGAAATTGTATTGTAATTTTAACCAAAACTTTTGTTCATCGAAACCTGGATGAACAGCGCGACCAATATGAGTTACCTGCTGTGTATGAATAATCTCGGTCAGTGCTTTGAGCTGAGCTGTGTCACGCAACAGATACAGCTTCTGTTGTTGTGACGCTAGTGATTGATGCAAGGCGTTGAGCGTCTGATTGCGATAACATTCGACAGCAAAAGAAGGTGAGCACTGCGCTTTGCGAGCCGTCCACAGGTTTGCATTGGGTAGATAAATGCAGATAAGTGTGTCGACTTGAGACGCCAGCGTTGTAAGTGCGGGATTATCACTAAGGCGGCAGTCGTTTTCAAATAAATAGAGTCCTACTTTCACGTTTATTCTTAACAGTCATGAACGAATAAGACTCTATACGTAACAATCAGCTAAATTGCTCAGTTAGTTTGGCAAGATTCTATAAGTGTACGCAAGTGAGCACCAACGTCTTGTGTTTTGGTTTGGCCTTGCTCAAGTAAGTTGCTTGCTTGCTGTTTTAGCTCAGCCAAATCATACTGCTCAAGCAAAGTTCTTAAGTATCTAACTGTATCAGCACCTTGCTGAAGCAAATCAGGAAACTGTTCGATGGAAATTTCCTGTTGGCTTAGGCGAGAAATAGAGTTGAGTAGGTCGCTTAAATTTGCACTGTCTTGTAATGCGCCTTCAACCGCAATAAGCGCGCCCATCGGATCGGCATCCAGATTATTTGCAACGCAAGCTGCAACACTACCTGCCTCTGCTGATGCTTGCACTGACCCGATTCCTTTATCACGGATCTGCTCAACCACTTGTTGTAGCTCTTGATGTTCAGATAAATATTGTGCCTCGATTTGGGCTTTAGAGTCTTCCAGCATATCGCATGCGGTAAGTGAAACGACCATAGTAGACGCAAAGGCAATCGCTCTTAGCATTTTATCACTTCCTATATAAAGATTTTGTGAAAGTCTAAAGAGCTTAGAGCCAGAAGTCACGCAGAGTTTGGTTTTGTAAGCTCTGCATGACTTTGATCTTAGAGTAATGTTTAGTGGCTGCCGTTGTCTCGTTGTTTGGCAGCTCAAGTTAGTTTGCTTGTTGCTGCGCTCTTTTGAACTCCTGTAGACCAACAATATTCGTTTTCTTGAATAATTCAAAGCGCAGCATATTTTCGACGAGTAGCAGTGCTTTGTTCCAAGCGTTTTTTGCTGCTGTGGTAAAATGCCTGCCAAGATGACTTTTTAGCGTTGCTGTAAAGGTAAACAACAAGACACTGATATCTTTTTCTGACGTTCCCATAAATAACAGCGTACCGCGTTGTTTTTGCAGATAATGTAATAAGTTTGACTGCTGTGGGATACGCATTACACAATTTTGCACAAAATCAAATATTTGATGCTCCCAGATTATGAGTTGTCCCACATTTGTTGGAATTTGCATGCGCAAATCGTAATGTTGAATTTGGTTGTACCAAGAAGTGCAAAAGCCATGGAAATTCGGACGAATACTCGCAAGCGTTTGAGTTAAAAGTTGATATTGATAGGGAGTAATGCTCATAGACGCCTCTTCAAACTGATGAAGAGCGGATCCTTTGCTCAAAAACAAATAACCTAAGTTTGAGTATAGCTGTTTTTTTAAAATGCGAGACTTTTTAATATTTTTTTTGTGAGATTTTTCTTACATTGCAATAATTAATTGAATTTCAATATGCTGGACCTAGCTATAGTAGGCCGATATTGAGCAACGGCCCACATTCATTTAAAAATATTAGTGCTTAATTGGTGAGAGTAACTGTGGATCTGTCACGAGTTTACGAATGCCATGCGCATGGTCCTCTTCAAAAGCATTGTCTTTACACCAACGCGCGAGACTATTTATATCAACTTTGGCACAGCTTGGGCGTACACTCCAGCTTACCTGTAAAGGTGAGCACTGTTGGTTGTTATAGCTAGGTCCTGTAGTTGAACCTAAAAACTCAACGGGTGTGCCTGTATTGCTTGGTAGAGCACCTGCTTGATGATAACCGTCAACTTGGCCTTGATAATCAAGCTTGGTAAAGTCTTGCGCATTTTCATCATTAACTACCAAAAACACTTGGGTTTCGACACGTAGATCGGGGTTGGCGCAGCTGTCATTTAAGCAAGCGCCGAGGGTCGGGCCTGGTTTGACATCACAAGAGCTATGTACCCAGTGGACTTCAATTGTATCGCCGGGCTTTACGTTGTTACATACTTTATCTTCTACAGGAGCAAGCTCCGCAGGGGTGAGGCTTGCAGTTGCATTACATTGGAATCCACCATACTTCGGGTCATTGGAAACGACAGAGAAGTCTTTGGCTTTATGCTCTGCATTTTTATGAAAATGGATGTTACATAGGTTGAGTTTTTCTTTTGGTGGAGCCATAGCAAAAACCCGTTTGTTGTGACCCTGCAAACTATCAATATCTCTCGGTGTTTGTGGTCCTGCCGATTCACATTGCGCTGCAAACGCTTCAAAGCTAAAAATAGACAGCGCTGTCAATTTGCTTGATTTTATAACCGTTCTCATTTGGTTTTCCTTTCTTTCGTGATTTTGTTGTCCCCAATTATGGATCAAATATTTCTTTTTTGTTACAGAAAAATAGAAGGAAACTAAACTGGACCGATGAGTTGGGCATCACGGTGTTGTATGTGAAAAGTAAAATACCTGATTACATCTCAGCAACGAGCTGAAACGTCAGAAGATAGTTCTAAATCAAGGTTGCTATCTAGGCTTACTGTCTTTATAATACGCAGCATATTTAGTCAATCGGACTGAAACTTTCGTTTTTCAGTACAATTGGCTTTAAGCATGGGCAATACATCGCTCATTCAAATGGCATTTTTGAGATGTCACTTCTTCGAAAAGTAGAAGTAAAACAATTTTATGTTTCGGTGTAGAATGGAGTTGCTCGATAGATGGTCGGGCGCTTGATTTTGTAAAGTGCCGAAGGTCGCCGGTTCAAATCCGGTTACCACTTCTTTGAAAAGCAGAAGTAAAACAATTTTATGTTTCGGTGTAGAATGGAGTTGCTCGATAGATGGTCGGGCGCTTGATTTTGTAAAGTGCCGAAGGTCGTCGGTTCAAATCCGGTTACCGCTTCTTTGAAAAGCAGAAGTAAAACAATTTTATGTGTTGGCGCGGGATGGAGCAGCCTGGTAGCTCGTCGGGCTCATAACCCGAAGGTCGTCGGTTCAAATCCGGCTCCCGCAACCAAGTTAAAGATTGAGTTCTTTGATTTCGCGCATTCCTTGTAATGCGCGTTTTGCGTTTAAGCATCAGCTTTTTTGTTTAAGTTGATGATTAATTTGGCTGAGATAGCTCGCAAACCAAGCACGGCCTTTGGCCACACAGTTTGTTATTCGTGTGACGCCCCGCTTGGTTCGGGGCGTTGTTGTATCTGGCGCAAGGTGTATTCTGAGCCCAAGATCAAGCAGCTATGATTTGGGGCTTTAGGCCCTTTTTTTGTTTGTATGGAGGAGTTCTGTGTCAAAACTCGAGCAAGATTTGACTGAAATGTTGGAGCCTGCAGTTGCTGCGTGTGGCTTTGAATTACTCGGTCTTGAGTTTGTGCAAGCTGGTCGTCATTCTACACTTCGTGTATATATCGATCATGAAAACGGCATTAATGTAGATGACTGTGCGGAAGTGAGTCGTCAAGTTAGTGCAATTTTAGATGTCGAAGACCCGATTACGAACGAATATAGTTTGGAAGTATCTTCTCCTGGTGTTGACAGACCATTATTCAAACAAGCTCACTATGAAGCAGCAGTGGGAGAGGAAGTACGTTTGCGTACTAAACTTCCGCAAGAAGGTCGCCGTAATTTTAAAGGCGACTTAGTAGCAGTTAATGGCGATATGATCACGTTAAAAGTTGACAGTCAGGATTTCATCTTGATGTTGAGCAACATTGAGCGTGCCAATATCATCGCAAAATTCTAACTTTGAGTGCGAAGGACAAGGGCAAGCGAGGCATTACCTATGGCAAAAGAAATATTGTTGGTGGCAGAAGCTGTTTCCAATGAAAAAGCGGTCCCAAGAGAAAAGATTTTTGAAGCATTAGAGTTCGCACTAGCGACAGCAACAAAAAAGAAGCACGGCGGTGAAATCGAAGTACGCGTTACTATCGACCGTAAAACGGGCGAGTACGATACTTTTCGTCGTTGGAAAGCGGTTGAACCACAAGAAGACGGTTCACTAGAAAATCCATATGCGGAAATCACGATTGAAGCGGCGCAAGTTGATGAGCCTGACATTCAATTAGGTGATTACGTTGAAGAGCAGATCGAATCAATTAAATTTGACCGTATCACCACACAGATGGCGAAACAGGTAATCGTACAAAAAGTACGTGAAGCTGAGCGCGCATTAGTTGTTGATGCATATAAAGATCAAAAAGGCGAGCTAGTGACAGGTGTTGTTAAAAAAGCAACGCGTGACGCTATCGTTATCGACCTTGGTAACAATGCTGAAGCGGTAATTTACCGTGAAGACATGCTACCACGCGAAAGCTTCCGTCCAGGTGACCGTGTACGTGGTCTACTTTATGAAGTGAAACCTGAAGCGCGTGGTGCACAGCTATTTGTTACGCGTTCTAAGCCTGAAATGTTGATGGAACTATTCCGTATTGAAGTTCCGGAAATTGGCGAAGAAATGATTGAACTTAGAGGCGCTGCACGTGACCCTGGTTCTCGTGCTAAAATCGCTGTAAAATCAAACGACAAGCGTATCGACCCTGTAGGTGCATGTGTCGGTATGCGTGGCGCACGTGTACAAGCTGTGTCTTCAGAGCTTGGCGGTGAGCGTGTTGACATCGTACTTTACGATGATAACCCTGCACAGTTCGTAATCAATGCAATGGCACCGGCTGAAGTAGCTTCAATCGTAATGGATGAAGATACGCGCACGATGGAAATTGCAGTTGAAGCTGACAACCTAGCGCAAGCGATTGGTCGTAATGGTCAAAACGTACGTTTAGCTAGCCAACTTACTGGTTGGGAACTAAACGTAATGACAGTGGAAGAAATGGAGCGTAAGAGCTCGGAAGAATCAGATAAATTGGTTAATCTATTCACTGAAAACCTAGACATCGACGATGATTTTGCAACACTACTGATTAACGAAGGCTTCTCTTCACTTGAAGAAGTGGCTTATGTGCCAGTAGCTGAATTTTTAGAAATCGACGGTCTAGACGAAGAAACCGTTGAAGAGCTACGTAACCGTGCAAAAGATGCACTGACTACCAAAGCACTTCGCGATGAAGAAAGTCTAGAAAATGCAGAACCTGCAGAAGACCTACTAGCACTTGAAGGACTTGAGCGTCATACCGCTTTTGTTTTTGCTAGCAAAGGTATCGTTACACTTGAAGACCTTGCAGAGCAAGGTATTGATGACTTAGTTGAAATTTCTGAGTTATCAGAAGAGCAAGCTGGTGAGTTAATCATGGCTGCACGTAACATTTGCTGGTTCAGCGAAGAGTAATTTATTAACGGAGGTAACATCACGTATGGCAGAAGTGAGCATTAACAAACTAGCCGAGAGTATTGGTACAACTGTTGATAAATTACTACAACAGTTAAAAGATGCAGGGATCACCAAAGCCGAGGGCGACCAAGTTACTGAATCCGAAAAGGCGACGTTGCTTGATCACCTAAGCAAGCAACATGGTGGCACTGGTTCAACCGGCCCTGAGCGTATGACTCTACAGCGTAAGAGTAAAAGCACGTTAAGTGTTAACTCATCTGGTAAAGCGAAGTCTGTATCTGTAGAAGTCCGTAAGAAGCGCACTTACGTTAAAAAGAGCGCAATCGAGCAGCAGAAAGAGCAAGAACGCTTAGCTGCAGAGGAAGCTGCGCGCAAAGAAGCAGAGTTAATGGCTCAGCAACAAGCAGAGCAACAGGCCAAAGTAGAAGCTGAGCGCAACGCGCGCGAAGAAGCGGAACGCAAGGCCGATGAGGAAGCCGAGCGCAAAGCTAAAGAAGAGGCGAAGCGACAAGCGGATGCTGAACGTCAAGCCAAAGATAAGCAGAGTAAAGAAGTGGATAGCGCGCAACAAATTAAAGAACGTCAAGAAGCTGAGCGTCTGCGTCAAGAAGCAGAAGCGGCAGCCCTGAAAAAGGCAGAAGAAGAAGCAAAACGTCAAGCGGAAGAAGCTCGTCGTCTAGCTGAAGAAAACGAAGCACGTTGGAAGGCGGAAGAAGAAGAGCGTCTTCGTCGTGAAGAAAGTGCTGATCACCACCTAACAACTTCTACTTACGCTCGTGAAGCGGAAGATGAGTCTGATGCACGTGAAGAGAAAAGCGCACGTCGTAAGAAGAAGAGAAAGCCAAGCGCGAAAGAAGAAGCAGCAGAAGCGAATGCGAAGAAGCTGAAAGGCAAAAAAGGTCGCTTAAAAGCGCCAACTTCGTTACAGCATGGTTTCCAAAAGCCAGCGGCAGAAGTGAAACAAGAAGTACGTATCAGTGAAACAATCACTGTTGCGGAACTTGCTTCTCGTATGGCTGTTAAAGGCGCTGAAGTTGTTAAGACAATGATGAAGATGGGTGACATGGTTACGATTAACCAAGTTATCGATCAAGAAACTGCGCAGCTAGTTGCTGAAGAAATGGGTCACAAAGTCATTCTAGTGAAAGAAAACGAGCTAGAAGAAAAAGTACTAAATGACCGCAGCGAAGATGGTTCTCTTGAGCCTCGTGCGCCAGTAGTAACGGTAATGGGTCACGTTGACCACGGTAAAACGTCAACACTTGACTACATTCGTAAAGCGAAAGTTGCAGACGGCGAGGCCGGCGGTATTACTCAGCATATCGGTGCATACCATGTTGAGACTGAAGGTGGCATGATCACTTTCCTAGATACTCCTGGACACGCGGCGTTTACATCAATGCGTGCTCGTGGTGCGAAAGCAACCGATATCGTTGTACTTGTTGTTGCAGCGGACGATGGTGTAATGCCTCAGACGAAAGAAGCGGTACAACACGCGAAAGCGGCAGAAGTACCACTTATCGTTGCTGTGAACAAAATGGATAAAGAGGGCATTGACCCTGACCGCGTTAAGAATGAGCTTGCTCAACTAGACGTAATCCCAGAGGACTGGGGTGGTGAAACGCAGTTTGTTCATATCTCAGCTAAAACTGGTCTTGGTATTGATGAGCTGCTAGAAGCAATCCTGATGCAATCTGAGCTATTAGAACTACGAGCTTCTGAAGAAGGTATGGCATCTGGTGTGGTAATCGAATCTCGTCTTGATAAAGGTCGTGGTCCGATTGCCTCTGTACTTGTTCAATCAGGTACCTTAAACCAAGGTGATATCGTACTTTGTGGTCTTGAATATGGCCGTGTTCGTGCGATGAAAGACGAAAACGGTAAAGACATCAAAACCGCAGGTCCTTCAATTCCAGTAGAGATCTTAGGTCTTTCTGGCGTACCAGCAGCTGGTGACGAAGCGACAGTAGTTCGTGATGAGCGTAAAGCACGTGAAGTGGCACTATACCGTCAAGGTAAGTTCCGCGAAGTGAAGCTTGCTCGTCAGCAGAAAGCGAAGCTTGAGAACATGTTCTCTAACATGACTGAAGGCGACGTATCTGAAGTGAACATCGTTCTGAAAGCAGACGTTCAAGGTTCTATCGAAGCAATCGCTGATTCATTGACTAAACTGTCTACAGATGAAGTGAAAGTCAAGATCGTAGGTTCCGGTGTGGGTGGTATCACTGAAACGGATGCAACGCTTGCAGCGGCTTCTAACGCTATCATCGTTGGCTTTAACGTACGTGCGGATGCTTCTGCTCGTAAAGTCATTGAAGCTGAGAACCTAGACTTACGTTACTACAGCGTTATTTACGACCTAATCGAAGAAGTGAAACAAGCAATGACAGGTATGCTTGCACCAGAATTTAAGCAAGAGATCATTGGTCTTGCTGAAGTTCGTGACGTGTTCAAGTCGCCTAAGATCGGCGCTGTTGCAGGTTGTATGGTAACTGAAGGTGTGGTCAAACGTAGCGCGCCAATCCGTGTACTTCGTGATAACGTGGTTATCTACGAAGGTGAACTTGAGTCACTACGTCGCTTTAAAGATGACGTTGCTGAAGTTCGTAACGGTATGGAATGTGGTATCGGCGTTAAGAACTACAACGACGTTAAAGTCGGTGACCAAATCGAAGTATTTGAAACTGTACAAGTAGAGCGTACGCTTTAATTGTAAGTTATTAAAATACTTGAGATGGGGGCACTAGCCCCCATTTGTGATCTCATAGATTTTGAAATTTTAAGTGGTGAAAATGAGAGAATTTTCTCGTACAGATCGCGTAGCACAGCAAATTCAAAAAGAAATTGCGGTGATCTTACAGCGCGAAATTAAAGATCCAAGGTTGGGTATGGTAACAGTGTCAGCTGTTGAGGTATCACGCGATCTTTCTTATGCAAAAGTATTCATTACCGTATTGAATACCAGTGATGAAGACAAAACCAAACAAAGTGCGGCTATTCTGAATGAAGCAACCGGTTATATTCGCTCGCTTCTTGGCAAGCGTATCCGTGCGCGTATCATGCCTGAGCTTAAATTTGTTATTGATAACTCCCTAATGGAAGGTATGCGTATTTCTAACTTGGTTGACTCTGTGATCAGAGAAGACAACGCAAAGCGTGGTCCTGAGTCTGGAGATAAAGACCAAGAGGAAGAGTAATGGCGCGTCGCAGCAAAGGCCGTGCGATCGACGGCATTCTGTTATTAAATAAACCGCAAGGTATTTCTTCTAACAAAGCACTGCAGCAAGCAAAGGGTATTTATTTCGCTCAAAAAGCGGGCCACACCGGCGCGTTGGATCCGCTGGCAACAGGTATGTTGCCTATTTGCTTTGGTGAAGCGACTAAGTTTACCCAGTTTTTGCTTGATACTGACAAAACCTACGTGGTGAGAGCGCAGCTGGGTGAGCGCACGACGACATCAGATTCTGATGGTGAAATTGTTGAAACGCGACCAGTAAATGTAACACTTGAGCAGCTAGAGCAAGAAATTGCCAGCTTCTTGGGGGAATCTGATCAGTACCCTTCGATGTATTCGGCGCTCAAATATCAGGGCCAACCGCTATACAAATATGCCCGCGAAGGCATTGAAGTACCGCGAAAATGCCGCAAGATTAATGTTTATCGTATTACGTTAGACGAATATGACGAGCAAACTCAACAAATTCAAATGACGGTGCATGTGTCTAAAGGCACTTATATTCGTACGATAGTCGATGATTTGGGGGAAAAGCTTGGCTGTGGTGCGCATGTCATTATGTTACACCGTAGTGAAGTTGGCCATTATCCTAGCGACAAAATGATTACCTTAGTCGAGCTGGAAGCTTTACTTGAGAAAGCAAAAGCGGAAGAAGTCGCTCCTTCGACTTATCTCGATGAATTATTGTTGCCGATGGATACCGCTTTGGTCGACTTGACTGTTGTTGATATTAGCGCTGAGCAAGGCGTTGCTTTTGGTCATGGGCAAACTGTTGCCGTCGAAAATTTACCGGTCGGTATTGTTAAAGTGGTTGCTGATGGCAAGTTTGTTGGGATTGGCGAGCGTAATCCACAAGGGTTATTGAAAGCAAAACGCGCGCTATCTTCCGCTCAGCCGGAATCACAATAAAATCTTCCTATGCAAGGGGAGTTTATGCTGGTATAATCCGCCAGCTTCCGCTTTGGCTGAATTAGTGATCGGCTGAAGCATTACTAAACTTATTTTGGAGTTATTATGTCACTAAGCAATCAAGAAAAAGCAGAAATCGTAGCAAAGTTCGCACGCGCAGAAGGTGATACAGGTTCACCAGAAGTACAAGTTGCACTTCTAACTGCTGACATCAACAAGCTACAAGGTCACTTCGCTAACCACAAGCAAGATTTCCACTCACGTCGTGGTCTTCTACGTAAAGTTAGCCAACGTCGTAACCTTCTTGACTACCTAAAAGGCAAGAGCGTTGACCGTTATGCTGCACTAATCAAAGAGCTTGGCCTACGTCGCTAATATTTTTGATTTCTTGTTGGAAATTTATCCAACAGTAAAAAAGGGGCTAATTAGCCCCTTTTTTTGTGGCTGTTCTATCAGTATACTTACAGCCGTTTAAAAATACTTTTAAACAAGCGTCAATCGGATTTCCAATTGTAGTGCTTAAGTAAATTATGATGAGTTTATTTAAGACTGTGATTGGTCCCCGTTGACGTTGAAAACAATTTAGTAAGGAAAATATTGTGCAAGCAATTATTAAAGAATTTCAACTAGGTCAACACACGGTGACTCTAGAAACAGGTGCTATCGCACGTCAAGCTGACGGCGCAGTACTTGCAAGCATAGGTGATACTTCGGTACTTGTTACTGTTGTAGGAAGAAGAGAAGCGGCTCCTGGCCAAGACTTTTTCCCACTAACGGTTAACTACCAAGAAAAAATGTACGCTGCGGGTCGTATCCCAGGTGGTTTCTTGAAGCGTGAAGGTCGTCCTTCAGACGGTGAAACACTAACCGCTCGTCTTATCGACCGTCCAATTCGTCCTCTATTCCCTGACGGCTTTGTAAACGAAGTTCAGGTTATCGCGACAGTGGTTTCTGTAAACCCTGAGATCCAACCAGATATCGTTGCTTTGATTGGTACTTCAGCAGCACTAGCTATCTCTGGCATTCCATTCAATGGCCCTCTAGGTGCCGCGCGCGTTGGTTTCATCGACGGTCAATACGTACTTAACCCTACGCTAAAAGAGTTAGAGACAAGTAAGCTTGACCTAGTTGTTGCTGGTACTGAAAACGCAGTACTAATGGTTGAATCAGAAGCGGAAGTGTTAACTGAAGAAGAAATGCTTGGCGCTGTTGTATACGGTCATGAGCAATCACAAGCTATCATCAAAGCAATCGAAGAATTCCGTGCTGAAGCTGGTAAAGCGGCATGGGATTGGACTGCACCTGAAAAAGATTTAACACTAGCTGAAAAAGTAGCTGCAATTGCAGAGCAAAAAGTAGGTGATGCTTACCGTATTACTGACAAAGTTGCACGTAAAGAAGCACTTTCTGAAGCAAAAGCAGAAGTCATTGAAAAGCTAGGCGCTGAAGTTGCTGAAGGCGAGTCACTAGACGAGCAAGTGGTAGGTAAAGCATTTAGCTCACTTGAGAAGAAAATTGTACGTAGCCGTATCATTGCTGGCGAAAAACGTATCGACGGTCGTGAACCAGATATGGTTCGTGCGCTAGACGTGATGACGGGTGTACTGCCACGTACTCACGGTTCTGCAATCTTTACTCGTGGTGAAACTCAGGCACTTGTAACAGCAACCCTTGGTACTGAGCGTGACGCGCAGATGCTAGATGACCTAACTGGTACTCACAAGCATCACTTCATGCTTCACTATAACTTCCCTCCATTCTGTGTAGGTGAAACGGGTTTTGTAGGGTCTCCTAAGCGTCGTGAAATCGGCCACGGTAATCTAGCTAAGCGTGGTATTGCGGCAGTGATGCCAACACTGGCTGAATTCCCATATTCAGTACGTGTAGTATCTGAAATCACTGAGTCAAACGGTTCATCTTCAATGGCATCGGTATGTGGTACTTCACTTGCGCTAATGAATGCTGGTGTTCCAGTTAAAGCGTCAGTTGCTGGTATTGCGATGGGTCTAGTGAAAGAGGGCGAAGATTTCGTTGTACTTTCTGACATCCTTGGTGACGAAGATCACTTGGGTGATATGGACTTTAAAGTAGCGGGTACAGCAAACGGTGTAACTGCACTACAAATGGATATCAAGATTGAAGGTATCACCAAAGAAATCATGCAGATCGCGCTTCGCCAAGCGAAAGCAGCGCGTCTACACATCCTAGGTGTGATGGACCAAGCGATTTCTGCACCTTCTGAAGAGCTATCTGAGTTCGCTCCACGTATCTACACTATGAAGATCCCTGCGAAGAAGATTGCTGAAGTTATCGGTAAAGGTGGTGCAACAATTCGCCAGCTTACTGAAGAAACAGATACAACGATTGAAATTGAAGACGATGGTACTATCAAGATCGCTGCAACGAATGGTAATAGCGCACAAGCTGCTATTTCACGTATCGAAGCGCTTACAGCAGAGCTTGAAGTTGGTACGCTTTACACTGGTAAAGTTATCCGTATCGTAGACTTCGGTGCGTTTGTAAACGTACTTCCTGGTAAAGATGGCCTAGTGCACATCTCACAAATCAGTGAAGAGCGCGTGAATAACGTTTCAGATCACTTAACTGTTGGTCAAGAAGTTAAAGTTAAAGTACTTGAAGTGGACCGCCAAGGCCGTGTTCGCTTAAGTATCAAAGAAGCACAAGAGAAAAAAGCTGAGCAGCCTAAAGAAGAAGGCGCTGAGTAATCTTTGCAATGCTTTGCATAGAATAGAAGTGTAAAGGGGCTGAATAGCCCCTTTTTTTATGCTTTAATGCTGTTTGACTCAAAATGATGAAACAAAACTGAGTTTATCTGGTCAATAGAGAACTAGGCAAAGTTATAGTAAATAATCAGATTGTTGGTATACCTGTGCAAAGACTCTAAACGGGCAAATGCCATTGAATGAGGAAGGAAATGAAGTTAGCGAAAATAGTTGTGCCATTAGTGCTAATGGGGCTGGTAGGATGTAAAAGCACGCAGCCAGAGGCCACTAAAAACATTGTAAATGTTCCGCTTGCAGTACCACTTCAAGCCAATTTCCGTAATGAGATTGCCATTGCTCGATTTAACGAGTTACTCTTGCAGCCAGATATGGCAAATGAGCAACGCGCGCAGCTGCTATACAATCGCGGTATGTTGTACGATAGCATTGGCTTACAAACTCTTGCTCGTATTGACTTCAATCGTGCCGTACAAATTAAGCCAGATCTCGCTGAAGTATATAATTTCCTTGGTATTCACCAAACGTTAGAGCAAAATTATGGCCGCGCATATGAAATGTTTGATGCTGTGCTAGAGCTTGACGAGCAACATGAATATGCCTATTTAAATCGTGGTATCGCATTGTATTACGGTGAAAGAGCTGATTTAGCAGTAAAAGATTTTGAAGCCTTTTTGGCGCGAGCTCCAAAAGATGCGTACCGTGCTATGTGGCTGTATATTGCTCAACAACAAGTAGACGGTGCGCTTGCTAAGCAGACATTGGCGGTAAATAGCCAAGCATTAGACCCTGATGAGTGGTCGTCTCAGTTAGTTGCACTGTATTTGGGTACTTTATCTGAAGAAGCATTTCTTGCGCAGATCTCTGAGGGAGTGAGCACCCAAGAAGAGTATGCGCAGCGTCTCTGTGAAGCCTATTTTTATCTGGCTAAGCAATATCAGACCCAAGGGGATTTAGCCTCTGCGATTAGCTATTTTAAGCTCGCACTGGCAACTAATGTATATGAGTTTGTAGAACATAAATACGCGCGTCTTGAGCTTGATTTACTTGCCCAGTTGAATGACGAACAAGACGCGAGCTAAACACCTTTTTATTTTCATGCTTATAGGGTTGCTGTTTTCAAGCAGCCCTAATTATGCTCATCTCTCTATCGCACAAAAATCGGCACTTGTCGTCGCCAATCCAAATAGCTATTTTGCCATTGCACCGGAGCTTGAGGTGTTACCCTCACAAGCAAGTGCACAATTAGTAAAAGCCATTGCAGGCCTAAAGCAACCAAGTTGGGAGTTTGAACGGTTACAGCGCAGTTTGAGTGCTCAAGAGAAAAATAGCACTAAGCTGCTTTTACTTGATACTTGGTCCCGTTTAAATCGTCAGCAGCGCCAGCAAGTGTCCGAGCAGTTAATATCCCTTGGCCGATATCACTTGCTTTATGCGCTTTCAAAGCGCTACGCGTTAAACCCAGAACTCACTTCGTTGCTCGCGGTGTGGCAAGGAAAGTCTGTCACGACATTTTTGAATAACCCCTACTTAAGACAGTTTCACACTCTCTCAGAGCGTCAGCATTCAAGTGCGTCTTGTCGGTTTAATCTTGCATTAATCGCCAGTGATTTAGACGGTTTGCAGCGTTTACAAGCGCTTAAACATGCTTATGAGCAACAACCTGAGCCAGCCAAAGGCGTATATTGTTTATCTAAACCGATATATGCGGCGAATAAGCTCAGTTGTAAGAGGCGAAGGGGATTTGCAATGTGTGACTTACGACACGAGCAGGGCTTGTCGGAATACGATCATCTGGTGTTAATGGCAACGGAAGGACTTGCTAATGTCAGTGGCAAGCACATGACTTTAACCGCAACCAGCACCTACAATACGCTGATACATGAGCTTATGCACTTTAGCGACTTTGAAGATGAATACCCAATACCAGCCCAAAAAGCAAAATGGCTTTGTGCGACTTCAGGGCAAAAGGCACCAAATCTTTACGTTGGTGACCAAGCACCGAGCAATTGGGTACCGAGTCGCACCTGCGAGTTAGGTAAACTTTCCTCATATAAACCCTCGAATAGTCACTCTTTGCTGGAATATCAATCAATTAAGTTAGATGAAAATTACCGTAAAAGGTGGTTAGCAGTACTGAATTCAATACCCTTAGAAGATAAAATAGCAGTTAATTCGGCTGAATAGTTTTGAACTTATTCTGAATAGTTTGTTAAGGTTGGCTAAAATAACATCAGCTAGAAAGTGAAACTCTAGACAACTCAAACACTAATCAAGTATAACAGGGTTCATGTACGTGTGGTTAATGTGTACCGATTGCTCCAACTTGGAAGGGGGATTGTCACATTGATCTAAACGAGCCATAACGACGCAAATAAAAGGTTTCATCTATGACTTTATTTTGGATACCCTTGCTATCCTTAATTGGCAGTTTTATCTCTGCATTTACGGGAAAGCTTTCTCGTAATCAGTCGACTGCTATAACCTTAGTAGCGCCAGCAGTGGCAATTTTACTTGCTGTTGATCTCGCCCCTGCTGTTTTCGCAGGAGAGACTATTCGGTACACATTTGAATGGGTCCCGCTTCTAGATATTAACATCGCGTTTAGACTGGATGGTCTTGCGTTGTTGTTCGTTTTCATGATCTTGGGCATTGGTATGCTGGTTATCTTCTATGCTAGATACTACCTTAGCAGCAATGATTCCATGCCTAAACTTTATGCTTACTTAATGCTCTTTATGACCGCCATGCTTGGTATCGTTATGTCTAATAACGTATTACAGCTGTGGTTATTCTGGGAGCTTACCAGCATTAGTTCATTTTTACTTATTAGCTATTGGTGGCATAAGTCAGAGGCCCGCAAAGGGGCGAAAATGGCACTTGCTATCACCGGCGGTGGCGGTTTAGCACTGCTTGCCGGCTTGATGTTGATAGGAGATATTGTTGGCAGTTATAACCTGGATGTGATTCTATCGAGTCGTGAGCTTATTCAATCCCATGCATTATATGAAGTTGCCTTAATCCTTGTGCTACTGGGCGCATTTACCAAGTCCGCACAATTTCCATTCCATTTCTGGTTACCGCACGCGATGGCTGCACCAACGCCTGTAAGTGCGTACTTGCACTCTGCGACTATGGTGAAAGCTGGGATATTCTTACTGGCGCGTTTCTATCCTGCGCTGGCGGGTACAGAGCTGTGGTTTATTCTCGTTGGCCTAACTGGCTTAGCGACGCTGCTCGTTGGCGCCTATATAGCGTTATTTAAACATGATCTAAAAGGTCTTCTGGCGTTTTCGACGATCAGTCATTTAGGCCTTATTACTTTATTACTTGGTCTGGATACTGAGCTTGCGACTGTTGCGGCGGTTTTCCATATTATTAACCACGCAACGTTTAAGGCTTCTTTATTCATGGCGACGGGGATCATCGACCATGAAACGGGCACTCGTGATATGCGTAAACTCAACGGTATGTGGCGTTTTATGCCCTATACCGCAACGCTTGCGATGGTTGCCGCTTCTGCGATGGCAGGGGTGCCGTTACTTAATGGTTTCTTGTCTAAAGAAATGTTCTTTGCCGAGACGCTACACCAGCAACTTCTGGGCTCTATGTCGTGGTTGATTCCAATTTTGGCGACAATCGCCGGTGCATTCTCTGTTGCGTATTCGGCGCGATTTATTCATGACGTATTCTTCAACGGAGATCCAATTGATTTACCGAAGGAGCCACATGAAGCGCCACGCTATATGCGTTTTCCAATCGAAATCTTGGTCGCTTTATGTTTGATAGTGGGCATGTTCCCTAACTTTATCGTTGATGGCATGTTAAAGACAGCATCAAGTGCGGTATTAGGGGAGGCTGCGCCAACCTTTGAGGTTGCTATTTGGCACGGCTTTAACCTACCACTGCTAATGAGCGGCCTTGCGGTATGTGGTGGTTTATTAATTTATACTCAGCGCAAATATCTATTCCAATTCCAAGCTTCATTACCGCCAATGAACGCTAAGAAAACGTTTGAACGCACTATGTACAACATAGTGTCTTGGAGTCGCGCGCGTGTAAACGCAATAGAAAATGGTTCGTTACAGCGTTATCTGATGCTGATGTTTATTGTTGTGCTGGTGAGTGCAGGTTGGCCATTGTTTGAAATGTCACAGTTAGTGGGTAATTTAGAGCCGACACCAATTGACGTACATAACGGTATTGGTGCTGGTTTATTAATGATTGGAGCGATTGGCACGGTTATCTGGCACCGTACTCGTATGGTTGCACTGCTGATGATTTCGGTGGTTGGTCTCATGGTGTCGGTTGCCTTTACGCGCTTCTCAGCACCTGATCTAGCGCTTACTCAGTTAACGGTAGAAGTAGTAACCATTATCCTGTTGATGCTTGCGTTATTCTTCTTACCGCAAAGAACGCCGAAGGAGTCTAGTTCTATTCGCGTACTACGTGATATGGGTATTGCTTCAGCAATTGGTGTTATCATCGGAAGTATCAGTTACGCCTTGATCACAAGGCCATTGGATAGTATTTCTGAGTTCTTTATTGCAAACGCCAAAGTTGGCGGTGGCGGGACGAATGTCGTTAACGTTATCTTAGTAGATTTCCGTGGTTTTGATACGCTAGGTGAAATTACCGTACTGGGTATTGCGGCGCTGGGGATTTATAAGTTGCTGATCAACTTACCACTGTTTATGCCAGGTAGTGACAGTGAAGGTCGACCATGGGCGAAAGAGAGATATCCGCTACTGCTGGCAAGTATTTCGCAAAGCTTATTGCCTTTGGCATTGCTGGTCTCGGTTTATATTTTCTTGCGTGGCCACAATCTACCGGGTGGTGGATTTATCGCAGGCCTAATCACGGCGATAGCCTTTATTTTACAATATATTGCTCATGGTTCGAATTGGATTGCAGAGCGCTTTGATGTCAATTACCGCAAGATTATCGCAACCGGTATCGCGATTTCTCTAGCAACCGGTGTGGGAAGTTGGTTCTTTGGCAAACCATTCTTAACCTCATGGTTTGATTATTTTGATATCCCATTGGTAGGTAAAACTGAGTTGGCAAGTGCCATCGCATTCGACCTTGGTGTTTATATCACCGTGGTAGGTGCAACGCTGATGATTTTGGCGAGCCTAGGTAAAGTAACGGCAAATGCGCCCAAAGAAGAGGTGAATATTTAATGGAATTGCTTTATGCATCGTGCGTAGGCTTGCTAGTAGCCTGTGGCGTATTTTTGATTCTACGAGCAAGAACATTCCCTGTTGTTCTTGGTTTAACTATGTTGTCTTATGCGGTTAACTTGTTTTTGTTCGCATCGGGTAGATTGACCTTAAACAAAGCTGCAGTGCTTGGTTATAGCAGTGAGTATGCAGATCCACTGCCGCAAGCCTTGGTATTGACGGCAATTGTTATCGGGTTCGCGATGACGGCATTTGTCGTGATCTTAGCTATTCGTGGTCGTTCTGATTTGGGTAATGACCATGTAAATGGTATTGTTCCTGACAAAAAGGGTAAAGCATGATCCAACATTTGACTTCTTTACCTATTTTATTACCTATGTTGGCAGGGGTGATCCTGCTGATGCCTCCGTGTGGTAAAAACGTAGCGATTAGGCGTAAAGTTTCTGTACTTATGTCGCTGATTACGTTTGCAGTTTGTGCCTCACTTTTACTACATGTCCAGCAGTCTGGCATTCAGGTTTATGCGATTGGTAACTGGCAAGCGCCATTTGGTATTGTGTTAGTTGCTGACCAACTTTCTACTCTGTTAGTCAGCTTAACCGCTTTGTTGTGTTTTGTGTGTTCACTCTATAGCTGTGCTGGAGATGACGAACGAGGAAGTTTCTTCCATCCGTTGCTGCACTTTTTGGTGATGGGGGTAAACGGCGCTTTCTTAACTGGTGACGCGTTCAACTTATTTGTATTCTTTGAGATTTTGTTGATAGCGTCTTATGCACTGTTAATGCATGGTGGTGATAAGCACAATACCCGTGCTTCACTGCAATACGTGATCCTAAACCTAGTAGGTTCGTCGGTATTTTTGATTGCATTAGGTATTTTGTACGGTGTGCTTGGTACCCTAAACATGGCGGATATGGCATATAAGATCACCTTCTTACAAGGAGATGATGTTTATCTTGCTAAAATTGGCGGCTTGTTATTATTGGTTGTATTTGCGCTAAAAGGCGCCTTGCTACCGCTTCATCTATGGCTGCCAAACACCTATGCAACCGCATTACCTGTTGTTGCTGCTTTATTTGCAATCATGACTAAAGTGGGTGTGTATTCCATGATGCGTGTGTATACACTGATTTTTGGTGACCAAGCTGGTGAATTAAGTCATATGGCACAAGAGTGGCTATGGTGGCTCGCACTGGCGACTATCGTCATGGGTGGAATTGGCGTGCTTGCTAGTCAAGATTTGCGTAAGCTGTCTGCAAATTTAGTGGTGGTGTCGGTTGGTACCTTAGTGGCATTAGTCGCCGTACAAACGGTAAATAGCAGCGCTGCAGCCATTTACTATTTAGTGCACTCAACGTTAGTGTCAGCTGCTTTGTTCTTACTCGCTGATTTAGTGGGGAAACAAAGGGGGAAAGTCGCTGATAGGATCACCGCGGGTCGCCCAGTAGTTCAACCTATGTTACTTGGCATCATGTTTGCGATTGCGGCAATCACTGTGATTGGTATGCCGCCATTATCAGGCTTTATTGGCAAAGTATGGATCTTAAAGTCGACCATCGAGTCGAGTCACACGTATTGGTTTTGGGCGGTGTATTTATTAGTAAGCTTAGCGGTATTAGTTAGTGTCTCAAAAGCAGGTAGCACTGTGTTTTGGCATCATACTGGTAAGGTCGATACACAATCGGCAGAAAAAGCGCACCCAGCCCAAATTATCGCAATTCTTACTTTGATAACTTGTGCGCCGTTAATGGTGATTTTTGCAGGTCCATTGACTGATTACGCATTGTCGGCAGCCGACTCTTTGCACGACTTTTCGAGCATGACGAATGCTGTGTTAAAAGGAGCGAAATAGATGCGTTTAGAAGCAAGGTTTAAATGGCTACCAACTCCATTTCGCAGCTTACTGCTATTTACTGTGTGGTTATTGATGAATAATAGTGTGTCAGCTGGGCATATTATTCTCGCGACTATTCTAGCGATTGTGATCCCGCTTATTACTTATCGGTTTAGAACTAAGCAACCACTGATCATTAAGCCATGGCGTGCGTTTACTCATTTGCTTTTGGTGCTTTACGATATCATTACCGCCAACGTTGAGGTCGCGATAAAGATCTTAGGACCAACGAAGAAATTGCGCCCCGGTTTCGTGTTGGTGCCGCTCGATATAGATCAAGCTATGCCAATTACTATTTTAGCCAGCACGGTATCTTTAACTCCTGGCACCGTAAGTGCTGAGGTATACCCTTGGCCTGAGTCTGTAAAAAGTGGCGAAAAACCAGAACGTAAATACTTACTGATCCATGTGTTAGATCTTACGGATGAGCAAGCATTGATTGATACGGTTAAATCTCGTTATGAAGCGCCATTGAAGGAGATTTTTGAATGCTAGAAACTGTAATTCTTATTGTCTTTGCGATGATAGGTGTATCACTTTTGCTAAACCTGTGGCGTTTGGTTGTTGGACCTTCAATTCCAGATAGAATTTTAGCACTCGATACTATGTACATAAATACTATTGCGCTTATTATTCTGTACGGAATGAGTATGGGGACGGCATTGTACTTTGAAGCCGCATTATTAATAGCAATGCTTGGCTTTGTAAGTACGGTCGCTATATGTAAGTATTTGCTGCGCGGCGACATCATAGAATAGGAGAGCGATATGTCAGAATGGATAATTTCCATTTTATTACTGTTAGGTGGTGCGTTTGTATTGATTGGCTCTATTGGCCTTGTGAAAATGCCTGATTTTTTTATGCGTCTCCACGGCCCTACAAAAGCGACAACGCTTGGCATGGCGTGCTTATTGACCTCGGCTATGGTGTATTTCAGTACCACGACTGATGGCGTGAGTGTAAAGGAAATCTTGATTTCAATATTTTTGCTGCTCACCGCCCCCATCTCTGGATATATGCTGATTAAGTCAGCAATACATCACCGCTTGCCAAGCAATGAAAAGACGACTGGCAAAGACAAGATAAAAAAATAGTGCTTCGGCGCTATTTTTTTATCCTTCACTTTATAATTTATTCCTCAAAATACTTCGCCTAAGCATCATAAATTTCAGTACGTTATTAAATTTTTTGCTACAGTTAAAAAAGACTTCATAGTCGCCGATAAAAATAGGGGTCACTCGTTTTATCAAGTTGATGATGAAGGTGCAGTGCAATTTGTTTGCATACTAAGTCTAAAAACTGGGAATGTTATGAAACAAGCTTCGATTAAAAACAAACTCTTATTCTTTGTAACAGCATTAGTAACGAGTTTGGTTGTTATATTAGTGACAACAATGTGGTTTCACCTTGCAGCGGAAAATACCAAGCAAAGTGAAGGAGTCCAACAAGCGATTTATGATGAAATATCCCAAGGCCTTATCGCTAAAGGTAATCAATATGGGCAACGCGTGGCTGGCTTTATTAATGAAGCCTATCGTGTTCCTTACACTTTGGCAGGTGTACTATCTCATACCGCCACACAGGATCCGCTGAGCCGTGAACAAGTACAAGAAATAGTCAATGGTGCGCTAAAGCAAAATCGCTTTGTATCTTCTATGTATGCACAGTTTGAACCGAATGGTTACGATGGTAATGATGTCAGCAATCAAGGTGGTTCAAGTCACTCTGTGCCGGGCGCTGGTACCTTAGAGCTCTACTTTACTCAAGAAGCTAACGGTCCGATGCAGCAAAAAGTTGAGTCAGCAGAAGAAAAATACGCAGACGCAATCAATGAGTTTGGCCTACGAGAAGCCGAGTGGTATTTGTGCGCAAAAGATAAAATAGCGCCTTGCATCATGGAGCCCTATTTATATGAAATTTCTCCGGGCAACAAAATGCTGATGACCTCATTGACCACACCGGTCGTGGTCAATCGTCAATTTAGAGGCTTGGTGGGCGTGGATGTAAATTTGCCGATTTTCCAAACCATGGTTGACGAGCTCTCTAACTCGCTTTACTCAGGAGCCGCTAAAGTAACCTTGTTAAGTGAGCTTGGTCTTGTTGTAGGTTCTAGTCACTACAAGAACCTAGCACGCCCACTTGCTGAGTCGACAAAGTCAGATAGGGCTGAAGTGTTAAAATCGCTGCACACAGGTTCTGGGATTAAGGAGCTTGGTGAGGATTTAGTCGTAGCAGTACCGATTAAAATTGCCTTACCAAATACCACTTGGTCTCTTGTAATCGAACTACCTAAGGCAATTGCACTGAGTTCTGCCACAACGCTGCAAAGCCAGCTGGAGGAGTCGACAAACTCCGTTGGCCGCTGGATGCTTATTATCGGTATTGTTATTGCTGTTATTGGCATTGCCATTGCGGTGGTATTAGTGAACACAATTATCGGCCCGCTTACGCATATTCAGGAGCGGGTAGAGAACTTAGCTTCTAGCGAAGGCGATTTAACGCATGAGCTAGAAGTGAGTCATCATGCTGAGTTGATTGCCTTGGCACATGGCTTTAACCGCTTTACTGATAAACTACGAAAGATGATTGATGACCTAAAAGGTCTTGCTGAATCTTCCTATGAGCAGTCGCATCGAACAACAGAAGCCGCGATAAACATCAAAAACAAAGTCGCTAATCAGCATTTAGAAATAGATAGCGTAGTTACTGCAATTAACGAACTCAGTGCAACCGCTTCAGAGGTGGCTCGGGCGTCGGAAAAAGCGGCTGCAAGTACGAATCAGGCCGCTGATCAAGTTCAGCAAAGCGAACAAAGCATCATTAAAACGACCGAAACGGTGCAATCAATGGCGGATCAAGTTATTGATGCAAAACAAGCGGTCGTGAAGGTATCTGAGCGCAGTGATGATATTTCTAAAATACTAGAAGTGATCAGAGCCATTGCAGAGCAAACTAATTTACTGGCCTTAAACGCAGCAATTGAAGCGGCAAGGGCGGGGGAGCAAGGGCGCGGCTTTGCGGTTGTTGCCGACGAAGTTCGAGCTTTGGCGTCAAAAACACAGGCTTCGACGGACGACATTAGTAAACTAATAGATAACCTACAGAGTGAGGTCGCGAACTCAGGCCGGATCATTGAGAGCTCTGTGCAGTTAGGTGAAGATGCAGTAAGTTATTGCCAAGAATCGGCTAGGTTAATGAGTACCCTAGTTGCTGAGCTGACAAGCATTTCTAATGAAGTAACACAAATTGCGACGGCTGCGGAAGAGCAAAGTATGGTTACCGAAGAAATTAATACAAATACAACGGGCATTTCAGATGCCGCTGCTGAGCTTTCGAAGTTCGCAGATGAAGTAGAGCAAGCGGCCAGTTCAATGACGCTGATAGTCGAACAAAAACACAAGCAACTTAATTTATTAAGAACGTAAGTTTGTTGGTTTGCAAAGAGACTGGAGACAGTCTCTTTGCAGCTATGGCGTTTTTCGTCAAAATTCACTATGATAACTGTATCTATATACAGTTAAGCCAATCATGAAACTCTATATCGCAGAAAAACCCTCTTTAGGTCGAGCAATCGCCGATGTCTTACCAAAACCACATAAAAAACAAGATGGTTATATAGAAGTCGCGAATGGTGATGTGGTTTCTTGGTGTATAGGTCACTTGTTGGAACAAGCTGAACCTGAAGACTACGACGCCAAATACAAAAAATGGCAGTTTCATGATCTACCAATCGTGCCTACTCAATGGCAGTTCAAAGCAAAGCCAAAAACAAAAAAGCAGCTTAGCACTTTAAAAAAGTTACTCACAAAAGCTGATGAAATCTACCATGCTGGAGATCCAGATAGAGAAGGGCAATTGCTCGTGGACGAAGTATTTCAATTCGTAAATTTGCCAGACCGGAAAAGAGCAACGATCCGACGCTTGTTGATCAGTGATTTGAACCCACAAGCTGTGAAAAAGGCATTGGCTTCGACACGTTCTAATCAAGAATTTGTTCCTTTAAGTGTATCTGCACTTGCAAGAGCTAGAGCGGATTGGCTATTTGGGATGAATTTAACCAGAGCATTTACGTTGGCTGGGCAAAAAGCGGGAGTGAATACCGTTTTGTCGGTTGGCAGAGTGCAAACTCCGGTACTTGGCTTGGTTGTAAGAAGGGATCTAGAAATCGAGAACTTTGTATCGAAACCATTTTATGAAGTGATTGCACACATCAATAAACCAAATTGGGGTGTTTTTGAAGCTAAGTGGGTACCAAGTGAAGCATGTAAGCCCTATATGGACGAAGATGGGCGTGTTCTGGTTAAAGCCTTAGCTGAAAATGTCGCGGATCGGATCAGTCAAAAGCAAGCAGCAATAAATAAGGTTGAAACGAAACCAAAAAAGATAAATCCGCCGCTACCCTATAACCTTTCTTCTTTGCAGATTGACGCAAATAAGCGCTACGGTTTATCGGCTCAGCAAGTGTTGGATATTTGTCAGGCACTCTATGAGAAACATAAACTGATCACTTACCCTAGATCAGATAACCGTTATCTACCACAAGAACACTTTGTTGAAAGAGAACAAGTCATTGCGGCTGCTAAGCACAATCAGGGAATAGAAAGTAAGTTTATTAAGTTAGCTGATTTGAATCTAAAAGGAGCGTGTTGGAATGATAAAAAGGTAGAAGCGCATCACGCCATCATTCCAACGACTAAAAAGCTTCGCAGTGCTCAGCTTGGGCATAGAGAGTTGCAGGTCTATCAACTCATTTCTGTACAGTACCTTGCGCAATTCTTTCATCCCTACCGCTACAATGAAACTAAAGTGGAGTTGGAGATTAGTGGTGGTCAATTCAAAGCACAAGCGAAACAAATAACAGATCAAGGATTCAAGATACTGTTTAAAGGTCATGAGGTAGAAAAAGAAAGCCTATTGCCGGAGTTACAGGTGGGAGAGCAACTTTTGTGCGAGAAAGGTGAAGTTAAAGAAAAACAAACTCAGCCGCCAAAGCATTACACTGAAGCTACCTTATTAAGTGCGATGACAGGTATTGCACGGTTTGTTTCCGATCAATCTATCAAAAAGGTACTGAAAGACACTGACGGGCTTGGCACTGAGGCGACGCGGGCCGGAATTATTGAGCTTTTGTTTAGACGGCAGTTTCTTAGACGAGAAGGTAAGACGATATATTCTACGGCGCTGGGAAAAGCATTTATTCAAACCCTACCTGAGTCACTTTCATTACCAGACAGAACTGCGCTCTGGGAGTCATTGCTTGGAAAGATCGCCAATAAGGAAACGTCGTATAATCAATTTATGCAACCGCTTTGTGATGAGTTAGGTGGATTTATTGACAGCGCTCAATCTATCAATACGAATGCACTGAAAGGCGTCCCTGTACCCGCATTTAAAAAACGCGGAGCAAGAAAGGGGAAATTTACTCGAAAGAGAAAGCCAAGCTCTGCATAATTGTTTTATTGGCTTGGTTGTAAATTCAGATAGTGTCACTATATCAACCATATTAATTACTCAGACAGAAAATAGAATATGAGCAATAAAATCCAACTAACCCCTGAAAACATTCAGCAAGTAATAACCGATCCAAATCCAGAGAAAGTGTTATTGCTGACCTTTTATAGCAATCAAAACCCTGAATGTGTTCAGCAAGACCAAATATTGGAGGGGATCGCGGCAGCTTATAGTGAGCATATAACCATAGGCGTTATTGATTGTGATGTCCAACAAGCTCTGGCATCTCAACTCGCTCAGCAAATTGGTTTACAAGCTTTGCCAACGATTGTGATTTTAAAAGGTGGTGCGCCAGTAGATATGCTGGCAGGGGCAAAAACAGAAGAAGAAATTAAAGAAGCTTTGTCTGAGCATTTACCATCACCTGAAGTTATTTTACTTGATCAAGCGAAGCAATTCCTTGCAAGCGGCGATCTAAATAATGCCTTTGGTTATGCGAAGAAGGCATACGACGTTGACAGTAGTAATACTCGCATTAAGTTGGTGTTCGCGGATATCTGTATGCAAATTCAAAAATTTGATGAAGCTCAAGCGTTATTAGATTCTGTAAATGAAGAACAGCGAGACCCGTATTACCACAATTTAGTCGCTAAATTGGCGCAAGCTGCGGCTGCACAAGATTCACCAGAGGTAAAGCGTCTAGAGCAAGCGGTGGAAGCGGAGCCTGATTCATTAGACTTACGTTGTCAGCTAGCTCAAGCTCAGTTAGATGTGGGTAAAAAAGAAGAAGCATTGGCAAGCCTACTTATGGTGCTTAAGAAAGATATGAACTATGGTGAAGCCAAAAAGGGATTTTTAGATATTATCGCTTCGCTTCCTGATGGAGATAGTGTTGCTTCAGCTTATCGACGAAAGCTATATAGTCTTCTTTACTAAAAGAGTAGATAGTTGAATATCAAGATACAGGTGAAAATTTCTTCAACTGTATCTTGCATCCTCCCAAATTTGATCAATACTTATGATCCCTTCGCGAAAACTGGTGACAGTTTTATGAAGAAAATATTGCATTAATGTGGTTTTGAAGTGGTTTTGTATGTTTTCTGTTCGAATGAACCTTTTTTATAAGTTTTAATGAAAAAAGGGGTTGCACTAAAATCGGATCTCCCTATAATGCGCATCCACCGACACGGGGAGCAACGCTGAAAAGCAATGAGCCAACGAGTTGGTAGTCAAGTAAAACTTAGCTTTGAGAGGTTAGGGGGAAACTTCTAAAGAGATTCAAAATTAAGTGTTGACAAAAAATCGGGAATGCTTAGAATGCACATCCCTCGAAACAACGAAATGTTTCGAAACGTTCTTTAAAAATATGAAGCAATCATCTGTGTGGGCACTCGTACAGATTGAGTTCTAACAGCAGATTCTAGTTCGCTAGATGACGCAAACAAATTTAGAGTCTCAATGTTTTTTCCTTAAATGGAAAGTGAGTGACCAACAGCAACAAGTTTACTTGTTGCAGCACAGTCAATTCGATATCTCATCTTTTATTAGGTGAATATCAAAAATCAGAATTCATTGAGCATGTCCTTCGGGACAGAAAAAACTTTTAATTGAAGAGTTTGATCATGGCTCAGATTGAACGCTGGCGGCAGGCCTAACACATGCAAGTCGAGCGGTAACATTTCTAGCTTGCTAGAAGATGACGAGCGGCGGACGGGTGAGTAATGCTTGGGAACATGCCTTGAGGTGGGGGACAACCATTGGAAACGATGGCTAATACCGCATAATGTCTACGGACCAAAGGGGGCTTCGGCTCTCGCCTTTAGATTGGCCCAAGTGGGATTAGCTAGTTGGTGAGGTAAAGGCTCACCAAGGCGACGATCCCTAGCTGGTTTGAGAGGATGATCAGCCACACTGGAACTGAGACACGGTCCAGACTCCTACGGGAGGCAGCAGTGGGGAATATTGCACAATGGGCGCAAGCCTGATGCAGCCATGCCGCGTGTGTGAAGAAGGCCTTCGGGTTGTAAAGCACTTTCAGTCAGGAGGAAAGGTTAGTAGTTAATACCTGCTAGCTGTGACGTTACTGACAGAAGAAGCACCGGCTAACTCCGTGCCAGCAGCCGCGGTAATACGGAGGGTGCGAGCGTTAATCGGAATTACTGGGCGTAAAGCGTACGCAGGCGGTTTGTTAAGCGAGATGTGAAAGCCCCGGGCTTAACCTGGGAACTGCATTTCGAACTGGCAAACTAGAGTGTGATAGAGGGTGGTAGAATTTCAGGTGTAGCGGTGAAATGCGTAGAGATCTGAAGGAATACCGATGGCGAAGGCAGCCACCTGGGTCAACACTGACGCTCATGTACGAAAGCGTGGGGAGCAAACAGGATTAGATACCCTGGTAGTCCACGCCGTAAACGATGTCTACTAGGAGCTGGGGTCTTCGGACAACTTTTCCAAAGCTAACGCATTAAGTAGACCGCCTGGGGAGTACGGCCGCAAGGTTAAAACTCAAATGAATTGACGGGGGCCCGCACAAGCGGTGGAGCATGTGGTTTAATTCGATGCAACGCGAAGAACCTTACCTACACTTGACATACAGAGAACTTACCAGAGATGGTTTGGTGCCTTCGGGAGCTCTGATACAGGTGCTGCATGGCTGTCGTCAGCTCGTGTTGTGAGATGTTGGGTTAAGTCCCGCAACGAGCGCAACCCCTATCCTTAGTTGCCAGCGATTCGGTCGGGAACTCTAAGGAGACTGCCGGTGATAAACCGGAGGAAGGTGGGGACGACGTCAAGTCATCATGGCCCTTACGTGTAGGGCTACACACGTGCTACAATGGCAGGTACAGAGAGCAGCGAGCTAGCGATAGTGAGCGAATCCCTTAAAGCCTGTCGTAGTCCGGATTGGAGTCTGCAACTCGACTCCATGAAGTCGGAATCGCTAGTAATCGCAAATCAGAATGTTGCGGTGAATACGTTCCCGGGCCTTGTACACACCGCCCGTCACACCATGGGAGTGGGTTGCTCCAGAAGTGGATAGTCTAACCTTCGGGAGGACGTTCACCACGGAGTGATTCATGACTGGGGTGAAGTCGTAACAAGGTAGCCCTAGGGGAACCTGGGGCTGGATCACCTCCTTATACGATTTAGAACTTATTTGTTCGAAGTGTCCACACAGATGATTGTTGCTTGGCCTGATGGCTAAGTGATATTGCTCTTTAAAAATTTGGAAAAGCTGAAAAATTAAATTCTGATAGATAACGTAAAGTTATTTATCGAGTTTTCGAAAGAAAATGCCGATTAATCATTTTGATGATTAATTAGCGTCTACTTTAGTATTCAATATTAACTTCTGGCGAAGTTAAACTGTCTTTGACAGTACAACTTAAAACTATTTTGGGTTGTATGGTTAAGTGACTAAGCGTACACGGTGGATGCCTTGGCAGTTGGAGGCGATGAAGGACGTACTAACTTGCGATAAGCCTAGTCAAGCCAGTAAGAGGCGCTTGAGACTAGGATTTCCGAATGGGGAAACCCACCTGCTTGCAGGTATCGTTAACTGAATACATAGGTTAACGAGGCGAACGCGGAGAACTGAAACATCTAAGTACCCGTAGGAAAAGAAATCAACCGAGATTCCGAAAGTAGCGGCGAGCGAAATCGGACCAGCCCTTAAGCTTTAGTGTAGTTAGTGGAACATGTTGGAAAGCATGACGAAACAGGGTGATAGTCCCGTACACAAAAACTTATCTAAAGTGAAATCGAGTAGGTCGGAGCACGTGAAACTTTGACTGAATATGGGGGGACCATCCTCCAAGGCTAAATACTCCCAACTGACCGATAGTGAACCAGTACCGTGAGGGAAAGGCGAAAAGAACCCCTGTGAGGGGAGTGAAATAGAACCTGAAACCGTGTACGTACAAGCAGTAGGAGCCTACTTGTTGGGTGACTGCGTACCTTTTGTATAATGGGTCAGCGACTTATATTCTGTAGCGAGGTTAACCATTTAGGGGAGCCGTAGCGAAAGCGAGTCTTAACTGGGCGCTTAAGTTGCAGGGTATAGACCCGAAACCCGGTGATCTAGCCATGGGCAGGTTGAAGGTTGAGTAACATCAACTGGAGGACCGAACCCACTAACGTTGAAAAGTTAGGGGATGACCTGTGGCTAGGAGTGAAAGGCTAATCAAACCGGGAGATAGCTGGTTCTCCCCGAAATCTATTTAGGTAGAGCCTCGGACGAATACTTACGGGGGTAGAGCACTGTTAAGGCTAGGGGGTCATCCCGACTTACCAACCCTTTGCAAACTCCGAATACCGTAAAGTAATATCCGGGAGACACACGGCGGGTGCTAACGTCCGTCGTGGAGAGGGAAACAACCCAGACCGTCAGCTAAGGTCCCAAAGTGTATGTTAAGTGGGAAACGATGTGGGAAGGCTAAAACAGCTAGGAGGTTGGCTTAGAAGCAGCCACCCTTTAAAGAAAGCGTAATAGCTCACTAGTCGAGTCGGCCTGCGCGGAAGATGTAACGGGGCTAAACATACCACCGAAGCTACGGCTGCGAACTTAGTTCGCGGGGTAGGGGAGCGTTCTGTAAGTGGCTGAAGGTGTGCCGGGAGGCATGCTGGACATATCAGAAGTGCGAATGCTGACATGAGTAACGACAAGAGGAGTGAAAAACTCCTCCGCCGGAAGACCAAGGGTTCCTATCCCATGTTAATCAGGGTAGGGTGAGTCGACCCCTAAGGCGAGGCTGAAGAGCGTAGTCGATGGGAAACGGGTTAATATTCCCGTACTCGGTATGAATGCGATGGGGGGACGGAGCAGGCTAGGCAAGCATGGCGTTGGTTGTCCATGTGAAAGGCTGTAGGCTGGTGACTTAGGAAAATCCGGGTTGCCAAGGCTGAGAGTCGAGACGAGCCACTAAGGTGGTGAAGTTGTTGATGCCCTACTTCCAGGAAAAGCCTCTAAGCTTCAGTTCATACTGAATCGTACCCTAAACCGACACAGGTGGTCAGGTAGAGAATACTAAGGCGCTTGAGAGAACTCGGGTGAAGGAACTAGGCAAAATTGTACCGTAACTTCGGGAGAAGGTACGCTCTTGTTTGTGAAGGACTTGCTCTGTAAGCAAACGAGAGCCGCAGTGACCAGGTGGCTGGGACTGTTTATTAAAAACACAGCACTGTGCAAAATCGTAAGATGACGTATACGGTGTGACACCTGCCCGGTGCCGGAAGGTTAATTGATGGGGTTAGCTTAGGCGAAGCTCTTGATCGAAGCCCCGGTAAACGGCGGCCGTAACTATAACGGTCCTAAGGTAGCGAAATTCCTTGTCGGGTAAGTTCCGACCTGCACGAATGGTGTAACCATGGCCACGCTGTCTCCACCCGAGACTCAGTGAAATTGAAATCGCAGTGAAGATGCTGTGTACCCGCGGCTAGACGGAAAGACCCCGTGAACCTTTACTACAGCTTGGCACTGAACATTGACCCTACATGTGTAGGATAGGTGGGAGGCTTTGAAGCAGAGACGCTAGTTTCTGTGGAGCCGACCTTGAAATACCACCCTTGTAGTGTTGATGTTCTAACTTAGGCCCCTGAATCGGGGTTGAGGACAGTGCCTGGTGGGTAGTTTGACTGGGGCGGTCTCCTCCCAAAGAGTAACGGAGGAGCACGAAGGTTTGCTAAGTACGGTCGGACATCGTACGGTTAGTGTAATGGTAGAAGCAAGCTTAACTGCGAGACAGACACGTCGAGCAGGTACGAAAGTAGGTCATAGTGATCCGGTGGTTCTGAATGGAAGGGCCATCGCTCAACGGATAAAAGGTACTCCGGGGATAACAGGCTGATACCGCCCAAGAGTTCATATCGACGGCGGTGTTTGGCACCTCGATGTCGGCTCATCACATCCTGGGGCTGAAGTCGGTCCCAAGGGTATGGCTGTTCGCCATTTAAAGTGGTACGCGAGCTGGGTTTAGAACGTCGTGAGACAGTTCGGTCCCTATCTGCCGTGGGCGTTTGAGAATTGAGAGGGGCTGCTCCTAGTACGAGAGGACCGGAGTGGACGAACCGCTGGTGTTCGGGTTGTGATGCCAATTGCATTGCCCGGTAGCTACGTTCGGAACTGATAACCGCTGAAAGCATCTAAGCGGGAAGCAGGCCTCGAGATGAGTTCTCACTTTGACTTAGAGTCAACTGAAGGGCCGTTGAAGACTACAACGTTGATAGGCGAGATGTGGAAGTGCTGTGAGGCATTAAGCTAACTCGTACTAATTACCCGTGAGGCTTAACCATACAACGCCAAAGTGGTTTAAGCGACAGAAGTTAATAGACTAAAGTAGACAAAAGAATTTAATAAGCTTTTTCCGGATTTACATTGATGAGGGAGACTTCGTTGATGAACAGAATTTCCTGGTGACTATAGCGTTTTGGACCCACCTGACCCCATGCCGAACTCAGAAGTGAAACAAAACAGCGTCGATGATAGTGTGGATTACCCATGTGAAAGTAGAACATCGCCAGGGCCAAATTTAATATAAAAATAAAAACTAAAACAGTATTTTCCTGATGACTATAGCGTTTTGGAACCACCTGACCCCATGCCGAACTCAGAAGTGAAACAAAACAGCGTCGATGATAGTGTGGATTACCCATGTGAAAGTAGAACATCGTCAGGGCCTAATTAAAGAAACCCGCTATAGTAATGTAGCGGGTTTTTTGTATTTTGGGTTCAATACATCGCGAGATAAACTCGCTCCCACCACAGCATAAGCACATTGCAGCTTAGTAGGCGGTTTACCCGCCGACTTGTGTGCATACACATCCAAGTCGAAAACGCTGAAGGCTTTCCCAATCTACAAAGTGATCACTTTCGCGAGATAATCTCGCTCTCACCACAGCATAAGCAAAGTGCAATATGGTAGGAGGTGGTTTATCCACCGATTTGTATATCTATACGTCTAGAATATGCTACTTCCTTTTAGGTACCTAAAGAAGGAGAGTTAGCCAATCAAAGCGGCAGTGAAATTGTAAATTTACAACCTTGGTTTAGCTTGCTTGATACGCTAATGTTTCCTTTTAATAATTTAACGAGCTCGTTTGTGATAGCAAGGCCAAGCCCTGCATTGTGTTTGCGGTTACTTAGGCTATTTTTGGCCTGAAAGCTAGCGTCGAATATATAGGGAAGATCAGTGGCGCTTATCCCAATGCCAGTATCATTAACACTCACTAAAGCAATATCTTGTTGCTGCTGTAATGTGAGCTGTATTTTGCCACCAGCATCAGTATGTCTGATAGCGTTATCGATGAGGTTTGATAGGATCCTGTCTAATTTCCCGATATCACTGTGTACACTAACTTCGCTTGCTTTCGGGCTTATTGAGATGGTTATTCCGCGCTGTTTAGCCTGCAATGTAAATTTAGCCGCAACGTCATACATAAGTTCAAGTAGATTAAAGGGTTCAATATGAAGTTTGGTATGTCCTGCTTCTAGGTGGGCGAGTTCAAAAATTTGTGCGATAAGATGATTGAGCTGATTTATATTTTTGCTGGCAATTTCGATGTGCGAAATGATATTTTTGTCACTCGTTTGTTTTTCTATCAGTTCAATGTAACCTTTAAGCGAGGAAAGTGGTGTGCGGAGATCGTGGCTTAGCTGTGAAAGTAGTTCTTTACGTTGTTCATCTTTGAGGTTAAGTGTGGTTAATTGCTGCTGAATTTTATCCAGCATAGCATTGACGCTGCGACCCAGCTGATGGATCTCATCATGTTCTTCAGGCCAATTTATTTGGGCATCACGACTAATATTAAAATGGTTTTGGCTGACTTGATCTATATATTGAGTCAGTCTGGACACAGGCTTGGTGATTTTATTAAGCAGTAGCAGGACGACAATCAGTAAAAAGAACAAAGTGCCTAATAACCAACTTACCCCAAGCATCACCTTGTCTGAATTTTTTAGTTGCTCAATAATACTATCGTATTTTGACGAGCCGATGATGATATATAGATAACCCTGCAAAATATCTTGATTAAATACAGGGGCCACAGAGAAAATTTTACTGCCGTCAACGCTCCTAGGATCGTCACCAAATACAGGTAGTTGGCTATCGCTCTTTAGGAGTTTTTTTAACGGGGTAACATCAATTTGCTGACGTTTAACCTCTCCAGGGGCGGCAGAGTAAGTTAATAGCTTACCTTCAGGAGAGACAAAGTAAAACTCAAATGAGGGGCCTAAGATCATCAAGGTGTGAAATAGATTACTCAAACCGTCATAGTCGTACACTCCCTCTTTTATCAGGGGATTATCGTCAACAAGATGGGCCGCAAGTGCGAGGTGTAATTGTTGTTCTGCTTGAGATTTAGAGACTTGAGATAGCGCTTGAGTCCACCACACAAAAATCGCTGCAATGACAACGAAAGTGACAAATAAGGTCAGTGCGAGTTTTTTGTAGAGTGAGAGCTTCATACGCTTTGCCCGCTAAGAGAGGCTGAATTTAATTTGTAACCAACACCCCATACTGTTTCTATCACCGTATTATTTGAAATAGCTTCAAGCTTTGCCCTCAGACGATTAATATGGGAGTTAACGGTATGCTCGTATCCTGAGTGTTGGTAGCCCCATACTGACTCTAATAACTGGGTTCGAGAAAACACATGATTTGGGTGTTTAGCAAAAAACTGTAGCAGTTCAAATTCGGTTGCGGTAAGGTCTAATCTAACATTAGCCAACGAAATTTCATGACAACAGGCATCGATAACTAGGTTTCCAACTGCAATTTTATCGCTTGGGAAGTCCGTATTTTCAGTCTGCATTGGTTGCTTAAGTTGCCTGACATGGCGTAGCTGCGCTTTTACTCTTGCTTGCAATTCTCTCGTATTAAAAGGCTTGCATATATAGTCGTCCGCACCAACTTCAAGTCCAATGATCCTATCGATATCGCTACTTTTTGAGGTGACGATGATGACACTACTCATAGGGTAAAGCGCCTTAAGCTCTCGACAAAGGGTTAGTCCATCCATATTGGGTAGCATTAAATCCAGTAAAATCACTGCAAAATCGTTCGCTTTGGCAACCGACAATACTTGGCTGCCGTCGGCAACATGTGTTACCTCTAAAGCTAACTCTTCTAAATGCACTTGGAGTAATCTCGCTATGTCTAAGTCATCTTCAACTAGCAACACGTTTTCTAACATAAATAGCCCTTTATTAAAGCGCAAACGCCTATGGCAGGCGTTTGCACATAGGCTATTTAACTCTCTCGATAGTGACTGCAAGCAGCGGGTTATCAAATTTATGGATACTAGTGAGGGTTGAACTTTGGAGTCCATCATCACTACCAACCACACCACTGTGCATCGTCACCATGTTGTGATTATCGTTGCGCTCTGCGTTAAAGCCCTCACCACTATCTGCTGGACCAGGTATGGTTCCCACAGCTTCGCTATTCAGCTCAGTGCCAGCATCGTAGGCAAGTGTCCGATACATTTGCATCCCGCCTACGGGCAGTGCAGAGACGTCTATAGCATTTAGACCGGAGAATCCATCATTGGTATTCACCATCATGGTTAATAGCGATAATTTAAGCTCTGCTAGATCTGTGGTTTTGATGGAAAGGTTGGTTGTCGCACCAGGACCTAAAGGTCCATCCGTTGAGATGGATGCTTGTGTCATCTCGTCGGCTAGTATGTCACTGTTACTTCCGCCTTCTGCAAGTTGCTCTAATGCTTCACTTGCAGGCATACCAACAGTAAAGTAATGACCAGACTGGTGAAGCAGCACTGCAATTGGTGACATAGGCTGTGCATGTGTAAGATTAGTGATGGTGACGGCAAACTCATACTCAACCGGCTCTGGCTCAACGGGCGGCTCTGGCATCACCATATTATTGTCATTGTCTCCACATGCACTGAGCAGGAGCGTAGACATGGCAATTAATGCTAATTTCGCTTTCATAGCTCCCCCTTATTTTACGGTTACTGTTACTTTAGCCACAGGATTTAACCAACGGTGCACTGTGTTATGTAGATCGCTATTACCGCCGACTTGCTCAGCGTCGCCTACGTTGCCTCTGTGAATATGGACCATGGTGTTTTCTTCACTTGCGGTGACACCAGCCCCTTGGGTTCCAGGAGCAACACCTGGTGATGCTGGGATCCCTAAAACACCAGTTGCACCAGAGCCTTCGACAACCAGTTCATTGTTAGCTTCAGTTCCTGCGTCATAGGCATTAAGGTAAACTTCATAGGTGCCAGCAGCGCTTGGAATAGGCCAAGCATTTAATCCTACAAATCCATCATTGGTAGGGAGTAGCATCGCCACAATTGAAAGATGCGTATTTCCCTCACTGGTTGATATCATGGCCATTGTAGAGCCTCCGGGTGCAAGTAGCCCCTCAGCTGGGTTGGCGACCATATTGGCGTTTGAGCTTTCGAGGGTTTGTCCTAAAGCTGAAATGTCACCGCCTTCGGCCATCGCTTGCAATGCTTCAGAAGCTTGCTCACCGAGTTTAAAAAGAGCGGTATCTTGATTATGAGCAGCCACCAGTAAAGGCGTATAGTAAATACCGTGAGTGAGGTTAGAGATTTTTACTTCAAGGTCTTGTGCCAGCGCAGCGCTAGATAAACACGTTGCGACTAGGGGGGTCAGGATTTTTGCTTTCATGATGTACTCTTCTTATTAGGATTAACAGTCTCCTTATCATGGCTGCAAGATATTGAGATAGGCTCACGGAGTTATCACGTTTTTATCACAAAACCGTAGAATACTTATCACAGGGCTCAGATCAGCGGAGCTTGGGTTAACTTTAAATACGCCGGAACGGTTCTAGTTGATCGAGAACTATCAATTAGTTCTGCAAGGTGGGACTAATAGGAGTAAAAAACTCCTCGTTACGAGGGCTTATCAAAATAACTTAGGTGTACGCCAAGAGTACTATTAACTTCAGCAGGCGGTACTTTGTCTTTAGTATTTGGCGAAAAGTTAGGATCGATATATTCCATAATCATTTCATTAGCAATTTTCCGATAGGCGATTTGTATCGCTTCTGACGAGCTACAGCCTTGGTCTGTTTCAAAGACTTCACTTAGCGGCGCTAAACCAAACCCTTTTTGTAGCACTAAATCTGTCGAACGTAACGCGCCTTCTACCCAGCCCTGATAATCAGAGTAGGCTTCACCGCAGGTAAATAGATTTGGCAACGGCTCCACTAAATCTTCGATGACGTCTTTATCATTTGCACCAATCGCCCATTGATGTACACCAAAACCAAATTGAAGATTTTCAGGGACATTGAAATTCACATTCCCTTCCCAAATTCGAGCGCTAGTGACGGTGGGCTGTGGGACATAATGTGTATTAAAAATGTCTTTAAAGAATTGTGTCGCTTGTCGTACAACCGCTTCTGAAGCTGGAAAAATATCACTGGGAATAGATTCAACGAGTTCTGACTCACGAGGGTGATGATAAAGCTCACCTTTGTTTTGCAGTGCACTCCAAAAATTAATATTTAAATAATCACAGTAAATAGTCAGTGCTGCTGGGCGACTGTATTTAGCTGCTTCTATCCCTTCGAGTTTGTGTTGGGTTTCTGAGTTAGGCTCGGCATGACGTTCGTTATACATAAGGGCGGCTGCGAGTTCATCATCTAAAGCATAAAAGGGATAAACAGAACCCGTTGGTAAATCGGCAAAGTTGGGTCCAAAGCTGACAGCTGGACGGCCTGTCATACCGGTTCCCCACCATGCGGTGTCGTAGTATAAATTAATCTTCAGGAGCGGTTGGTTGCTTGTGCTTTGCAATGTATCCCATAACGCATCGCGCCGATGCTTTGGTAGTTGTTTGAATACATCTGACGCTATGAACAACTTTTCAAGCGAGAGCCTTGGTAGCCCTAAAATAAGCTTTTCGGCTTTAAATGTTCCTTCACTTACCTGTCCGTCCTGCTCAGTTTTGGTGTACTTAAGTACATATAGATTGTCTGCTTTATCAAAGGCGATGCTATCGATGCTCGTTTGCAGGTAAATCTTCTCTTTGCCTATTTTATCCACCAGCGCGTTTGGTAGGGTGCTAAAGCCGTCTTTAAAGGTTCTAAATTCGACATCTGCAGGAAAGTCTTCCAAAAGCTGATAGGCGACACCCGCATTCATTTTCGATAAGAATGTGCCATTAAAGCCCAAAACACGATACAGCATGGTGATACATTCTTGGCTATAACCCATATCAGTGAGTAAATCCCACAAAGACCAATTATATAGTGACTCACCCTGCCATTGACATTGCAGGCGGAAATCCTGCCAAAACTCTGGACCGCGAACCTCAGGCCTTGAATCGAACTGTGGATTCACTTGCAAGATACGATTAAAAACAACATTAATAATGTCTTTGGGATTAACGCTTTGTTCGTTTGGCTCGAGGTTATAAAGTGCTGACCAAATATGATAGTCGTCTTGCTCGGCATCGTTTACCGAAAAGCTGGTACCGCGAAAGTAGAGGCGGTTATTGCCGTCGCTATTCATAGGGAAAGGGACTATCTGATCTTCTAGGCCCAATTTTAGAAAGAGGGCCATTAGGTCATCCATACCCTCAAATAGAAACCGCATACCACCTTGTTCTTCTTTGACTGTAATGGTGCTGTCAGGCTTTGCTCCTGCGCGGTTATCTCTAAAATGGATAAGATCTGAGTCCAATCTTCCACCTGTGCGGTTGCTGCGCTCAAAAATGGCGAAGTCATCAACGTCTGTTTCGCACTGTAATCGCCAAGCGCTATACAAACCAGACATACCAGCCCCTATCACAGCGACTTTCACCGCGTCTGGAATGGGTTTTTGACTAATATCTGTACCTATTTTGTAGTGAGTCATGTGAGTTCCTTAGTCGACTATGTCTCACACTTTTGAGGCTGACTGCTTTTATACCAGTTGGTATTACTTCCTAGCTCGCTAAGTGATCTTTAACGTATCTATGCACTCCAACCTGTTGAGTGCACTTTCCAAAAATTTGTTGCAACAAGCCAAGTATTGCTTTCTCAGCCTGATGCAAAACCCAGATACTACTTTAGTACACTGGTTAAGTTTGTGTTAATTTTTGTGGCAGGTTATGCCAAATGTTTGTCTAAAAAGTACGAATGGCATGAATTTAATAAGCTTTTATTCTCGGCTGAACACTAATTTGAGGGATGGAATACATTTGCTCCATACAGACTACCTTATTTAGGGGAACCGGTGAATTTAGCCAACAATGATATGGGGTAAGAAACGGCTAAGATCTTGGGTGATCAGACTTTTATCTTCACGAACACCAACTCCAACTGCTTTATCACCGACAATCCATGAGCCGATGAGCGTATTGAAGCCTGCAAATTTGGGTAAAGGTGAGTAAGCTTGATAAATATAGCCTTCTTCGCCATATCCACCAGCAGACTGTGCAAGCAGTTGTTGATCTTTTCGGATCTCAATATTCGCGCCTTCACGAGAAAATAGCGGCTTCTTCACATAGCCGGACTCGCTGCTTGCAACTTTATGCTTGTCCTGTTCAAAGTATGCCGGTAACAGATTTGGGTGATTGGGAAAGGTTTGCCATAGCAAAGGTAAGATTGCTTTATTAGATAAAATCGCTTTCCAAGCAGGCTCTAGCCATTGCACTTTTGCTTCTGATAATTGTTCACTATATTCATCTTGAAACATAAATTCCCACGGGTATAGCTTAAACATCCATTGGATTTTTCGGTCATCAAGGTCGACAAAGTGCTGGTCATCAAATCCGATATCTTCGATAAAAACTTGTTTCGTTTTGAGTCCAGCTTCCATCGCGCAGCTGCGCATATATTGAATGGTGCCCAAGTCCTCAATGCTTTCTTTGCAGCAAGAAAAGTGTAGGGGAGCACCTCGGTGGAATTTATGCAGTTGATAAAAACGCTCTATCAGTGCTTCTTGAAGGCCATTAAATTGATCCGCATTACGCGGTAACTTACCGGCTTTTACCTGTTCTTCAAGCCATAGCCACTGCCAGTAACCTGTTTCGAATAAGCTGGTGGGCGTGTCGTAATTGGCCTCCAGCAGCTTGGCTGGTGACTTACCATCGTAACTAAAATCAAAGCGACCATAGAGCGCTTGGTCTCGACGACGCCATGAGCGAGTCACTAATTCCCATTGAGACTCAGGAATAGCAAACCGTTGCAGAAGTGACTCGTCATTACACACTAAATCGACAAGGTGTAAGAGCATTTGGTGGAGTTCATCACTTGGGTCTTCCAAGTCTTGCTCAATTTGTTTTAACGTAAATTGATAATATGCACTTTCGTCCCAATACTTTTCACCATACATAGTATGAAATTCAAAGCCGTGGGCTTTTGCTTGTTCACGCCAGTGTGGGCGTTCATCAATAGAAATTCTTAACATAAGTGTAAAATCGATCCGTCTTATATCAATTGCATAGATACTGTGGAAACTACAGAGTACGTAATAAAAAGCCGAGTGGACCTCGGCTTATCTTTTATCAAGCGATGGTTGGCTTAGCTGCCCCAACTGCCACCACTACTACGAGTAGCACTACGACCAAATCCACCGCGACTGCGTGATACTGAGCTGGCACGCGGCTTGTAATTGATGGTTGAGCTTTTGACCGACGTTGTACCCGAAGACTTTGCAGATGCGACAAACCCATTTTGCGCATTTCGGTAGCTAAAGAAGTCATCACGAGAGCGATACAGCGGTTTAGCGCCAGAATAGTAAGTGCCGCTTAAGTAAGCCGCTTTCTTCTTTTTGCGCTTTTTCATCATGTCTAGGCCTTCGTCTACTGCTTCTGCAAGCGCAGCAACCATAAAGCCCGCCATAATCGGACGCCAGATCCCACCACTCGAATTTTCACAGCGATCAAAGCCAAAGTCGCTTTCGCATAGCTGCTCTGAGGCATATTTTGGGGCTTCTTGGCGATGGCTATCGAGTGCTTGTTGGTATTGAAACTGGCATGCTTCTTCTTCAATGCCGAATGATGTACATTCGTCAACGTCTTTAAAAAGTAACGCTGATTCGTCGCTATCACCACATGCAGTCAACCCTCCTGTGGCCCCCATTAATAAAGTCAATTTGATTGTTCTACTCCTTTTCATCTTGACTCCTTAATAGGTCATGCAAGCGGCATTCAAAATTCCGGTCGCAAGCGAGGCACCACCTAAAAACAAACCTGCGCTGATGTGATTATTTTCGATTTTCTCAGATAGCTTTGGCATATACAGCCTTACCATAAAGAAGGTAATTAACTGCATTACTCCTGCAATAACCCCCCAAACGGCAAAATCGATAAGAGATACCGCATTGACTGCGGCACTGGCGATAGGCAAGACAAAACCAATTAAGGTACCGCAAAACGCAGTTGCAGCAGCAGGGTTGTTTTCTTTAACTAGTTTCCACTCACAATAAGGGGTAACTTTGGAGTAAATAAATAAAAAGACTAAGGTAAGTAAGTAGGCAAGGCCGAAGTAGGAAATAAAAGGGACAAATCCTTGTAAAGAATCCAAAATCATAATTTTCTCTTTGTTATAGCATCGAATTTGAAATCCGATAGATATTAATCATCATCATAGGTGAGCTGTTCCAGCTCGCGATGTAGTATATCATCATCTCCAAGGTTAAGTTCAATAAGACGTTTTAAATGCGTCACACTATCGAGATCGATTTGGCGGCAATGTACGCCTAAATGACCTTCTTCAACATGACGAACTTCCACTTCCATCGTAATTTGGATATCGCTCCCTGGTAAATAAAAGTTTAAACTTGCAGGGTCATTTTTAAGTGGTACATAGCCGTCGGGTAGCGTAAGCAGTGCGCCATTGAGCGATAAATCCAAGATTTCGCAGCTAAAATCACCGCTTGAGGCCATAAACTGTGCCTCGTTTGAAAAAATAACTCTGGAAAAACGTCGACGTTCTTTCATTGCTGATCCTAATAGTCCGTATAGGTAAAGAATAGCTTATATCATTGTGCTCGCTACTAAAAATGACAATAAATTACGCCGCTTGGATGGAATTGCCACTGCAATTTTATTTGCGACTTGCCTCCACAGTACGGCATGAAGAAAGCTAAGCAGGTATTAAAAAATAAAAAAGGCTCCCAACGGGGAGCCTCATATTATCATTGTCGATAGACTAGGGCCTGTTGACCTTTGCTGTTTGATTTTTGTTCTTCTGAGTGTGTTTTGGTCGCGACGCTCGACTTGCCGCCTAGTAATCTAGGCAAAAGTTGAGCAACAATGAACAAAGCGCACTCAGGTCAACCCAAAGGGCAGCGCTTGATTGGCATTTCTACTGTGTTATCGCCAGACTTACGTAGAATGACTACGCTACGCTGGCTCTGCCTTGTATAAATACCAATCAAACTGCTGCAAAAACAAACTTGAAAGATCAACAGGCCCTAATGTTTTAATTATTAGCCAATCTTCTTGTATTTGATACGTTTAGGCTCTGCGGCCTCAGCACCAAAGGTCTTCTTCAGCCACTCTTCGTATTCAGTGTAGTTGCCGTCAAAGAAGTTGATTTGGCCTTCATCACGGTAATCTAGGATGTGGGTCGCGATACGGTCTAGGAACCAACGGTCGTGCGAGATACACATAACGCAGCCCGGGAATTCCAAAATCGCATTTTCTAGCGCTCGTAACGTTTCAACGTCTAGATCGTTGGTTGGTTCATCCAGCAACAGTACGTTACCGCCTGCTTTTAGTAGTTTTGCTAAGTGCAGACGATTGCGCTCACCACCAGAAAGCTCCTTAACAAATTTTTGTTGGTCATTGCCCTTAAAGTTAAAGCGGCCAACATATGCGCGGCTTGGTACTTCAAAGTTGCCAATTTTAAGAATGTCTTGGCCGTTAGAGATCTCTTGGAATACGGTGTTATTGCCGTCCATGTCATCACGGAACTGTTCAACAGTGGCAATTTCAACCGTCTCACCAATGGTGATGTTACCACTATCTGGCTGCTCTTGACCGCTTAACATTCTAAATAGCGTTGATTTACCCGCGCCGTTTGCACCGATGATCCCAACAATTGCCCCTTTAGGTACATTGAAGTTCAAATCGTCAATCAACAATCTGTCACCGAAGCTCTTACGTAAATTGCTTACTTCAATCACTTGGTCGCCTAAGCGAGGACCTGGTGGAATGAATAGCTCGTTGGTTTCGTTACGCTTTTGATAGTCGTTTTGCTGAAGCTCGGTAAACTGCGCCATACGTGCTTTAGACTTAGCTTGGCGACCTTTCGGATTTGAGCGTACCCATTCAAGTTCTTTTTCAATCGACTTCTGGCGTGCTTTCTCTGATTTTTCTTCTTGCTTCAAACGCGCATCTTTTTGCTCAAGCCATGAAGAATAGTTACCTTCCCACGGAATACCATGGCCACGGTCAAGCTCTAAAATCCAGCCTGCTACATTATCTAGGAAGTAGCGGTCGTGGGTGATCGCCACCACTGTGCCTTCGTAGTCATGAAGGAAGCGCTCCAACCACGCAACTGACTCGGCATCTAAGTGGTTAGTTGGTTCGTCAAGAAGCAGCATATCTGGCTTTTCAAGTAACAGTCGGCAGATAGCAACACGGCGTCTTTCACCACCAGATAGGTGCTCAATTTTTGCATCCCATTCTGGTAAACGAAGTGCATCGGCAGCGCGCTCAAGCGCATTATCTAGGTTGTGACCGTCATGAGCTTGAATGATAGCTTCTAATTCGCCTTGCTCTTTAGCTAGCGCATCAAAGTCAGCGTCTTCCATTGCGTACTCTGCGTACACTTCGTCTAATCGATTCAGAGCGCGTTTAACTTCGCCAACTGCTTCTTCAATCGTTTCACGAACGGTTTTGCTTTCATCAAGTACAGGTTCCTGCGGTAGGTAACCAATCTTAGTACCAGGTTGCGGACGTGCTTCGCCCTCGAATTCGTTATCCACACCCGCCATAATACGAAGTAGGGTCGATTTACCTGCACCATTAAGACCTAAAACACCAATTTTAGCACCCGGGAAAAAGCATAAAGAAATGTCTTTCAGAATAGTGCGCTTAGGTGGCACAACTTTGCTCACCCGCGACATGGTATAAATATATTGAGCCATGAGTTTCCAATCTCTTTTTTAAGTTAGATGTATTTTAGAGAAAGCCTTCCAGTGCTGCAATGTTGATAGTTCAGAACGAGGAAAAAACAATGCCCAAGCTAGTTTTAGTTAACTATTGTAATTTTTTATTTACCTTTTAATAAGTTAAACAATTAGACTGTTCATTTATCCAGTAATAAGTTGTAAGCATATCATTAATAGGTCATTTTTGACCTGTTTCCAATCCGAGAAATCGCTATTATATCACTACGCTGAAGAAAGTTATCAGATGAACATGTTAACGGGCGTGGTGGGTTTTTACCGGAACTAAAAACTCGATGGCAAGGATGAACGGCTACGTTGTTTTCGCTTTTCAGCGATCCCCATTCAGCTAAGCAGAACAAATTTTCACTAGTCGTGTTTATTTTTTGAGGTAAGGAGAACAATGACACTTATAAACACAACCACATCCAGACTGGTGGGTCAAAGCAAACCAGCTCCAACAGGAGCCGAAATTCTTCGTGTTGCGCGAAAGCTCAGAGGTTACACGCAAGCTGAATCAGCCGCTCATTATGGTATTGAGGAGCGTACGTTAAGACGATGGGAAAATAGGGAATATAGCCCACGCTGGAATGATGTTATTGGCCTAGTTGAAGATGTGTACTTACTCGATATTTTAGAAGTGATAGGAAAAATCCATGACCAACAAGCAAGTGACAATTAAACAGGTACGTACTGCCCTTAAGCGCTGGGGTAAGTTTTGGTGTAGTAAAGAGCTAGGTAAGGGCTTTAGTCGTCAAGCTGCAACTGAAGCTATAGGCAGTTCATCAAGCAAATACGTGAGCGCAGAGCAGATGCATGTGCCAGATGAAATTGCTCAACTTACCGCATCAATTGAGTTACTTAGACCAGAATGTAAGCGTGCAATCCGAGCTAAATACATGATGCATAACAAGGTGGTCGATGCAGCAAAAACATTGGGTTTTGACAGCAAGCGTTCAATGGAGTTTTGGTTATTGAAAGCTGAGCAAAGCTTGATGGTTAATATGTCGACACATTAGCAACAATAAAGGGGAATTGTATGTCCGTAATGAATACAGTAGAGCAACTCAAAAAACATGAGGGGTTTCGCCAATTTCCTTACCTTTGTACCGCGGGAAAGCTGACTATTGGCTATGGTCGAAATCTCGATGATAAGGGGATTGATGAAGAAGAAGCAGAATCACTACTTGCGAGCGATGTAGAAAATGCCAAAGCGGCGGTGGCGCGCAGGATTGCAACCCAACACTGCAACGATGCACGGATGGCGGTGCTGGTAAATATGGCGTTTAACTTAGGGATCACAGGATTACTTAACTTTAGTCGAATGTTACAAGCGGTCGAAAAAGGTGATTTTGATACCGCTGCGCTTGAAATGTTAGATAGCCGATGGGCAAGACAAGTGCCTAATCGCGCGCAAGAGCTTGCTCAACAGATGATCTCTGGGGAATGGCAATCATGAGCCTATTAGGTAGCCTATTTTCTGCAAAAACAGTGGCTCCGATAGAAGCAATTGGCAATATTCTTGATGAATTGTTTACCAGTGAAGAAGAAGTGCTCAAGCAAGAGCATTTAAAGGCGAGACTGATAGCAAAGCATGCATTAGTACAAGCGCAGATCAATCAAGTTCAAGCAGCGCACCGTAGTGTGTTTGTAGCGGGGGCGAGGCCTTTTTTGATGTGGGTGTGTGGTCTAGGCTTTTTGTTTTCGTTCGTGATTAATCCAATTCTACAGTGGTTAATGCCTGAACATGGTACGCCTGAGTTGCCGCTTGATGTGATGTTAGAGCTTACGCTTGCCATGTTAGGGCTTGCAGGGCTTAGAACCGTTGAGAAAGTAAAAGGGGTCAGCAAGTGAATCATCCTGAACAATGGCAAATGAAAAAGGAGTTTAATTTGGCCCACATTCTCACCACCATTGCGCTGTTGGTGTCTGGTGTTATTTACCTTGGTGACTTAGATAAAAGGATCACCACTAACTCCCAAGCGCTTGACCACCTCAAGCAAATTCGTCAAGAAGACCAAAAGCGCATCGAAAAGCGCTTAGATTCTATAGATAAAAAATTAGATACGTTGCTCGGTGCCCGCAGAGTAGGGTCGTAGCGCCGCTATTATCGGCCATATTGGCTTTCTTTATCCAACCCCACTAAAAAGGAGAGTAGCATGAATAATGCTATCGATTTGACGCGCCTATCTGCACCTGATGTGTTGGAGACAGTCAGCTATGAAGCTATTTATCAGGAATTAGAAGCGCAATTGCAACAGCAGTTTCCAGATTATCCATTTCTTCCCTCAGATCCAGCAATAAAGCTGATGGAGCTTTTTGCTTATCGCGAGGTATTGCTGAGGCAGCGTGTGAATGACGCCGCACAATCTGTGATGGTGGCATATGCTACGGGCAGTGATTTGGATCATTTGGGTGTTTTGTTCGGTGTGGCGCGAGAAGAAGCGGAATCGGATGAGCGCTATCGTTTGCGGATCCCACTTTCTCTTGAAAGTCATTCAATGGGAGGCACATCAGGTGCTTATCAGTACCACGCGTTTACGGCTTCTGCAAAAGTGAAAGACGTATTTGTTGAATCAACATTGCCGGGCATTGTTGAAGTCCATGTGTTACCAGTTGCTGATGTGGTGACTTTGGAAGATAAAGAAGCACTGAGAGCAGAGGTGTTACGTTATCTCAACGACGAAGATGTTAGACCGCTTACGGACCTTGTACGCGTGCATTTGGTAGAGCCAACGGCCTACACGATTGAAGCCGATATTTACTTTAATGCAGGTATTAATACGGAGCAGGTTAAAGTGTCCATCCATCGTGCAATTGAAAACTTTATTCAATCGCATTACTTGCTCGGGAAAGAAGTACCCAGCTCGGGACTTATTGATGCTTTGCATCAAGGAGGAGTAAGAAAAGTGAAGCTTCGCTCGATGCATGACGACCTCTCACCAAGTGCTAAAAATGCAGCTTACTGTCGCGATGTGCAATTACATTTTCCAACGGAGTAAGGTGAGTTATGACAAGTTATCATAAATTACTGCCACCTGGCACATCAAAGCTGGTTCGCACTATTGCTGAGCAAGTTGAAGACTTACCGAGTAAGCTTGAGGTAACACCAACTATCCCAGAATATGTGGGTAAGCAATGGCACCCAGAGAGCTGCCCAGAGGCTTTATTACCTTGGCTTGCATGGTCTTTATCAGTAGATGAGTGGGATGAAAGCTGGCCGGTAGATACTAAACGGGCATTTATCGCCAATTCGGTCAAAGTACATAAGCACAAAGGCACGGTTGGCTCAGTAAAGCGAGCATTGGCAGCGCTAGGGGTAAGTGTTGAGTTTTTTGAATGGTTTCAAGAAATTGATGATATAGCACTGGCGCCTTATCAATCAAAGCAGCCACATACCTTTATGTTTATCGCGTGGGTGAATGAAATCCCGTACACCAGTGATGCTGTGATCTTAAGTCCAGAGCTTTACCAAGCCGTTAAAGATGTTACCGATAGTACTAAACCAAAACGTGCTCATTTCGACTTTTTAGTCGGTGCCAAAATGAGCCTAAAACTGCAAACTGCCTCTATTGCCAGTGGTTTGCAGGTTGCGAGAAAGTCAGCGCAAACCGAGGCCGTAAAAGCACCCGCTGCCACCGTAGCAGCGGCATTTGCATTGGCAAACAATAAACAAATCGCAGCAACTGGTCGATATATGAAAAGCCAGCATGTGAATGCGTATTTACAAAGCTCTGCGCGAGTAGGACTTCACTTAAATAACCGTCGTCATGCACTAAGCCGAATTTATTTAACCAATGAGCAAAGACTGCCTGCCGCCAAGTTTGACTTTACGACGGAACTTGCGAGCACTTTGCACTTTACTAATCGTCGTTTTCAAGTGGCTAGATTCTACTGCCACACTTATACCAATTTGTCTTAATACGTGCTCAATTTGAAGGAGTAAATCTTACGCTAACTGCGTTAAAAATTTCTCATTTAGAACAACTAAATAGCAAAATTTTCGCCTTGCCTACATGGATGTAGGTACCTTAGCGATAGCAGGACGCGGTAGCGGAGTTATCGACAAGATTTTCTCGCCTCAAAATAGCTCACTTAATTAAGCAAATTGGTATTAATCATCGCAGCAATTTAGCCTATAACCGCTATTGGAATAGCGAATAAACACTTCAATTTATGTCATCAGCGTTTACCCAGCGGTAGTACCTATAGGTATAGAACCCATTGCTGTCATTTCATATCAATGTGCTTAATAAATCAGCTTATAAATCGAGTTGTGTATTGATGCGGGTTGATATCACTCAACAAAAGGAGACAGGTGCTGTGAGCACGATTTTACGGCCGACGATCACCACCGCGGGTTTGGAAGCAGTATTTAACGCCCAAAAAAATGGCTTTCAAGCGAAGATCAGTAAGGTAGGGCTTGGCACTGGCAATTATACGCCAGATCAAGGCTGCCGCCAGCTACAACAAGAAGTCCACCGCATCATGGTGGCAAGTGGCGAAGATAAGGGGAATGCCCAAATCCATATGAGTGTGATTGATGATACCGATCACAACTTTTGGGTCAATGAAGTGGGCTTTTATATCGAAAGCGAAGCAAATGGCCAAACACAAGAGGTGCTATTTGCGGTGTATTCTTCACCAGATAGGCCCATTGCTTATAAATCTGCGGAAGTCGATTTACTTCTTGCTTTTGATTTGGTGCTAACGGGCGTGCCTGCCGACGCCGTTACGATTGTTGATAACGGCGTTAATCTAAATATTCTTATCGCCCCTGAACTTGCCAAGCTAGGCGCTGCGCAAATTAACAATATGACTCGTCATCTTAAACAAAAGTTTGAGTTGATGGACAAAGGAATTTTATAGGAGCAACTCATGGCATTAGAACAAGATATTGCTAATCTCATTCAGTCTACGGATGCCTTAACGGCGGTGGTGGATAACAAGGCGCAGCAGCTCGATAACCAAATGGCTGCCTTTGACACGCGTATTGCGAAAAAAGAGCAAGATGTCGACAAATTTATTCAAGAGGCGATGCCAGAAACACGCTATATTCAGGACATTTTTATCGGCGGTTCAAAGGATTATTTTTATCCGGTGTGGTGGACTATGCCTGGTAATGCAGCGGGCGTGAGTAAGTTAACGATTGCTCGTCAGTATTCTTGGAATAGTGACACACAACCTTTAAATACCACAAGTCCTCATCAAGCGGCACTTTTACTTGAATTGGAGGGAAATGCAACAGCTTGGCACGGTGATGCAAATTTTCTACACGTTAAACGCTTTCATGAGCGTTATAACCCAACCGTAAGCCATGCCAGTTTTGCTATGTACTGCAAACGGGAAAAAGCTGATTCAAGTTTAGATCTATATGGTGGCGGTGAAGAAGGTGCCTTTGGTGCATTCTGTGCTACTCATAGCGGGGTTTATTTAAGAGGTGGCGGTCTTAAATATCGAGTTATTAAAAACTGGAAAGGCGACGTATGGTTCCATGACGGTAGCGATCAAGAGAGACGGAATCTATATGCAAGAAGCTGGGATAATTGGACAGTTCGTTGGTACGCAGAGCCAATTCCATTTGCCGAGCGTTTAGCACCAACACTAAGCTCAATCCCTTACGCAAACCATCCATACACACCACCAACAGCTTAAAGGAGTTACAATGGAAATTAAAACCTTAAAAATCGGTGATGATGAACTGATTAATGTGCCGGCAGATGAAAAAATACTGGCAGACTTAGGAGTAGCCAGTGCTGATATTCCGGGCATTTTAGCAGAGGCAAAGCAGGCTCAGCTTACAGCGCAATGTATGCACGCTAGAAGTTTTGCTTACCAGTGCGAGTCAGATGGCCTTGCCTTTGATTACCTAGCGGCAATGGCCGAATTTGGTGAAGCGAGTGAAGCAGCACAAGCGGCAAAAACCGTCTGGCTGCAAGCGCGAAGCACCATTAAAAATCGTTATCCAAAACCGCAATAACACCAATCTACAACGACTTTAGGCTATTAAGCCCACCATTCGGTGGGCTTTTTTGTGCCTGATTTACCGCTGAGATAACACTCAGTATTCCTTTTACAAATTGTATTAACCATATGGAGAAAAAATATGGCATTAGAACAAGATATTGCCAAATTGATTGAGGCGTCAAACGACCTCACCGCAACCGTCGATAATAAAATTCAAGATATTACGGCGACTTTAACTAGCAGCGTTGTTGATGCAAAAAATAAAGTCAACGCGGAGTTAGGCAAAATAGATCAAAGGTTTGACTCTGCCCGCAAAAAGCAGTCGCATTTTCGCGTGACTAAAAACCAAGCATTAATTCCCAATGAGGCAGGCACTTTTCCACACTCTTGGAGTGGTGGTTATGTAAAAGAAGCTAGATTACTTGAAACTGTTACTTCAGGTGTGGAGCCGAATCAAAGAACACCACTTGCAAGGGAATTTTTAAGAGCAATAAATTCTGATACTCAGCATTTCGCTAAGAGCTTTAATATTTGGGAACTAGAATATTACCCTAATCGTCGAGGCGAGAGTGCACATCTATTTGCGTATTTAATGTACCAGTACTTTAGAGCGCCTACCGTTGTAACAACAGCTGCGGTTGTGAAACATATTCGAGGGACAGTACCAAACAATTGGTGGTGTGAAGGCTTAGAAGCAAATCAAGACGCAAAGCTTTGTGGTAAGGTCATGAGTTTTGGCCGAAATAGATATGGTCATTGTCATCCTTATGTTCCTGGTGAAGGTAAACCTGAGGATGAAACTGGCGTGATTCAAATTGCCCTTCCTGCAGTTGTGACAGGAGAAGTACCTTTGGATGACTGGGGACAATTCGCCTATTTAGGTGACGCTACACAAAATGCTTACGACTAAGGAGAATAAAAATGGCAAAACTAATAGTAAATAACCAAATTGTTGACAAGTTCTACGACGCCAATACCCCACATTTTGTAACGCAAGAGTTTGTTGAAGATACATTTGGAGTGGGAACAACATTCACACTAGAGCTTAGTGCAGCTGAGACAGCTCTGCAGAGCAAGCAGTCTGCGCGTGAGCAAATTGCTCAACAAGTTGCAGACACAGACACATTGCTCGGTACAACGGCAGATACAGCACAATTACTGCTGAAAGAGCTGAGCAGTTTGGTTACTTCACTTAGCACCGCACAATCACTGGATGACGTTAGAGCTTCTGTGAGTGGACTTAAAGATAAAATTGGCCATATCCACGCTGATGTGCAATCAGGAAGCTTAACTTTTCCGTACCAAGTGAAAGGCGAAGCACAGGTGATGCACGAAATCGCCGAGCGTGCAAATGGCGTAAGCCAAGCACTGCAAAGCAACGCTTAAAAATACCCACCACAAGCACTCAGTCATTTTTGATTGGGTGCCTTACAACAGGCCCCATTATGTCTTTAACTAACTTCAGTGCGGTCAGTCTTAGTCAATTACCCGCATCAGATTTACTTGAACCCGTTGAATTTAAAACGCTTTATAATGAGCTAAAACAAGCAGTAGAGCACGCCTGCCCAGAACTTTCTGAGCTACTACCTAGCGACCCCATCGTCAAGCTGATGGAAGTCTTTGCTTATCGAGAGCTGTTATTACGTCAACAAATTAATGAAGGCGCGCAGCAGGTGCTGCTGGCAAAAGCCACGAGCAGTGAACTCGATTATCTGGGTAATCGTTTTGCGGTGATACGAGAAGCAGAGGAGAGTGATGAGCGCTTTCGAGCGCGTATTCAATTGGCACTAGAAGGGTTTAGTACGGCAGGGCCAATTGGTGCTTATTATTTTCACACGCTTAAAGCCTTACCTCAAGTTAAGGATGTTTTTGTTGAGTCTCCCGAATTTGAGCTGCTTCAGGTCGAGCCGCCATTATCAGACTTTGTACCAGTGCATACGAAATTGCTGCATTGTACTCATGCCGCTAGGCTTCTAGATGCCGCGCCGGGAGATGTTGCCATAACGGTGCTGACAGATAGAGGCAATGGCATACCAAATCAAGACGAAATCACAGCAATTACAGAGTATTTGTTTCAAGAAGACATTAGGCCTCTGACGGATAGGCCACGAGTACTCTCAGCTGAGGTAAAAGAATTTATCCTCCGCGCCACGCTTTATTTATATCCAGGCCCCGATGAAGAAAGCGTGAAATCTACGGTAGAGCAAAGTGTGCAGCAATGGTTAAAAACACATCATAAACTTAATCATGATATTCGTTTGTCTGGGCTTTACAGTGCGCTACACCAAGCTGGTGTGCAACGTGTTGAACTTCTCTCACCCGCCGCGGACATTATCAATACCCCTTGGCAGGCTGCGTTTTGTACACAAGTGGAGATAAACATTGCAGGAAGAGATATTTAATACACTATTACCGCACGCAAGCACTAAGCTTGAGCATGCGCTGGCAAAGGCCCTACGTAAAGTTTCCGCGACTCCCGTTCCACTTGGTAGCCTTTGGGATCCATGGCGATGTCCCGAGCATTTTTTACCTTGGCTTGCGGATGCACTCAGTGTGGACTTTTGGGATAGTGCTTGGCCAGTTGAAGTGAAGCGCAAGATTATAGCGAATAGCGTGCCCGATCATCGAATAAAAGGGACGGTTAGTGCAATAAAAAGTGCGCTATCCACTCTAGCTGCAAAAGTTGAGCTTAAAGAGTGGTGGCAACAAGAAAATCCTCACGCGTTTACGCCGCATTCTGCACAGGTCATTGCGTTGGCCGCTCAGAACCTAGATCCAGCAGGCAGCACGCTACTGACTCCTAAGTTGCAGGCACAACTTTGGCAAGCTGTGGTGATGACAAAACCATGCCGCAGCCAAATTAGTTTGCGTGTAGGAGTACAGCAAAGTGCAAGCTTATCGCTCAATACCGTCAGTCAGTCTGCGAGCCTCCAGCGAACATGGATGCCTCAACAAACAGATAATGTTGCAAATTTAAGCCAGTTGTATCTTGCTGGTACTTCTGTTTTGCAAGGTGTGGGCAAAATATCCGGTGAAGTGCGCTCTGATCTCAAAAGTGCTTCTAGCCTTTATGTTCACGCTGCTCCCTTGGCTATCCAAATCCAGCGACAGTCGTTTTATTGCTATTAATACTTACACACGTTCAATCTGCTGCAAAAACAAACTTGAAGATTAACAGACTCTAAAGGAATGACTAATGGAACAATTTACGCCGCTTATTACGCAGGCGGGATTAAACGCGGCCGTTAATGCCAAAGCCAATGGTTTTACCATTGATATTAGCGCGATTGCGGTAGGCACTTCTGGCTATACGCCGTCTCGTAGCCAAACTAGGCTGCGAGGTGAAAAAAATCGAGCGGCGATTGCTGGCGGGCAAGTTGTTGGTGACGGGCAATTTCATATTACCGGACATTTTATTGATGATGCTGAGTACGCGGTGCGCGAAGTGGGTTTTTATCTTGCAGATGGCACTTTGTTTGCCGTTTGGTCACACCCGCAAAATGTACTTTTTTATCAAACTCCAATTGCACAAATTGTACAAGGGTTTGATCTGCTGTTAAGTGCTGCACCGGTAGACGCTATCACGATTAATACTACAGGCGATTTAACGCTTTTCTATGTCGGTGAATTTCTCGACATGCTGGTGGCACAAACCCAACAACTGAGTGCGCAAATTCAAGCGAATCACCGACAAATTCAATTCAACGACAGACTACTACAGCTAGGAGTTTAATATGGCGGATTATCATCCAATGACATTAGAGCAGCGCATCACTGCACTGCATGCCGAGAACGGCAAATTAATCGATTCAAATAATGCCCTCACACAAACCGTGATCGGCAAAATGGGGGAAATTAATCATGCGCTGAGTGATGCGCAGCAAGATATTAGTGAAGCGATTACTTTGGCGGGGTCAAAAACAGATCAAGCGATCCTCAACTTTGCAGATAGCCATTCTGATATAAAAGTGAGTTATTATGATCAAGTTGCTCATTCAAAGGCTTCACTTGGGGTAGTTGCTGATCCAGAAGATGAATCTCGCTCTGAGTGGGTATTAGTGCCAACGACGAGCATTGGTTACCATATTTATCCGACTGTAGGTGCACTTACTAAAGTTCATTTAGTTCATGGGTACTCATATTCGCCCGGGTACAGTGAAGCGCCACAGTATGAGCGCGACTGGAGTGTAACCTATATGCAATTTGTTTTTGCGAACTCCGCGGCGACGAGTGTAGAGATCAATGAGCAATTGAATACAAATAGCGTGAGTGTTAGAAATTTTGGAGGCTGGTGGAATGGTGCATCGACAGGCTCAATTCCTGTATTAAAGCTCTCTCAACATCATCCATACTCGAGGTTATTTGTACGATTTATTAACCGAACTTTTGTCCCTGCTGCAACTTCAAAGCCACCACAAAATATCGTTGAATTTGGTGGTAACGCCACTTTTGCTGTTGACTGTGTTATTAACTATCCAAGAATCGAGGTGTAATTATGCAAGAACAAATTCCTTCACAACAAGATCATTTAGCGACACTCGCGTACCTAGACAAGCAAGTAAAGCGCGGGCAAATAAGCCGAGCAGTGGCGGATGTAGAATCTATTATTGGGACTACTGCGGATACAGGTCACCTAGTATTAGTTGAGTTTATTAAACTGCTTGATGGTTTAAGCAAAGCAACAACACTTGCCGAGATGCGTGCAGCGGCATCACAGGGGCGTGACGACTTAGGTACATTAACCACAAAAGTGCTGAATAATGAAATTCAGTTTCCCTATCAAGGTAAAGGCGCTGAAAATGTTTACCAAGAAATTGAATCTCGCGCTACTGGTGTTGCAAGCATTTTAACTTCCTCAGAATAAGGCACTCTATGGCAAATCAATCAATCGATCTTTCCACTTTGCCTGCGCCAAACATCCTTGAACCACTTGATTTCGAAAGCCTGTTCCAAGCACGTAAACAACGTTTTATCGAACTTGCACCTGAATATGCCGAAGCGCTAGCGCTTGAAAGCTCGCCGCTTGCGATTTGTTTGCAAGTCGAAAGCTATCGCGAGCTGTTATTACGACAGCGCGTCAATGAAGCCGCGGCGGCTAATTTGTTAGCCACCAGCCAAGGCGCCGATCTTGAGCATCTTGGCGCTTTTTATGGGGTGGCTCGGTTGCCCGATGAACATGACGAAACCCTACGAATGCGTATTCGCAACAGTACCATAGCGTCTAGCACGGCAGGTAGTGCGGCGCATTATCGTCATCAAGTCATTGAAGCTGCACCGGGATTAATCAAGGATGTGTCGGTGCAAAGCCCAGGGGATGGGCTGGTGGTGGTAACGGTACTCGCAAAGTTTGACACTGATGCAGAACAGGTTTTAGCACAAGTTAAAGAGAGGCTATTTGATGACTCTGTGAAAATGCTAACAGACACGTTAGAGGTCAAACTTGCACAGCCCGTTTGGGTAGATGTTGAAGCTGAGCTTTATCTCAATACTCATGCTTCTGAACTTATTATCAATAAGCTGAAGCAAACGTTGCAAGATAACTGGATCAACATCACGACACTTGGTTGGGATTTAACGCCAAGCTGGCTGCATGCACAATTACATAGTACGGGAATTAGGCATATCGAACTGCTTGCTCCAACACAGTTAATTGATGTGGCAGCCCATCAGTACGTTATGCCCAAGTCAATCTCGCTGACATTAAAGCGAGGCTAAGATGACGTTATTACCTCCTAATCACACTTTGCTACAACGGCGATTGCAGCAAAGTGTTGCCGTGAGTGACGATATTCATTCGGGTATTTCAAGGTTATCTGGGTTTAAGGCCGAACCGCACGACAACTTGCTGATGTGGCTCGTTTGGGAGTATGGCTTGGAAGCTATTTTGCCCTACAGCCAAGACCTTCGCGAAACCATCAAGGAAGGTCTGGTTTGGCAGCGACTTCGCGGTACACCAAAAAGTGTAGACATCGCGCTCAATTGGCTCAACTTTGACGAGGCTGAGCTTGAGGTTGATAAACCCGGACGCCACTTTTATCGCTATCAATTGGCATCTGGCAAAATTCCAGGGAACAAGGCGCTTAAAGATATACACCAGCTGCTTGGACTATCTGCCCCAGTAAGAGCCAAACTCTCACGTATTTATCATGGTTATGATGTGCGTGAACTGAAGTTATCTCAAAGTGGTTTTGGAGCGCTTCTATCTGATGTTTCTGGCGTGCCATTTCATGATGGCGATAACACGCTATGCAAAGTCAGCTTTGGCCGTAGCCACCAGCAAGGTGTGAGTCATAACATGACGAATGCCTCTACACACCTCAGTAGAACACATAGTCAGCGCAGTCATTACCTCACCACAAAACGCTTGAGTGAATATAAGCTCAGTGACAAAGAGCCTTCACAACTGCCTGTGAGCTTAGCCCGAATTAGGCTGCTTTCACAGCATCGCGTGTGGTCAACAAGAACATGGCAGGGTGAGTGGCAACAAAGCTGGACTAAAGCCGACGCGTTTGTCGGTGATCCGCTTCATGCAACGACTGTACATTGGCAACACCGTCAAATGATGCCGCTCTCAACTGCGCTCGCCACCACTGGACGGCTTAATGTTCATTGCAGTCGTTTCCAAGTGGTGCTCTCAGAATAGTACTCCTCAAATAAATGGAACTCTCAATGCAATCATCACAATTTGCGTCTGTTGTATGGACGACACCGGGGCTTGCCAAATTGACGCAGGCGCTAGAGCAAGGACAAGCTTTTACGTTGACGCATTTATCCGCCGGAAGCGCAGGTTATATCGCGTCTCACTTGCAAACGCAGTTACGACATGAGCGCCAAAAGGTCCCGATTTTACAGGCGGAGCAACTCACTGCAACACAAGTGCGTTTTAGCGCAGTGTTTGAGGGGGAAGCCGATTACCCAGTTAAAGAATTAGGAATTTGGTCTGGCAGCACCTTAGTCGCGGTATATAGCGCAGGGGGCGAAGTGCTGAATCATAAAAGCAAAGACGTAGCATGGTTAGAGGTCATTTCGCTTAACCTCGCAGCGCTGCCTTCACAGCAAGTCAGTTTTGAAACTGGGGTGCTTAACACCAATATTTTTATGGCAAAAGAACTGGCGACGTCTGTGTATGCACATCTTAGACAAGGTAAAAGTCTAATCCAGCAAGCCAACCAAACCATGCAACTGGCGATGCGCCTGCGCAAAGCAAACATAGGATAATACATGACCATAGAATCACAACTTGCTCAGTTGCAACAGGCTGCAACTGAGCAAACCGAAGCAAGTGTTCAACTTGCCAATAATATCACCGAAGGCTTACAGGAAATTGATCAGGTTAAGCAAGATATTGCCCAAACCTATCAAACGGTTAATCAGAACAACCAAGCGCTGAATGATTGGCAAACTCAGTCTGGCAGCGTCAACCTCAAAGATCTAAATGGCAACAGCCATACACTGCCAACCCTGAAATCACTGATTGCAGACGCACAAAGCGTTAACCCGCATCCCCATGTAATGACCAAAGCCCAGTTTGATGCACTGCGCGATATGCGTAAACAGCAATATGCGGGAAGTGGGTTTGTGGAGTGGGGGAAGCATAATTACAGCGCAAATAATGTAAATGTGAATGAAGGAATTTGGCAGTATATAGCGCCTTCAGTAAGGAATACGCTGATCATGGGTGAAGCTGCATCAAACAAAATAGCAGGAACCTCTAATACAATATATCCGGTTGTGAATATCGACGGGGTTACACATCATGTTTCTAGAGTCGCGCACACTAGCACTCAATCTATTTTGAAATTTCCCTCTGCACCCGACGGCACCAAAACCTATGACTCAGCGTCTGGCACCGTAACCCAGCATAGTAATGCTGAAGCCGCATTTGCAGCAGAAACCGATAGCAATAAGGTGATCACCTCTCGTAAAGACTTAGTGTTTCTGGAGTCTTGGCATGAGAAAATTGCAGATAAAGATGTCGTGTATCCACTCGGTAATGTGCAATATGGTGCAAATAACTATAAGGGCATTGCCCTTCGCAATAACCTCGTTGCTCAGGGGTACTCCGCATTTGGTGAATGGGATACTGGTACAAAGGGGCATGGTATTAAATGGTCATCGCTAACAGAGGCGCAAAAGGCTATTTTCCTTGGAGAGCCTGAGCATAATATTTACTACGACCCAAAGGCCAAAGCGTATATTCAGGTTAGATATAGAATGCGTGTGATTGAGGGGTTAGGGGGAGGATTTGACTATACATATCCAGTACATGTAACCGCTTCGTGGCGTCCGAAAGCTGGAAGTTATTCCAAATATTTCAATGCCAGAGGTAAAAACATTACAGCTATTGACTATTACAGTGAAAGCTTGGGATATGGTTACTTCAATCCACTTAACAACATCCAGCGGACAATAACAAACAAAGGAGATTTTGAAGGGTTTGGGACAAGAAAAATGCTGGGCCATGATAGTAAGTGTTTTGCAATTCCAATCGCCCTAGTTCAGCGCCTTAATCAAGGGGCTTACCACCCGACATATAACCCACTTGGAACTGCTTATGTTTGGAATGGTTCTACTACAGTAAATTGGTACAATCAATATTATAAAATCAGTTCTACCAAACAAGCATTTATTGATATTCCAACCAATGGAAATGGTGAAGGCTCGATTTTATCTGGCTCAAGCGGACGGCATGATCAATACAAATACCACGATGCTATCTACGCAGGCCAGCTTGAAGATTTGCGCTTAAGTGCGAAAAAGCAGAATGTTAACGAGCTACGTGAAGAAACTATGCGCAAAGCGGTTGCTGGGACATTACGCGGAAAGAGCAAAGTACCTTTTACTCACATTAAAAAGGCCGGCTCTTTTACTAAGCGAAGTGATACGGCTTATGAGACTCACAGCAGTTTTAACCCTTCACAATGGCGTTTGTCTTTTGAAGTTTCCAACTCAACGTTCGGCAATAGTGGTGGCAGTTTCAATGGTTATAAAACAGGTGCAGATAAGCCTAGCGGTGATTGGGTATACTATGTCGGCAGTAATGGTCAGTCGTTTTTGTCAGCAAGTATTGTGCACTTTTCTTATGGAGAAAATCAGCATTATTTCTTGCCTTGGATTGAGGATGATATTAACGGGCAAACACTTACTTCAGTACGAGAGTCAATTAGACAGCAGGTTGATGAGTTTTTTCCGATAGGAACGGATATTGATGTATATGTGATTAAAGCAGATGAAATCGATGCTGAATTCGACTCACTCCCTTGGGTCGATATCATTGGCAGCCCTGAAAACATCGCGGCTACCTTCCCTGACGGTGTGGTTGGGCAGTGGATCCCCACAATCCCAGATGGCACAAGTAAAAGTTATCAATTAAATAAAAAAGCAGTGTCAACGTCGCCAACTCTCTATGTAACTGACGATAACGGCAGTACATGGATCCAAACGGGTTCAACAATTCATCCATATGCAAATATTCGGAATGTAGCCCCCTCTGCTGGAAAAGTTGAACTATGGTGTTACGAGGCAAAAGCTAAGTTCACAGAAGCGGCATCACTCTCAAAGCTGCTAAATATGTCATCAGATGTGTGGAGTGGTAACTATTCTCAGCCATCTTTAGGTAATCGGTTAAAAGAAAGCTTGATTGATAAAAGTGGGGGAGCTGATAGGGATAATCCCAGAGGTTATTACAAACTGGAGTACAAAAATATTGATGATATTCATATCAGTACTAGAGTGGAGCACCAGCCTAAACATGCCCCGATTACTGACTTGTCACCGAATACCGAGGCTGTTAAATCAATATACTCGATAGTGGAGAAGAGTGGATTGATGTATCTCCAGCTCAATGGTGCTGAACTTAAATACCAATATAAAGAGGTGCTACCAGTTAACTCGAGCATTTTACAGGCTTACAGTAAAGGCAAGCTATATCATTTTGTGGTTGGTGCATTCAAAGGGCTAGTGGTGCAATTGCTTATGGACGTAACTTGCATAATGGAAGAGAAGTGTTACTTAAACAGCGAAGGAGAAATTGTCAGCTTCACAACTGGCAACGTAATCGGTATTGCATCAAGTGCGAAAGGTTCATGGGGCGATGACCAAACGATCCCAATTATCGATGGCGAAAACACCAAAACCGATCTCAACGGCAATACCGTCAAAGTGTTCAGCCATCACACCCTATTCCCAATAGGAATTGCACATAATGGATAAGGAGAGTGCGATGAATACTGAGACTGAGAACCACACGACTGATGCAGTAGAGGCCTTAACGCTGAGCTATACGGACGTGCAAACAAAAATAATGCTGCGTCATCCTCAAGAACAGATTGACGAGGTACTACAACTTGCCATTGAGCAAGAAGAAGCGGCATATCGCGAGGCGCATGCCGCGTGGCAGACTGAAACGACAGAAGTGCAAGCACAGATAGCTGAGGCGCAAGCGCACAATGCCGCTAACCCAGATGAACTAATGCCTGTGCCACCGCTACCAACGGAGCCTATGCTGGACTTGCAAGCGAGAAGAGCGTGCTATCGTGTTGAGTATGTGGAGGTGGATTTAGCATTAACCACTGAAACTGTTGACTCGCGCATAGAGTACGACGACGAAGCGCGAGTGGCTTATCACCATCCTGCGACCATTTCGCACACTGAACAACAAATTGCAGACACTAAACGTGAGCGCTTTAAAAGTCAGCGTGCAGCGAATGTGGCGTCAATCGCCGTTGAAGTGGACGGTCTGGTGTTTGATGGTGATGAACAAAGTCAGCAACGTATGGTTCGAGCCATACTGCTGATGACAGACAGTGACACGCAGCGTTGGGTACTTGCCAATAACAGTGTGGCTAATGTGACCAAAGCACAACTTACCCAAGCTTGTTTACTTGCTGCAGAGCAACAATCCGACCTCTGGATTGAATCTTACTAAACCTCTATTTAAACCTTTATTCTTCCGCCGAGCCTTAATCTTTGACTCGGTTTCTATTCTTTAAGGAGCAGTCCTTGGCCACTTTAACAATTCAAGGCCGAAAGGCGCTTGCACGGCTCATGCAGCAGCAGGCTATTTATTTGGCATGGGGAAACGGCGCATCAAGTTGGGATAATACTTTACCGCCAACCCCTACCAATACTACACAACTCACCAATCTCATTGGTTATCGCAAGGCAAAGCAAATTCGCTTTTGTGAGCCGGATGAACAAGGCGAAATTCAGGTACCAACCGGAAGGTTCCGTTTAAGCGATACGGCCAGCCAACATCTATATTGCCAATTCACCTACGACTTCGAAGATGGCTTGGGTGAGCATATTCGAGAGTTAGGTTTAATGCTTGGCACGTCACCCAAAACGGGCATTCCAGCTGGAAAATATTACCTTTTACCAGACGAGGTTGCAGAGGCTGGTGAGCTTATTTTGCTTGAGCATCGCACGGCGCTATTTCGCGACCAAGGGGTGCGCGAAACGTTTGAGTTTGTGATCAGTTTTTAAGAAGAAAGCAATGATAAAAGATTATTACCAGCAGTTTGATCCTGCAAAGCAATACAGTCAGCTATTGTTTCGAGCGAGTAAAGGGTTGCAAAGTCGTGAACTCAACGACCTGCAACTGCAGTCTCAGCACCATGTAAAAGGCATCGCTGATGTATTGATGAAAGATGGGGATGTGGTTAAGGGGGGCGAGGTGGTTATCGACCAAGCTCATGCCATTGCAACCATTGGCGCATCCTCAGTATATTTACAGGGCGTGGTACATGAGGTCGACACCAAACAGTTAGCGATTGCGCTAAATAAACTCGAAATTGTCGGGGTGTGGTTAGCAAAGGAAGTGGTGACAGAGCTTGAAGACTCAACGCTTAGAGATCCAGCCATTGGCGCACACAATTTTGATGAAGCGGGTGCCGCGCGGCTGAAAATTTCAGGCCGTTGGGGACTGAGCGACAGCCTTGACTATCCCAATAGCGACTTTTTTCCCGTTTACCAAATCGATCATGGCACGCTTATCGTTAAGCAGCCGCCCCCACAACTAGACTCAATTACCAGCGCACTTGCACGTTATGACCGCGAGTCAAATGGCGGGAGTTATGTGGTGAGCGGGCTCAATGTCAGCTATCGAGAGAGCACGGCAAGCCACCAGCACTTTAATGTGCAAGAGGGAAAAGCGCATATTAATGGCTATGAAATAGCGTTTAACACCGCACTGCCTGTTACGCTGCTGAACGACCCCGATGTACGAGAGGTGATCAATGAGCCGAGCCGATTTAGCGCCAATGCCCAAGGCGCTATGCGAATTGATTTAGACTTTGCACCGGTGCAGCGCATTGATCAGGTGACTGCTGAGGTGAAAAAGCGTACTTCTCTGACTCGAGGCCACGCGCAAACCGGCCAAAATACCGATCCCTTTGATGATGACTCTGTCATTGAAATTTTGCAGATCTCGCAAGGTGGCATTGAATATCAGCAGGGTATCGACTTTATTTTTACCCGCAATCATATTAGTTGGCGCGATGGTGGCAATAAGCCAGCTTCAGGCACATCGTATGACGTGGTGTATACCTATCGCCGACTTATTGAAGTTGATGCGGACGAAACCGGATTTTGGCTCGAGCAACAGTTAAACGAAGCTGAAGAAATGCTCGAAAATGGTCTTGTGGTCGTCGATTATCACTGGTTTATGCCACGTATCGACCTGCTCGTGCTTACACCCAATGGTCATGTTGAGCGGATCAAAGGTGCACCCGACAGAATTAATCCACAAGCGCCTTTAGTGCCTCATCAACACCTGGGGCTTGCCCAAGTGCAGCAACACTGGGGGAGTGCGCCGCCGCATATCCAAAATATTGCGATTGAAGCGGTACAAATGACAGATCTTGCGTTGATGCAACAGCAGATCTCAGATTTATACCAATTGTTGGCCATTGAACGCCTACGTAACGATACCAATGCCCAGTCACCTGCTAGCAAATACGGCGTGTTTGTTGACCCGTTTTTAGATGACGATATGCGCGATATTGGACTTGAACAAAGCGCTGCTATTGTGGATGGCGAACTCATGCTGCCAATGGCCGCAGAAATAACTCAATTGTCACAACCACAAGTCCAGACATTACCGTACGAACTCGAAGACGTCTTAGTACAAGAAAGCCGTACTGGGGAGATGAAAATTAATCCTTATATGGCATTTGAACCACTGCCTGCGGATGTCACGTTAATCCCAAGTGTTGACCATTGGACACAAACCCAGACTCAGTGGACAAGCCCTATTACTCGTAGGTTAACTAGCGGTGGAGGGCGTGTTCGTCGCGTTATTACTCAAACGAGTACTGAGCGAGTTGGTGTGCGCCGTCAGCAAGCCGAGTTCTTGCGCACCCGTTGGGTCAACTTTGCAATTTCTGGGTTTGATTCAGGTGAGCAACTGGACTCACTGTTATTCGATGGCATTGAAATTATTTCAGAGGTGCAAGCATGATCCAAGCAAATACACGTGGTGAATTAGCTGGTCGATTTAAAGTGCCAAATAATGTTCCCGCCGGAACTAAATTGGTGCGATTTATTGGTAAGCAAGGTTCGGCAGGAAGCGCTAGTTATACAGGTAGTGGCGTGATTGAAGTGGAAACATTGCGGCGCGTCAATAGCATTATTACTCAGCGTTTTGATCCACTCGCACAAACCTTTATTTTGGAGCAATCGCGATTTATTGCCGGTGTTGAATTATGGTTTACCGCCAAAGGACAGGAAGCGGTTGAAGTACAAATTCGTGAAGTAGTTCAAGGTATTCCTACACAAACTGTGCTGGCAAGTAGCAAAATAAGCAGCGATGAGATAAAGCTAAATGACCAACCGACACTGTTTACCTTTACTCCAACCTTTTTAAATGCTGATCAGGAATATGCGTTGGTTGTGTTAACTGATGGGGCCGAGCACAGTGTTGCTATTGCTGAGCTGGGTAAGCTTGATCAGGCGCACAACTGGGTTACCTCTCAGCCGTATCAAGTAGGGGTGTTGTTATCATCAAGCAACGCTAGCACCTGGACGCCACATCAGGATAAAGATCTCACATTTAGGTTAAAGGCCGCCAAATTCACTGAGCAAAGTAGACGGATTGAACTCGGCGAGGTAGAGGTTGAACAAGTAACGGATTTAATGCTTTTAGCTGTAGTCCAGCGCCCAAGTGCAGATACTCAAGTTACCTTTGAACTCACGTACCCTACTGGCAATAAAGAAAAAGTGCTAAGCGTTCAAGAGTGGCAACCAAGTACGCTTGGAGAAACCATAACTGGCAAGGTTAAGGTCGCTGCTGTATTGACGGGAACACAAAGCTTAACGCCAGTACTTTTTGCGGGCAGCCAGTGTGTTCATGGGCAAGTCGCGCAAACCGGAGACTATATTTCTCGCGAGCTGCGCTGCCGTTTAGGCGGTGATTTAACGGTGAGCTTTGAAGCGAATATTCAAAGCCACTCAGAAGTACAAGCTTTGATGCAAAAAGGGGATGTTTGGCTACCGCTTGCACTGGATAGCAGTTCAGTACTGAACGATGGTTGGCAGCAGTTCAACTACACCTTTAACGGTGTTGACACTGTCACGACACGGGTGAAACTGGTACTGAAGGGGACACCAGCACAGCGCCCTAGAGTACGAAATCTTCGTACATTTACTTTGTAGGAGAAATTGTGGACATCAACCAATTTACTCCATTTCAGCAATATCCACTCCCTCACCCAGATAATCTACTTGAACAAGACGTACAGCGATTGATCAATGCGCTTAAGGCAATTGATGCAGATATCCACCAGCAGCAATTAGCAAATCAACAAGCTCAAGTAGGTATCGACAAGCGCTTCAGACGGCTTCGGCTCAATCAAGTGTTGGGTGAAACCCTGCTACCAATTTAAAGGATTTATAAGAGGAAATTATGGCAACAATTCAACAAGCTGTTCAGGTAATGGTCGACAAACTGGTCGCTGATATGAACGGCAGCACTCCGCTGAGTGCAGAGGAGCAAACCTTAGTCACGAATGCAATCGCGCGTCTCACAGATAATGCCAAGCTTGAGCAAGCCGTTGTGGCCGTTGCACAGGAACATTTGGATGACTCAACCCAGCTATTGCAACAGGTTGCAACTTCAGCGATCAACAATATTGATTCTGCTAAAGCTGACTTAACCGCGTCGACCGCTGAACTGGTTACCAGAGCGGCAAAACTGGCGCTATTGGATCAAATAGGTCCCTTGACGCAACAAATTAATGAAGTGGTCGCAAACAACACTGCTGCAACACCAAAAACCTTATTCGCGATAAAAAATATTGATACGGCGAATAGTCATGCTAATTTTCGCCGCTCCACATCGGTTTTGGCTATCTATAATAGTGATGGTACTTCCTATCTCACTCGACCAAGTTATACAGTGAATGCAGCAACGGACACATGCCGTTTAGATCATCTGAAAATTAGCCAAGATGGCACGTCATCTACCGTACTAAAGTCAAGCTTTGTCCATAATAATGCCTTTGAGCAAAACCCTGCAACTAAGGTATATCAACACGGCGCAAGTGCTATCGTGCCACTGGGTTTAAAAGCACAACCTAATGATGTTAGTTTTGAAATCGTATATAGCACCCAAGAGTCTCTGTCAGCGAATGCGACGGAGTATGGTGGTATCTTTGTTTTAGGGCAGGGATTTACCTCGCGTACTTTGCCAAAGCAAGATCTCAATGCCCGAGATAAATTTGGTATTTCAACACGGTCTAGCTACAACCATAACGAGGTAGCTGTGTTGTATAACAACCAAAAGCACTGCTTAGTGGTTATCGACTCGGGTACTAACTTGGTTGTGGAAAAATATCGTGATGGCAACCACATTACTAATATTGCCATTGCGAATGCAGCTGAATATCAGAACTATGTGGATAGCGGTGACTTTACAACGATGGTATTTATCGCAAATACCTTAGCGCAGCCGCATGGAATAAATCGCTATAACCACAGTGAAGCGGCGATGTCGAGTTATTCATATAATTACTACGGTTACTTTGGTCTACTTGGCAGTGAACTCAAAATGGCGGGTGATAAATTCAACGCACATTATCTCTTCACAGAAGAGCAGAAGCTTCAGCCGATCAATTATATTTTTACTAGTAATAGTGAGCCATACCGTACACAAAGTTCAAATGGTACAGAGAATAGTGAAGGTGAAGTGAATGTGGTTATGGAAACACTAGATGGCGAGTTACTGAGTTCGTATTGCTATCGTTCTAAGGCCGATAGCTTAGGATACGATGGGGGCGTAATAGCAACAGCCATTCAAGCGATGAATCCATACTCACATATAGGTGTTATTAATGAGCACTACCTATTCAACCAGTATGGCCTTGCTAGAACCTGTCGCGCGATTTAAGGAGTGAAAATGAATATTTATTACGACAATAATAAAGGGATGTCTATTGCGGGTAACTTTTGGTTGGTACACCCGCAAACGGGTGAGCAATGGAGTAAAGAGTCGGTAGCACAGTTTATAGCTGAAGCTCAGTTAGAGACTGAAGAAAACTCTGAAGTTGAGTATTTAAAACAGCAAGTCATTACGCGCATAAAGCAACTTGCCTATAGCAAATTGCAATCAGAGCAGTGGCGAGTAGAGCGCGCAAAAGAGCGTGAGTTGAGTGAGAGGTTGAACGGTAATGAAGAAGGTGCTGCAACAGAGCGTGCAAACCTACTAGCCATTTTGCAGCAAAGAGAAGTGGTGCGTGAAAAAAGCGGTGAGTTAGAAGCTGCGGTGCTTAGCCTTACTACTCAAGCTGAATTACTACAGTTTGTGATTGCGTTCTAATAATTTCACAGCAGGTCAGAATTGACCTGTTTTACTCCCTAAAAATCAGTAAGATAGACCTATGCTTGAGAAAGTTAACAAGCACACAGGTTTCCAATCTCCAAAGCCCACAAGCAAGAGTTTGCTGTGGGTTTTTTATTTTCTGTTTAGTACCGGAGAGTGCAATGCCATCATCTCAGTTAATCGATTTATCTAAGCTAACACCTCCAGAGCTATTAGAAAATCTGGAATATGAACAAATTCTGGAACAGTTGAAAAGTAAATTGAGCGAGTTAGTTCCAGATGTTAGTAAGACACTAGAGCTAGAATCAGAGCCTTTAACACAGTTACTCAATACATTTGCATATCACAGCATGCTGCTTAAAGGACGAATAAATGACACCGTCAAAGGTAACTTGTTGGCGACAGCAACAAATAGTGACCTAGACCATATTGCAACACGTTACGGTGTAAGCCGTTTGCCAGAAGAGTCAGATGAACGGTTTAGGCACCGAATACAACAAGCATTCCATAGTCTAAATACGGCTGGAACTGAAGAAAGTTATCGCTATCATACACTTTCTGCAGATAGTCGTGTCAAAGATGTTCATGTTACAAGCCCTTCACCTTGCCATGTAGTGTTGACCATTTTAAGTCATGAATCAGCCAACGGTATACCTTCAGACACACTACTGAACAAGCTCAGAGCAACGTTTGGACTCAAAGCAGATGCGGCTGATACGGTATCTGATGCGCTTGAATTGCAAAAAGTACGGCCCATTGGTGACAGAGTTGAAATTGTGCCAGTGACAGTGAAGCCCTATACCATCAATGCCCGAGTGCAACTAGCCCCGGGACCAGGCAAAGCACAAGTTAAAGCACAAGTGTTGGCCAATTTAAAAGATTTCTTTGCACAAACCAGTGTAATGGGCACAGCGATAAAGCGCTCAGCATTGTTTGCCACTTTATATAGTAGCGGTGTGGAAGATGTCGTACTCGCTGCACCGAGTGAGAATGTCATAATTGCGGGCCATGAAGTCCCTTGGTGTGAAAATGGCACCGCAGGCGTGATATTTGAGGGTGATGTGTGAGTGATAATAAACCACTACACCGAGGAACTGAGCTGATTGAGCAAATACAAGCCTCTCAATCCCCAGTTTTTGCTGTGCTGAATGAAGCGGCAAATTGCCTAGAAACATTATGGCAACCTGAGACTTGCCCAATCGAATTATTACCTTGGTTGGCATGGAGCCAAAGTGTTTCGCAGTGGGATGAGCAGTGGCCAGAGCCTATAAAACGGCAGATCATTGCGCAAAGCTATGAACAACACAAACACCTTGGGACGCGTTTTGCCATTATTAACGCGTTAGCGCCTTTTGGATATGACACCCATATCACAGAATGGTTTGAACAAGTACCCAAAGGCCCTGCCGGGACAATCGCTATTGATGTTGCGGTGTCTGATAGGGGGCTCAATGAGTCGTTATATCAGCAGATATTTCAAACCATCTCAGCGAATAAACGCCATAGTATTCAGTTTAATTTATCGCTCAGTTTATTATCTACAGCAAAAATTCAGCTGGCTTCAGCAGCGCTATTTGGTGCTTCTGTCACTGTCTATCCATACTATGCCAGCGAGATTGTAAGCAATACCAGTATGCGCTTTGTGGTAGCCAGTCAGTCTTGCAGTTATACCAATATTTACCCTCGGAGTAGTTATGCCCCAACCACAATACTGGACCATGCTGACACCAGCGGGTCGCGCTAAAATAGCCAATGCCATTGGTACTGGCGTTAAAATCAACTTAGTCAAATTTGCCGTGGGTGATGGCAATATTTTACCTGATGCGGAGCATCTCACGAGTGAGCGATTTAGAGGACTGATAAATAGCTCCAAAACGCTAGAAAACAATCCAGCGATGCTTGAGATCATCGGTATTGTCCCTGCCTCGGAAGGTGGGTTTTATGTTCGTGAAGCCGCTTTTTACACTGAAGACGATCAAGCATTTGCCATTGTTAAATACCCTGAAACTTACAAGCCAAGTATTGAAGACAACGCCAGTGCTGAGCTTGGAATAAAAGCGGTAATTGATGTGGTGCAGTCAGAAATGGTGAATTTAAAAATAGATCCATCTATGGTGTATGCCACGCAAGACTATGTAAATAATGAAATTAATAAATTTGTAGGCTTACTGTCTCTTGATGGTGGCGCATTTTCCGATTCTTACCCCAATGTTCCCTCGTTAGACGGAGGCAGTATTTAATGTCGAACAAAATTCAGTTTAGGCGCGGACCTGCGGCAAACCGCACCAATGTCACGCCGAGTAATGGTGAACCAATATGGTTGACCGACAGCAAAAAACTATTTATCGGTGATGGCACAACCCCTGGAGGAGTGGATATTTTCACCACCCTTGGTAGTGCTATTCATCGTGATGCAGGTAGCGGCGCAAACCATGTGTTGTTGCTAGACAGTACCGGTAAAATTCCTGAAAATGTGTTACCCAGTCTTGCAATAGGTGAGCCGTTTGAGGTCGCCAGTCAATCTGCCATGTTAGCGCTAAATGCACAGCCTGGTGACTTGGCGATTCGCACCGACGAGAACAAATCTTATATTCTCAAGTCGACACCTGCGAATGTATTAGCAAACTGGGTGCTGCTGCGCACACCAACAGATAATGTTTTATCTGTAAACGGTAAAACAGGGGCTGTAACGGTTAACAAAGCAGATGTTGGCCTAAGCCAAGTTGATAACTTATCGAAATCACAGCTGTTTACTTCACCTATGTTCACCGGTACGCCAAAATCACCTACACGAGCACGCTCAGATAATAGCACCAATATTGCAACCACCGCTTGGGTACGAGACTGGGTTAGTTCATTGGGTCTCGCTGTTGAAGGCGGCGATATTGACGGGGGAGTATTTTAATGGGGCGACGGATCCAGTTTAGAAGAGGCCCAGAAGCAACACGATTACAAACTGTACTTGGTAACGGCGAACCGGGGTTTTCAACAGACACAAAGCAGCTTTATGTCGGTGATGGCGAAACACTTGGTGGTGTGCCAGTTTTGATGTCTACGTTTATTGAGGTAGCCGCCCCAAGTGTGGCCGTTTGTGGTGCGCGTCATTTATTTAAAGCTGTAACTACACTGCAATTACCGAATGAAGCGCTAAGTGGTACAACCTTAAGCGTCATGTTAAGTCCCCATGCCGGGGCTACTCAAGAGTTACCTGCTCGGGTGTTTGCACCTATGTCTAAAACGATTTCAGACCATGAAGGAAATGCAGATACTGAATATCACATGACAATATCAGGGATTGAGAGAACATTTATTTTTATTGATGGAGGATGGCAGATATGGCGTTAACTGATTGGGGTAATAATGCGTCAATATTGGAAATTGGCAGGATTGTTCCCGATGTTCGCACTAAGACTAATTCAGGTTTATCACTTTTACCCTGTGATAATTCTCGATATAAATTACTTGACTATCCAATTTTAGCGGCATCAATTGATAGCCAGCATGTTGAGAATGCTATTGAACTAACAAAACTGGAACATCAAGATATAGAAAACTACCACAACGGTAATGCGTGTGTTGTTGAAACAAATGGCGTATTGCATGTGATTGTTTCAGATAATGCACAATCGGGTATCATTTCATCTACTGATGGCGGTAGTTCGTTTTCTGAGTTTTCACCTTTTTCCAGCCTGCTTTCACTATCACCCAGTGGATACGGCACTATTAGAGCGAGTTCTAGCGGTGAAACGTTGGTGATGTGTCACAATCGAAATGTGTATATATCAAATAATCGAGGACAAACATGGTATAAACGGTCCCAATCTGTAGCAGGGACGTATTTTCAGTATTATGACGTTAGCCCCAATGGTCAAAAAATTATATGTATAACCAATGTGTTTTCAGGCAATAATAGAGACTGGGCATCATCATCTGATGGTGGGCAAACGTGGGTTGTTGATACATATAATGCTAAAGAAGCTGAACGTCACTTTCAGTTTGTCAGTGATTCTACAATCGTTTTTGTGAACGCGTCTGAACATAATGTGTATTATTCATCATTTCGTTCACCAACAAAAAGTATTGCGCTTTCAAGTCCCGGCGGTACATCTAAAAGTATCATTGCTAAAAAAGGAACAGCAATAGCGCTATATGGCGCATATGGAGGCACGCATCACGATGATGAACGTTTGTATTTAACAGATTATGGGTGGAACTATACTCGACTCCCATACAGATATGACATACAAGGAAACGTGCAGGGGTTTGGCGAATTGCATGATTTTACTGTGCTGGATAATGGTGATTTATATGTGTATGCCTCAGAGGGGTTGCTAATGTTGAAAAATGGCTCAAATAATTGGGTTAATGTTTACACTCCTGAAATGCCAGCGGGTATGCCAAATAGTGCATTTTTAAACAGCTCAAATAACGATGTTTTTATTGTTGCGCGTGACGCATTTTATAAAACTCAGGGTGCTTTGAGTCCATACTTTTTTTTTACGCCAAATCTAAGTGATGATGGTATTTATAAACTGGTAGGGGATGCACAATGATTTTATATCTATATGATGAAAAAATATTTTTTATTCGCATATAAATATGAAAAAGGTAAACCATTGCCCCGGCTGGGGTTTACAAAAATAAAACCGAATGTCGTCTCAGGTAGTAAAGTGGCTAAGTTTGTCAATGGTGAGTGGGTTGAATCTGCATTGGAAAGTCAATTGTTTGATATAGTTATCGATAAAGTTGAGGGTCACGGCGGGATCACACTTTGTAAAAAGGCTTTAACATCCGGTCCTTTTCTGATCTAATAACGCTCACATTATCACTATCTACTTGTTAATTATGTCGTTATTTAGCCACCTTGAACTTGTTGAAGATAAGCGTTCTTCTATCAATCAACATCATGATCTTGCTGATGTTTTGTTTCTTATCATCTCGGCGGTTTTATCTGGTTGTGAAGGCTGGAAAGATATCGAGGTGTTCGGGCACAGTAAACTGCCTTGGCTCAGGCAGTTCAGAGCATTTAAGCACGGTATTCCAACGCGACATAGCATTGCACGTATTCTTAAAACAGTAGAAACTGACTCTCTGGTTTTGGCCTTGTTCAGTTGGGTCAACGAACAGCGCTCTCAGTCTGGTAAGCCAATCATTGCGTTTGATGGTAAAACTCTGCGCGGTGCCAGTAAAAAGCGTGAGGATAACTTACATTTGGTGTCTGCTTTTGATTGCGAGTCTGGTTTAACTTTGTATCAGCGAACGGTAGAAAATAAGTCCAATGAGATACCGGCAGTTAGGGCCTTATTAGATGTGCTCGATATTTCAGATTCTATCGTCACACTAGACGCACTACATTGTCAGAAAGCGACACTTTCAGCATTGATTTCAAGAGGGGCTGACTATCTGGTTCAGGTCAAAGCAAATCAGAAAACACTCTATAAAGCAGTCACTTCATGTTTTGAAACAGCCTTTGAAGAAGAAAAGAATTTGCCTGAAGATGTACAAGTCAGCAATGGTCATGGACGTCAGGAAACACGCATCACTTATGTTCTGAAGGCCGACAATCTGCCTGAAGAGATAAGAGAAAAATGGCCTGGGCTTACTTCGCTGATCGCGGTTGAAAGGCACAAAAAATCCGAGTCTATAACAAAAATAGACACGCACTTTTATGTCACTTCAGTTGAGCCTGATGCACAGATGTTACAAAAAGCTATCCGCCACCATTGGCACATCGAGAACCAGCAGCATTGGGTACTGGATGTGGTGTTTAAGGAAGATGCTTGCCAGATCAGTGAGCCGATTTCCGCGGAAAACATGGCGCTGTTCAGACGGGTCGTTCGCAATCTGGTAAAACAGCACACAGGCCGTAAAGATTCGATACGTGGTAAGTGTGTTCGGGCCAGCTTTGACGATGAATTCAGAGCAGAGCTTATCTTCGGTTAATGGTCGTTAACGAAGTATGCTCTCACCCTGAGTTGAGGGTTAACTTTTCAGTTGTGAAAGCAATAGTAATGAATTTACCGTCCCACAACAATCAAACGAAGTAATAGCCACAGGGCAACTGGCAATAGACGACTGTAAATTTAAAGTACCATTTAAGCGTGTTGATACTGGCCGCATTCAGTTAATGCCTACACATGTAAAAGATGGTCACTTTTCCATACCACTTAAGTTTGAAACAAATGGTATTTGGATAGTTAACCAGGAGCTAATTAATTCGGACTTTCCGAACCCTATTTTTGAACTCTCAGAGTATCGCTTCTCAGCACTTTAAAAGCTGCGTATTTTCTAAACCGGTCAGGATTGACCTGTTTTACTCCCTAAAAATCAGTAAGATACACCTATGCTTGAGAAAGTTAACAAGCACACAGGTTTCCAATCTCCAAGGCCCACAAGCAAGTGTTTGCTGTGGGTTTTTTTATGGCGCAAAGCGAGGAGGTGATGATGGCATTTGAGCGGTTGGACTTATCGCAGTTGCCCATTCCTAAAGTATTAAAACCCTTAAACTTTGAGCAGCGTCTAGAAGCATTAAAGCAAGCATTGCTGCAAAAGGATAATGCACTCCAAGAAGTAGTAAACTTGGAAAGTGAACCTCTGACTAAATTGTTAGAAGTCATGGCATATCAAGGATTGACTCAGCAAAGCATGCTAAATGACGCAATAGAAGCGAACTTGCTCGCGAGTGCTTCAGGGAGTGATTTAGACGCAATCGCAGCGAGGTTTAATGTTGCAAGGCTTGGGAATGAGGATGATGAGCGTTTAAGATCGAGAACGCAACTGGCGTTTGATGGACTGAATACCGCAGGGAGCGCGGCCTCTTATCGCTTTCATGCATTGTCGGTGAGTAATGAGATTTGCGATGTGCAAGTTCATAGTCCGAGGCCATGTGAAATAGAACTAACCGCCTTGAGTCGAATAGGGAAAGGTACACTAAGCGCGGAGTTGCTGAATAAATTACACGTCGCCTTTACCCCTGAATCGTCAACTCAGCCTGAAGCCTCTAAAGTGAGACCGCTTGGCGATAGAGTCACAATCAAGCAGCCGCAGATATTGACGTTTAACATTGCAGCGGAACTTGAGATTTTACCTGGCCCGTCGCCTGAGGTGATTGTGGACAGTGCATCAGCCGCGCTCGACGCTTACTTAACTGAAAGACGTCAGCTTGGTCGGCAGATCACGCGAGCGGGCATTAGCAACGCTTTGTTTTTGTCCGGTGTTGAGAACATCAGGGTGGAGTCGCCAAGTGAAGACATTGTACCTCTAGATATTGAGGTAGCGTATTGTCAGCAAATGGATTTGCGAGTAAAGGTGAGGGGGCAGGATGACTAAGCTTTTACCTCATAATGCGTCAAGGCTGGAGCAGTGGTTAGCAGAGCTGCAAGCCAAACCGCGAACTATCCGAGCAGGCTTATTAGCGGCCTTAAAACTTGAGCAGCGCAGCGATGATGAGCTAGTGGAAATCTCGCGTTATCTCTCGTTGACTGAGGTCGGTTGCCTTGATTTACGCAGCACACTTAAACGCTTATCAAGCAATAAGTTGCTGCCAATTATTTACTCTCAAGTGTTTTTCCCAAGAGATGCACTTGAGCGGCTAGCGATAACTGTCGGACTAAGTGGACTCTCCCTCAAGGATGATGAAGCACGAACCCAATTGCGTGATGCCTGTGTACTGAACGATACACGGCTGCTCTTAACGAGTCTTTGGCAACCAGAGCTTTGCCCTGAGCCTTTATTGCCTTTTTTGGCTTGGAACTACTCAGTGGATGAGTGGGATGAACATTGGCCTGTGGCGATTAAGCGCCAAGTCATTACTGATGCGTTCACGGTTCATCAGTGCAAGGGAACCCCATTTGCGCTACAAAAAGCGCTCGATAGTCTCAATATTGAAACCGAGATCAAGGAATGGTGGCAACACGAAAATGGCTTGCCTGGCACTGTGCAGATCTGGGCGCTTATTAATCAGAATTTGGACGACCGACAACAAGGATTGTTGACCTCCCAGATGCTCAAACGTATTCGCCGTGTGGTAAACGCAGTGAAACGCGGTGCTATCCATGTTGATTTACAATTGGGTATTGCGCTTAAAGAGCAAATTGGTGCTGCTGGTCTTGGCAAAGCGCCTTTGGGTCTGAGCAATACCCAAGTGTTGGGGTTAGGGGTAAAACCTGAGCAAGGCAAAGCCGCATTAGGGGCATGTGGCCATATAAGTCACTATGGCTATCAAATGTTAGATACCAAAGGCGCAGGCATTTTACCTAGTGAAACGCAGGCGAGCTTAGGTATCTTTGCGGTTGCAAAACAGCTGAATGCACAAATGCATACCAGCCAAGGAATGGGCGTTCACCCTGATGAGTTAATGCAAGGAATGGTACTCGCCAGTGGTATGCACCGACTTCAATATCAACATTATCATTTACAAGGAGCGACTTAATGTCTGCACTAACGCTGCAGTTTACTCATGCGGGACTTGATGCCCTACTCAGCGCTCAAGCGCGAGGCTTTAAGGGGCAAATCAGCCATATGGCGTTTGGCGATGCCGCTTATACGCCATCTCAAAATCAAACTGAGCTACGCAGCCTTAAAGAGCGTGTAGCGATTGCCGACAGCGACTATCAAGACGGTGAAAGTACGAGCCTTAAAATTGCAGGCAAATTCGACGCACCACTTGAATATGCCATCAGAGAAATTGGCGTTTATTTAGATAGCGGCGAAGTAGACGCAAGCGGTGAGCCGGAGCTGATTTTATTAGGGGTTTACTCAAAAGCCAACACCACACTTGGCTACCGTACACCTGACGTCAAAGTACTACAGTGGTTAACGTTAAGTTTGGCACAGCTGCCCAGTGAGAGTATTGAGGTAAAGCTGGGGGTCGACAATCTTAATCTGATTGTTGACAAAGAGCTGGCCGAAATGACGCTTACGCAGCTAGATACGATGCATCGGCAAATCAAACAGGAATTTCGTTTGCAACAACAGGAAACAGCGCTAAGTGAGCTGAAACAATTGCTCACCAGTGAAGTGACACGATTAGATACAACACATGCCGCTCGGCTAGATAATCGCGTAGCAGCATTCCATGGCTTATTTAACGCAGAACTTGCCAATGTGACGACGGTACAGCTAGACACCATGAACCGCCAAACCAATCAAGAAATTAGATTAACCAATCTTGAGCATCAATAAGGAAACACTATGTCAAATGACAATTTAACCATGACGGAGCGCCTGAGCCAGGTTGCCACACGTGCCAATGCACTGTGCCAAACGGTTGAAGATCAGGTTGGAATTATTCAAAGTACTTTATCGGAAACGGTGACAGATGTTAAAAGCCAAACTTCTCAAGCTATTAACACGGCACAGACGCAGTTTTCAGAATTTAGAGAAAACGCAGATGATAGGTTTAGCAAACGTCTAGAAGGCGATTCATCGAAAGAAATCATTGATCTCAAACACCTAGATGAAAACACATTTTATGCTCTTAGCTTTCATCACCCAAAAATGCTTGATGTACGCCTAGAAAGGTACGTTCATTTAGATGGGAACAGTAAGGGGTTATTAGAGTTTCAGGTTCAACTACAGAATTGGTCAAGCGGTGGAGATTTCCACTTTGCGATTCAAAAGGTGCACGCATTCTCAGTTCATCCTTTTGTTGCGAAAGTGCTAGGTGCGTCTACACCTTATACGTCTTCTATTTGGTTGCGAGGAGGTTATTCGTATCTACTCTATACCTCTGGTCGATATTCTAAGCGATCAATAATCGAAGCCGAAACACAAGTTGTCGAAAAAATTGGTGACACAAATTATTACCTACCGCCGATAACTGAAGTGCATAACAGCGTTGTTCCTAATAGATATATTCGAGGTAATTAATTATGGAAAATGAACTATTTACACAAAAGCAATGGAATGAAATCAGAGATATTCGAAACCGACTACTCGTTGAAACAGATTGGACGCAAGTATCAGATTCTCCACTTAGTGAAAGCAAACGTGCAGAGTTCAACGATTATCGAACACAATTAAGAAATTTGCCTAACCAGTCTGAATCTCCGGATCAAGTGGTTTGGCCGGCAAAACCTGAACTCTAAAATCTCTAACCTTCTTTCGGGCGTTTCGTCCATCTTCGGCTTTTCAATCTAGCCAATTTATAATGTGAGAGCACAATTATGCATCGACAAACCTTGATAGCTAAGGTGTTGGCGTGCCTGAGTGCCGGTCTGTCTGAGCTTGCTCAAGTTGATTTACTAAAAGCAAGCCAGCCACAACCGGATTTAACAGAGCGTGCACAGCTTATCCTTATCCCAATCGCTGAGCGACAAGCCAGTGAACTGCAAGCGAAAGGCGCCGACAAAGGCGTGACTTATGGGCCTGCGTACAATAAAAACCTGAGCCCAAATGCACTCGACAGACGAGTGATGACGTTGCAGCTTGAACTGGCGCTTGAAGAGGCTGATACCTCGGCGTTGATGGCGCGGTTGGATAACTTGGTCAGTGCCGCTGAGGCTTCGATTATAAAGGATGAAACGCCCGTCCCTTGGCAACACTTTATATGCGAAAAAAGCAGTTTTAGTTATAGCAACCAAGTCAATTCAATGCTTGCTAAGGCGACGCTGACTTGGCAGTTTTATTACCAAGTTGAGTACCCCGAGGAGGCCGGTGTTGAGGTAACAGAAGTGTATCTTGGCCCGCATGGTGGCGAGCATCGCTTAATTTACAAAACCCCAGAAGAAGGACCGATAGCGTGATAGCCAATCAACATTTTTCAGACTTAGCCATGTCCGACCTACAGCAGCGTCTCACTAAGTTAATTAGCCTAGGAACGGTGCATGAAGTGGACTACGAAACGGCGACCGTCAAGGTCAAAATGGGTGATTGGATCACGGCAAAGTTACCTTGGCTAACGGCGCAAGCTGCTCATGATATGACTTGGCAAGCACCTGAAGTTGGTGAGCAAGTGATGGTGTTATCTCCCTGTGGAGATACTTCCCAGGGAGTAGTTCTTGGCAGTTTGTATAGTCAAAAATTTGCGCCAAAACAATTGGGAGTAACGCCTGAAAATCGCCCTGATGTTCATAAGGTTCAATATCAAGATGGTAGCTCCATCACGTATGACCGAAAGAGTCATCGTTATTTGATTGATATTCAAGGAGCGGATGCCACTGTGGATGTGCTTTCAGCTGGGACGTTGAATATTACAACAGCCAAAGACATCCGAGTAGAAACACAAGCTAATGCGACTGTATTGAGTGCAAAAGATGCAACTTTGATGTGTGATGGAAGTGCTTCTGTTCAAGCGGGGGGCGATGTCAGTGTTGAAGGAGCAAGTATTGCCTTAAATGGTGGCTCACCTTGTGTGACTACGGCACATGTTTGTCATTTTACTGGCAGCCCACATGGTGACGGCTCATCTACAGTTACAGCGGGGAAGTGACATGGCATTAGATGCAAATGTATTAGAAAACATGATCAAAGCGGAGCTTGAAGCTGAGGGTTTTGTGTTGGCAGGTGCGCATGCAGGAGCTGGCAAACTGGCTACTGCGATTGCTAAAGCCGTAGTTGAACATATGACTCAGGCTGCGGAGGTTCCTGTATCAGGAGGCTCCAGCGCGGGAATTTACAAAGTGACTTAAGGAGTCGTCATGATAGGAATGAATGCCAAAACGGGCAAGCCGCTCGGTGGTGTTGAGCATCTAAAACAGAGTATTCGCGATATTGTGACCACACCGCTTGGTAGTCGCGTGATGCGACGCGATTATGGCTGCGGCTTATATGAGCTTGTAGATAGGCCTTTTTCTCACTCTCTGGTGGGGGATATTACTATGACCATCGCCAATGCACTGGAGAAATGGGAACCACGTTTTCAACTTGATGGTGTTGCAGTACACCCAGCAGGAGAGGGCAAGTTGTCTATCGAAATAAAAGGATTGTATTTAATCAACGGGGAGCCTGTCACCATCGAGGGTATCCAAATCTAAGTCATTTTTTATCCACCTTATCCGTTAGGTATAAGGTCAACAGACCCTAGGCCATACAAGGCAGCTTGTATGGCCTTTTTTATTCTCTAACTGACATGTCTTTAAAGGAGATAACTATGTCAAAATTTCTACACGGTGTAGAAGTCATTGAGGCGCAATCCGGCACGCGTCCAATCAAAACAGTAAAAAGCTCAGTAATTGGTGTGATTGGTACTGCACCTAGTGCAGATCCAGAAAAGTTTCCACTTAACACACCAGTATTGGTTGCTGGTAAACGTGCTGAAGCTGCACCGTTGGGTACAGAAGGAACACTACCTGCGGCAATGGACGGTATTTTTGACCAAGCTGGTGCGGTAGTCGTTGTGGTTCGTGTCGATGGTGCTGATGAAGCGGCAATCATGTCGAACATGGTTGGCGGTGTGGCAGCAGACGGTTCTTATGAGGGTGTACAAGCTTTCCTTGGTGCTGAGTCAGTACTTGGGGTAACACCACGTATTCTTGTGGCACCAGGTTATGCGCATCAACGCCCTGAAGGTAATCGTAACCCAGTTATCACTGAACTTGTGAATGTGGCTGAGCGTCTTCGTGCGGTTATCATCGCAGATGGTCCAAATACAAACGATGAGGATGCAAAAACATATCGTGCAGATTTCGGTTCGCGCCGCGTGTTCGTTGTTGACCCTCATGTCAAAGTATTCCGCGATGGCAAAACAGAAGTTGAACCTGCAAGTGCACGTGTTGCGGGCATGATTGCAAAGTCGGACAACGACCGAGGCTTTTGGTGGAGTCCGAGTAATACCAATATGAACGGTATTGTGGCAACTGCACGTCCTATCGACTTCCAGCTGGGCGATGCCAACGCGCGTGCGAATATGCTGAACGAAAAAGATGTTTCGACCATTATTCGTCAAAACGGCTTTAAGTTGTGGGGCAACCGTACTTGTTCTGACGACCCTAAATGGGCATTCCTGTCAGTGGTACGTACTGCAGATATGATCAACGACTCACTCCTGCGTGCGCACATGTGGGCAGTTGACCGCAATATCACCAAAACTTACATCGAAGATGTTACGCAAAGTGTTCAGTCATACCTAGATAGCTTAAAAGCACAAGGTGCAATTCTTGGCGGTCAAATTTGGGCTGATGAAGAGTTAAACACACCGGCCAATATTCAAGCGGGTAAAGTGTATTTTAGCTTTGATTTCACGCCGCCAACACCGGCTGAGCACATCACCTTCAAGAGTATTCTAACTAACAACTACCTAGAGGAAATCGTATAATGGCAATCTCTCCAAAAATTCTTAAAAAATTCAAGCTGTTTGTAGACGGTAAAGGCTATCTAGGTATCGCTGATGAAATCCAGCTACCAAAAGTAACCGTAAAAACTCGCGAAGTTACGTCGGGTTTCCAAGCGCCGGTTGAGCTTGATGTTGGCCAACTTGAAAAGCTAGAAGGCACAATCACGTTACTTGAATACAACGCTGACATGATGAAGCTACTTGGCGATTGGAGCGGTGCAACAACGCCATTAACGGCTCGTGGTGCTATCCAAGCGCAAGGCGAAGCGCCAGTACCAGTGGTGGTAACGCTTGAAGGCTTCTTCAAAGAAGTGGATATGGGCAGCTGGAAAGATGGCGAGGAAGCTAAGCTTACGCTGCAATATGCAATTCAGAAGTACAAGCTACAGATCGGTCAAGATGTGATTTACGAAATTGACCTATACAACGACGTTCGTACCGTTAATGGTAAGGACCAAATGGCAGCACTTCGCGCAGCAATCGGAGCTTAATCCATGAAAGAAATCATTACCTTAGCATTCCCAATTACGGTCGATGGGCATGAGTATGCAGAACTGACAATGAGACGACCAAAAGTACGCGATCGGTTAATGGTGGATAGAGCGGATATCAGTGAGTCTGAAAGCGAAATTCGTTATTTCTCGCACTTATGCGAAGTTTCTCCAGATATCATCGAAGAGCTTGATTGGAGTGATTTTGTGAAGCTGCGAGAAACGCTACAAGCTTTTCTCGTGTCCCGCCAAAGCGCTTAAAAGCCATGGTTATCGCTCTGGCCAAATATACTGGCTGGGGCTTGGCCGAACTCAACGCGCTGACCGAAGACGAACTCATCGAGTGGTTTGAAGCAGCGCTTGATTACAAACAAGCGACAGAAGCGGGCTAAACCGATAACCGCAACCGCCCCTTAACCCTTTAAGGGGCGTATTTCCGTACTTTTAGACGCTTTAGCTTAGGCCTCTGCTTAAGCTAAAGCGTTTCACTTTTCTCTATCTTCCTCAGGTAACGCCATGACAAAACAAGGTAAACAGGTTCGTTCACGAGAGGCGAACAAAGTCAAAAATAAGTTGCCGCAGGTAACTTCGCTTGCTAACCAAGTTGCACATTTAGGTAGTCTAGTTGCAAAACTCAACGCCAATTCTGCGACTAGTGCGCAGATCCAGCAATTAATCTCCATCATGACTAAACTTAATGCCAGCGCGGTGTTAAGTCCACAGGCTCCGTTCTCAGTACCTGAATTTCAGGCACCTGCCACTGGTGAAAATGCTGTGCCTAGTAGCCAGCTGGTTCAGCAGGCTGAGCAGGTCATGTTGGCGTTGCCCGATTCTCTAAAGCATGCGATAAGCGGCTTGTCTGAACGGGTTGCAGAACTGGATTTCAGCGCCGCAAGCCAAACGGTACAAGTTGAATTGGCGGCATTAGCCGAACACGTGCCTTCACTTTTTAACGCAATTTCCGTTGCACCAGCCGTGACTGCGGCAACAAATGCATCCAAGCAAGGCCAATCTGTAATCGATGCTCAGCAGCAATTTTGCCTAGATGCAGCGTCATTGGGTCAAGCTTTGCCGGAATTTGCATCGAGTTTAGATTTAGCTGCTTTGCCAAAGCAGCTGCTCGAAACAGGCAATTTGTTGAGCAATATTGAGTTTGCAGAGGTACTCAAAGGAGAGCTTGGTTCACTAACAGAAGCTGCTCCTGCGTTATTAACTCAATTTGGCTTTGACGATGCGGCAAATGTGGTAACGCAGTTTGCGCCAGCTGTGAACCAATTGGATATTCCAGGACTTATTCAAGGCGATTTACAAAGTTTGCAGCAGGCTTTACCAAGCTTGCTAGAAGCCGTTGATCTTAAGTCATTAAACCAAACTCTTGCGCAAGAAATACCGGCGCTTGCACAACTTGATTTAGCCGGGCTTGCTAATGGTGAGCTGGGGTCGTTGGCCGCAACGTTACCAAACTTACTTGAGGCGGCGGGACTTGATGGTGCCGCAAGCTCGGTATCTGCGGCTTTGCCAGCGCTACAACAATTGGACTTGGGCGCAATTGCAGATGGTGATATCCAGTCGTTGCTACAAAGTGCTCCGGCATTATTAGATGCATTGGATATGGAAGGTGCGTCACAGGCTTTTGGTTCAGTTCTTCCTATCGCTGAAAAACTCGATTTTAAGGGCTTAATGGATGGTGAGCTGAGCAGCTTAGTGGATGCCGCACCTGAAGTGCTTAGAGCATTTGAACTTGGCGATGCTGCGGATAAGCTACAAGCTGCGATTCCTGGCTTAAAACAACTGAATCTCAAGCAAATTGCCAGCGGTGACGTATCGAGCCTTATGGCGGCAGGTCCTTCATTACTAAAGGCATTTGAATTAGACGGTGCAGCTGGCGTACTCGAAGGCGCATTACCGGCATTAGAAAAACTAGATGTCGACGCGATTTTGGGGGGCGACATCAAGTCCCTTGTAAGCGCAGGACCTGAACTGTTGAGTGCATTTGGGCTAAACGATGCGGCAAGTGTACTAGAGCAACACGCTGATCTACTCTCCAATATTGATTTAAAAGGCGTTCTCAAGGGAGATCTATCTTCTCTTACCAACAGCTTACCAGATTTATTTGGTGAGTTTGGATTTGACGGTATTAGCGATGATTTATCTGAGTCGTTTGCTGAGTTAGAAAGTGATGTTGAAGAGAAGAAATCTACGCGTAAAAAAGGACGCAAGAAGCGAGGCAGAAAGCGTAACAAGCGAGCTAGGTCTTCTAATCTAGCGGATAAACAAGAAACGTCGGCGGAGCGCGAGCACAAGCCGCGCAAAATCAACAAACGAAGCGCTAATAAACCCGCTTTGAAACTGTTGGACGGCGGGAAAGCCCCCAGCGTAAAAGCACAGCTAGATAATCAAGCATCGCAACCAAAGTCCAAAGCAAAAGCCAAAAAAGTCAAAATGATGGCTGCCGCAAATGATGCTAGTTATCAAAAGCTTGGCAGTTTCTCTCCAGCTAAAGGTGGCAAACTTGGTCAGTTATTCAAGGGGTCTAAAAAGTTACTTGGGCGTGCGGCTGCACCGCTTAGCGTGGCGTTAGGGGCATTCGATGCGTTCACGGCATTAACTGATGACACGTTAACGACTAAAGAAAAAACCACTCAGGTTGGAGCGGCTGCGGGTGGCGCAGGCGGCGCACTCGCTGGCGCCGCTGCAGGCGCGGCAATTGGCTCGGTTGTTCCTGTGGTTGGCACTGCAATCGGTGGCTTAGTCGGTGGTGCACTCGGCGCGATGGGCGGTGAGTCAATCGGTGGTTGGTTTGGTGACAAACTTGGTGGTTGGTTCTCTGACGATACTCAGGACTCAGCGTCAGGTACCTCGAGCCCTTCGGTGACAGAGCGCTTGCTCGATAGCGCAACGAGTTTTGCCACCATGGGGCCGCTGGGCTTAATTAGCGACACCCTCGGCGGTTGGTTATCAAAAGGCGATGAAAACGTTGCGCAAACAGACAGCAAAACGGCTGCGATTAGTACGCTTCAAAACAGTGAAGCAACAAAAAATAACGCACTCGACTTTGTTAAAAATAATGTCATTAATGAGCTGAATTTAGCTACAGGCACGGCTGCTGCGTTTGCTGCTAATCAGGGGATGACAACCGGTAAAATTCACGGCGTCAGCAAGGTGGGTGATTTGGCAGGCAGAGCGCTAAACGCACACACGGTATGGGAAACGCTCAATAATGATGGACTTTCTGTTAGAGAAAAAGCGGCTGGCATTGGTAGCACGCTGGGCGGTATGTTTTCTGCTGATGCCGTATCCGGTGCACTGTCAAAAAGCAAAAACCCTTATGTAAGAATGGCGGCCCCTATGGCGGGTTACCTTACCAACAACATGGTTGGTGATGCCATTAAAGGTTGGTTTAGCGATGACAAAACATCAGCTACCAATGAGGGTAAAGCACCAGATCCAAATAGTTTAAATCAACTGAATGTGAGTGCGAATAAAGCATCTGAATATTCATCGGCGCCGCAACCGGGCGTTGCATCGGTAACGGTGAACGCCAATATTACTGTCAATGCAAAAGATGGCCAACAGGCTTATGAGGTTGCGCAGCAAGTGAAGCAAATGTTGGATCAGCAGCAGCAACAAGCAGAGCAAGAGCTTAGTGCTCGATATTACAATCAAGTGGCATAACGATAGAGGACTAAATGAGCAAAGTTAATCATGCTAAACATATGATGCAACTGGGAGACTACAAGTTTTCAGTAAGCACCGCAGCGTTTAATAAGCTCCAGTACGATTCTCAATATCGCTGGGAAGCCCACAAATCTCAGACTGATAAGGACTCTCCGCCGCTGCAATTTATTGGTGTAGGAGAGCAAACCTTAAATATTGAAGGGGTGATCTTCCCGCAAATAGTGGATAACGGCTTGAAGCAGTTAGACATGATGAGAGATGAAGCCGCCAAGGGGGAGCCGATGACGCTAGGCTATGTTGAAGAAAGTGGGAAATCTAGTCCAAGCGTAGGGCGCGTGATGGGTAAGTGGGTCATCAAACGGATAAGTGAAACGCGGACCTTATTTTTCAATGATGGGATCCCACGAGAAATCCAATTTTCAATGGAGCTCAGCCGCTATTAAGCGCGCTGGGTACTAAGGAGTCATTATGAGCAAAGGGGTAACTTATATTACACGAGATGGCGATTGTCTCGATCTCATCTGTTTTAAACACTATGGCCGCAGTAGTGGCATGGTAGAAAAGGTGCTAGAAGCCAATCATGGCTTGGCAGAACTTGGGCCAATTTATTCGGAGCAGATCAGTATTTTTCTTCCCGAAATCGCTAAACCTACTGTGTCTAAAGTGATCAATATTTGGGATTAATATGGACTTACAACCGCATTACTCTATAAAAGCAAATGGCAATGAGGTATCAAAAACACTGAAGAACCGCTTGGCTGAGCTCAGTGTTACGACACGCACAGGGTTGGCGAGTGATACCTGCTATGTACGATTTGACAATTTAGCTGACGCGCCCATTGCCTTACCCGCACCAACGGATCAACTAGAAATTGCGATGGGATATAAAGAAGGCACGAAAGATCAGAGTGCTCCTTCAACCAAATTAGGTATTTTCGAAGTGGGCGCTTATGAGTTGACTGGCCCCAATCGCTCGTTGACATTTTATGGTAATAAAGTGCTGTGGGATCAAGATTTTAAAGCGCTAAAAATACGCTCGTGGCCAGAGCAGGGTAAGGATGAGCCGCTGATGCTGGACAAACTTATCCAAGACATTGCTGGTGAGTATGGACTACAGGCAAAAATAGGTAATTCCTTTCAGGGCCGAGAAATACCGCACATTGAGCAAAGCGAAAGCGATATGCAATTGCTGAGCAAGCTTGCCGTGCAGTTTGATGCAATCATGAAGATTGCGGATGACAAGCTTATATTTATGGCTAAAGGCACTGGAAAGTCGTTAACTGGCCAAGCTTTACCTAGCGTGACGGTCAGTAAAAAGCAGTTGGTTTCATGGCAGCTTAATGCTAACCACAACAAGTTAGTCAAAGGGGTGCAGGCTTATTTTTACGATAAAGCGTTAGCGCAAAAAACATTGGTAAGTGTCGGTGGCGGTTCACCTAACACGACACTCTCTTACGTTTATCCTAATGAAACCGAAGCACAAACCGCGGCGACGGCCATGTTACAGCGTTTAAATCGAGCGCATACTAGTGTGCAGCTTTGTGTGGTTGGCGACCCTAACTTACTAGCAGGTGGCGTGATAACTATCGAAGAGGTTGACGATAATCTTAACGGTGACTGGTTTGTCTGTGAGGTCAAGCATGTAATTAATCACGCCGGCTTTAAAAGCTATTTAGTATGCGAAGCATTAGGTTAAGTTTGAGCTAGTACAAGTTAAATCCCACATTTTTTATACCAGGCGTCAGTGATTATCCCATTGAGCGCTTCCTTCCTTAATTTTTCCTTTCTCCCTGTGTCCCGCACAGGGTGTACTTTTATCTCATCCATCACAGATGAGATATCACCCTTTCTCCATGTGGGCCATCCTCATTTTGAGGCTCTGGCCTCTTTCCTGCCTGTAATTCGATGTAATGGTGTAAGTCAGAAATAGCTTCTACACTGCAGTAATGCTTCATGACTTGAACCACTGCAAAAAGGATTACAACATGTCACATCACTGCAATCAAAACCCCATTGTTTCAGCTGCGATATACCCACCCATTGGAGTAATGCGAGTTGGTAACAGCCCAGATGAATTTTTTATTGGCCCTGAGGTCGATACCGCCATTCCAAGAGACATGAATTACTATCGCGATAGCACGGGAGCGTTGAAGCGCCAAGCCGCGCGTTTTCGTATTTATGGATTGGACGCCGAGGGCAACATCGTCAAAGAACTCACTTGCGACGATGGCGCTTCTATCATTTGGCATGCTCGCTTGGCTAATCAAAAAGCATCTTGGTATGAGTTTCAATTAGCGTTAGATATTCCAGAGGCGGTAGAAGCCGAGCCGAGTTTACTGCGCAACCTCAATGTAAATGACCGTACTAGCTTGCTCATTGATGGTGGAGCGCAGCAGATCAGTGGTGCTGCTTCTGGGGGAGATTGTAGTCGCTTTGAAGGGTACTTTGCCGGTAAAAAAGTTTACTTAGGCGAAATGCGTACCGATGATAAAGGCCGTTTACTTATGCTAGGTGGACATGGGGTGTCAGAGAATCCTCAAGGCCATGAGGCGATCACGTTCGGTAATAATGAAGGTTGGTACGATGATACTTCGGACGGCCCAATAACCGCTGAGGTGAAATATCAAGGCAAAGCACTTGATGTGAAGCCTGCATGGGTTATTTGTGCGCCACCAGATTACGCGCCAATGCAAAAATCTCCGCGAACCATGTGGGATCTAATGCGTCAGGTTGCAGTTGATGCCAAGATGCTACCTGCACCTAAGGGTAAGCCTTCATTTAGTAAAGACATTCTGCCAATTTTCCAAAGGTTAACCGATTTACAATGGGTTAATGCGGGATTTGCCGCAGGGTTTGGCTGGAATAGCCCATTTGATTTTACTTCAGAGACTTGGATCAGCCGTTTAAATGACAACTCACGCACATGGCAAGAAGCAAGACGTAATCTCTTTAATAACTTTAGACAGATAGAAAAAGTCACCACGGCGGATGAAAAACATAGTTGGGATCCTAAATTTGCCGCTACCGCACCGCAGTTGTGGCCTTGGTTGTACGGCGATGCGATGAGTGTAGATGCCGATGACTCGCCAAGGCAGTTTGTCACCCTGACAGAAATTCAGTTGAATATGTTACAGCAGTGGTCGAATGGCGAATTTGATTCTGATTACGACCCTTGTTATCGCCCCCCAACCAGCATTGATGAAATTCCGGTTGCTGAGCAACCAGAGATGTTAACTAAAGCGGCGATGGAGTTCTGTTTAGCGGATGCTTTCCACCCTGGATGTGAAATGACTTGGCCAATGCGTACAGCGGGCATGTATAGCGAGGCTTTCCGTCTTAAGCATTCAGAAGATACTGCACCGACCCACGGCACCAATTATGGCGTGGAAATGACATCAGAAATCGCGCTGCATTCGAGCGGGCCGTTAAAAACGGGGCAGGTTGCTGGTGGCATTACGCGTTGGATGGCCATTCCTTGGCAAACAGACACCGCCAGTTGTCGCGATGGCTACAATGAAGCTTACGACCCTTATTTACCGACCTTTTGGCCTGCACGAGTGCCAAATAATATGCTTAGCGAGCAAAATTATCACCGGGTAGTCGATGAAACTAAGCCATTTGCAGAGCGACAAGCAGCATTTAATGACAGGGAGCTGTGGCTAAACGATTTACCGATAGGCCCTTCAACCAACTATATTGAGCAGATCAACAGTATGATCACTGGGTTTGGTCAATTGGCGGTGGTATTACCGAAAACAGAAAAAGGCGTAACTGGTTTTCCAACCACCATGCAAGTAGGATTGACACCAGCCAAAGCGGATCACAAAGCAGAAAAACTGCTGACAGCAAGCAGTAATGAAAGCATGCGAGATTGTCGCCCTGATTTGTCACAAACCGACAAAGCACATCGCCGGAATCGCAGATAATAATGGCTAATATGGCTGAAAGGAAATCGGATATTGTAATTGTAGGTGCAGGCATTGCAGGATGCATTGCTGCACTTGCTTTGCATCCTCACTATCAGGTGATAGTAGTCGATAAGCTCGCCGCAGCTAAAGACAAAGTGGGCGAGTGTTTACCGCCAGCGGCGTCTAGAATTCTCAAAAAGCTTAACTTGTTGCACTTACTACAAAGCCCGGAACATCTCACTTGTCACGGTATGATTTCGTTTTGGGGTAGTGAATCGCCTACCATAGTGGATAACGTTAAAAACCCCGATGGTTTGGGGTGGCACATTCATCGGCAGCATTTTGAACAGCAGCTTCGTGATCAATTAGTGCTTCGTGGTATCCCTTTGTTATCTTCTACAAAGCTCACTGATGTGGTGCAAGCACAATCAGGGTGGCAAGTTAGGGTTGAAGGCTGCGACACTGACATGTCTATCACGACAACACTGCTTATTGATGCCACCGGTCGCGCCTGTCATCTGGCGAGGCGACTCGGTGCAAAACTACAACAGTTTGATAAGCAAATGGCACTGTGGCTTACCGCAGAGGTTGCCACTACGAAACAGTTTGCGGTGATAAGCGATGAAGAAAATGGCTGGTGGTATAGTGCGCCGAGCTCGGCATGCTCTTCACTCGACCCTAATATGCAGCCTCGGGTGTTTTCTTGGCAGGCTTGCGCTGATGCGATCAGAAAGTGCAACATCACCAACGCTCGAGATTTTTTGGCCAAAGTAAAGCAGGTGAGGGGATTTAACACCTTAGTGGACTTGGTGAATATAGAAACAGCACACCTGCGCCCAATGGTAAGTGCAAATTCGGCCCGTTTGGATAGTTGCGCAGCAAAAGGCTGGTATGCGGTGGGTGATGCGAGCATGAGTTTTGATCCGCTCTCTTCGCAAGGCATGTTGCATGCCATGACCAGCAGCATGCAACTTGCGGATATGCTGCTGTTGCACGGCATGGATTACAAACATGGTGCCAAACTATATCAGTCGCAAATGGATAGAGTGTGGATGCGCTACCTTGAGCATCGACAGCACTTTTACGAGGGGTCAAAGTTAATCGGTTAACACGTCACTTATTATTACTTGTTTGGATTAAAGAAGTGTTTGAATCGAAAGAATGCGACAACATCTATAGTGGTGAAACCAATACCATTGCCGCTGGCCGTCAGTTGATTGCGATGCTTAAAATGTCTGAATAAATGTCGCTTAGAAGTGGCAGTGAACACTCACGCACTTGCTGCCATCAGTGGAAGCTGAATATGGGCAATTGCGCCTTGTGCATCCTTACGATTGGTTAAGCTCAGTTTTCCGTTATGCTGCTCAACAATATTTTTAGATAAGATGAGACCAATCCCTTTACCCGCTGCTTTAGTTGTGTAAAAAGGTACAAACAAGTTGTCAGCATTCTTTATTCCATGACCTTCATCGAGTACTTCAATACCTGCAAATTTATGATTGTGATATGCGTTGACGCAAACAGCATTGCTCTCACCCCCAGCTTCCAAGGCATTTTTAATCAGGTTTACAAGTGCCTGCTCAAGTAAGCTTTGATCAATTTGCAGCGTAAAGTCCTGTTCAATGGTTAATCTCACGCGATTGTCGAAAAGCCCTACGAGCGGCGTTAGTAAGTCACTTATGGGTATCGCTTCTATATGCAGTTGATGCTGTTTTGCAACGCTTGCATAGCGATTAACAAATGACATCAGGCCATCGCTGCGCTGCACAATCACGCCAAGCGCTTGTTCAAAATCGGCTTGATTTTCTTGCGTGGTGGGAATTTCTATCAAGGTTTGAGCAAGTGACTTAATCGGCGAGAGAGAATTATGAATCTCGTGGCTGAGTACTCTGATCATTTTTTGCCAAGCGTCGCGCTGAGCTTGACTGACAACCGCTTGCACATCGGTTAGGATCACGAAGTGCGCCTGCATGCCTGCAATGGTAAGCTCGCTATAGCGAAGCTGCCACTCATCACCTAGGGTGGGATGGTTAAAGCGCCAATGTCCACTATGATACTCAAGGCTAAACTTATGCGCTTTTAACAAACGCTGGCTTTGCCATGGTTTGCCAATCCAATTTGAGAAGGCTTCATTGGCATGCACCAGTGCAGTGTCGTTATCGAAAATTGCGATGGGGCTGGGCAGTTGCTCAATGAGTCTAAACAGTAATATGGCTTGGTGGTCTCGCTCTGATTTGAATGATTGCAGCTGCTGACATAATTGCTGTGTTTCTTGCTGCAAACTGTGAAGAATGCCTGAGCTGTCAGAGGTGTAAAAGCGCTGTCCATACTCTTCGTTTTTAATCGCCTCTATGGTGGTTGAGAGGTGATAAAAAGGTTGTATCAGGCGCTGTTTAAAATGATACAGCAGCAGTGCGAGCGGACAAAGTACAAGGACAAAGTAGGTGATAACACTGAGTGTTGAAACCTTAAGGATGACCATAAAAAAAGCGCTGAGCACGGTGAATAGCAACCAAATAACTAGACAAAAAATCTCGATAGCCTGTTCAAAGTTAGGCTTTTTCATAGGCAAGTTCATCGCGTTTTGATATCGAACTTATCAAGGCGACGATATAGCGCACTTTTACTGATCCCAAGTAAAACCGCAGCATCTTCCACATTATCATGGCATTGGCACAGCGCCATTTTAATCAATTTTTGCTCGGCTTGATCTAGCGTCATCATTTCGGGCTCACTCTGCTCTGTGGTTGCCACAGATTTTAAAGAAAGCGCGCTTTCTTCAATTTCAGTGCCATCACACAGCAAAATCGCACGTTCCATCATATGACTAAGTTCACGGATATTACCTGGGAATGAGTAACTTTGTAGTCTTGTTTGTGCCGCGTGAGACAAGGGTTTTACCTCTAATTCATAGGCCGTTGCGTGCTTTTGAATAAAAAAGTTGGCCAGCGGAATTATCTCAGTGCGACGCAAGCGCAGTGGTGGGATCTCAAACTCCATTGTATTTAGTCTGAAATACAGGTCACTACGAAATTGACTTGCTTGTTGTTGCGACTCTAAATCTGCATTAGTTGCGCTAATAATTCTACAGCTTGCATGCTGCGTTTTGCTCGAGCCAACAGCTTCATATTCCCCTGTTTCTAACACTCGTAGGAGCTTCGCTTGTTGAGGCTCTGTGAGTGTGCCGACCTCATCCAAAAATAAAGTTCCTTGCTCAGCCATTGAGAAACGACCTTGTCTATCCTGTTTAGCGTCAGTAAACGCACCTTTCACATGGCCAAACATTTCGCTTTCAAACAGTGACTCTGGAATAGCCGCCATATTGGTACTCACGAAGTTGCCTGTGATGTTACTTTGCTGGTGGATGTAGCTGGCAATCTGTGATTTTCCCGTACCATTTTCCCCTCTAAGCAATATATTCGCTTTGGTTTTGGCAATGCGATCAAGTTGGCTTTTTAGCGCTTGCATCGTTGGGCTTAACCAGAGTAACGCATCAGCATGGTCTACATTTGGCGCTATTTTAGCTGTGGTTTGTTGGGAGGAAGCAGGTTGTTGTTTTGCAGCGATTTGCTTTAGCCCTAAATGCTTTTTCACCATCATTACCACAGCGTGGTTGTCCCAAGGCTTGGCAAAAAAGTCTTTGGCACCGCGCTGCATGGCTTCGACGGCAAGCTCGACGCTTGACCAAGCGGTCATCGCAATAAAGGTTGCGCTGCTTTGACTTGCATACTGACTCAAAAAAGAGAGACCTTCATCGCCGGATGTTGTATCTAATTCATAATTCATGTCTAGCAGTACAATATCAATTTCGTGCGCATTGAGCTGCTTAGCGGCACAATCAAGACTACTACTTTGGAAAATGGTAAAACCGTGGTTTTTTAGTAAAAACTGTAAGCTAAGGCGGATATCGGCCTTGTCATCAACGATTAAAATTGAACCTTGCATAGTGTGTTGTAGGCAAAGAGAGTTTACACGCCACGCTCTGCCTACTCATTCCTGTTGTTATTATTAACTTATTCGTTTCTTAGCGCTTTAATGGGATCTTGCCTTATCACCCTTTGCACCGGTAAATAGCTTGCGATGAGCGCAATCAGCAGCATGATAGGGATTGTCACAATAACGGCGAACCAGCTCACGGAAATAGCTGTTGTGCTTATCTTTGTCAGTATCCCATATCCGAGTGCAACGGTTAATGCACTCACTCCAAGGCCAATCATTACCGGTGTTAGACTCTGCTTGAGCACTTGTGCTATCAGTTTGTGTGTATGTGCGCCCAACGACAAGTGAATGCCAAGCTCATAGCGACGCATTTGTACACTGTAGTTGAGCACGCCGTAGATCCCAGCACCAGCTAGGCTTAAAGTAAGGGCTAATAGGGCGACAGTCAACATTGCTTGCAGCCAAGTTTGTCTTAACCTCTGGGTGAGCATGTCATCTACAGGCTCAAAAAAAGCAAAGTTTAGACTCGGATGAATGACCTTGAGTGCATGAGTTAATTGAGCTTTAGAGAGCTCCGTATTCCCTTTGATAATAAAGGATGTGCTGCCTTCAGTGACCGGCAAGTAATAGCGCTCTAGGGTATAGCCTCGGTTGCCCGTAGGCACGTAAATATCACTCACAACCCCAACCACTTTTCTTGGCACCTCTCTGTCAGCATAGAGGGTTTGACCGATTGGATTTTCATCTTTGTACAAACGCTTAGCGAGTGAGGCCGAGAGAATTATTTCATTGTTGTCTGAGCCTGAGGCCATGATTGGTGTAAACCGGCTTCCTTGCTCAAGTGGTAGTGAAAGCGCAGTGAAACCGTCTTCGTCGTAAAAGGACAAACTGACGATACCGATCAGCGCAATATTTTGGTCATACAAATAATTTTGCCATCCCATTTGCAAAGGCGAAGTATAACTTGCCGATACCGATGCGATGCTCGCTTGATTGGCTAAAAGCTGTTTGATTTGTTTGCCAAGCTCAAAGTTATCGATTTCTGTGGCACTGCCATCGATACGGACATAGTACAAATGCTCAGTATCAAACGTGCAGGAACCTTGCTTTCATGATTGCTAGCTGAAAGCTCTAATTGCCAATAATCAAGATCCAACTCATAAAATCCAATCATGCCTAGTAGTTTTTTCATCAACTCAAAATTATCACTTTGATGATAAGGCTGATCTATCAAGGCTAGCTCTACAACGGAAAAGCTTGAGCTGGGAAATTTACTCTCAATATACTGGGCAAGCTGATCTGCAAACTCAAAAAAGGTATTGTTCTTCCTATATCTTTCATCTATGGATATATAGTCAATAACAACTATATTTTCTTCAACAAAATAGGTTAGTTGAGTATAGCCAATAACTATTTCATTATTTGAAAAAACAAGGACATGGAACTCATCATCAAACTTTTTGTTATAGTTATCTAGCCAATAAGTAATTGTATTAGTTTCCGTTCTAAGAGCAGGGTGTGTGTACCTAGAGTATATCGATAATCCTTCGATATACTTTTGATCTTTAGAGCTCACAACTCTTTCTAACGAATAGTGTGAATTGAGATTCATAATTAGTAGTTATCCTTACTAACTAGCAATTCGTTTCCTTACATTGGCTTTAGTGATCTTCTTTTGCAGAGCATTGTCGGTAACATGGGTATAAATTTCCGTGGTTGAGATACTACTATGTCCGAGCAACCGTTGAACGAAGCGAATATCGAGGCCTGATTCAAGTAGTTCGCATGCAGCACTGTGCCTTAGCATATGTGGAGTGACTTTGAGTTGGGTGTATGCTTGTTGGCTGAGTTTCTTGATCAGTTTGCGTAAAAACTGCGTTGAGGCGGGCTCCCCGCGGCTATTAATCAGTAAATAATTGCAACTGGGTGAGCAAATAGTACGGCTTTCAATATAGTTCTTGAGTAATTTGGCTATTTCTTGGTCGGTGAGATACACAAATCGTTCTCTGGCTCCCTTACCTAAGATTTTAATCTTTTTTTCGTTGATATAGATGTCAGTTAAACAAATTCCAGCAAGCTCAGATACTCGGATCCCTGTGCTAATCATAAGTTCTAAAGCGATGAGTGAAGTAAATTCATTTAGCAGACGCTTTTGACTGACACTATATGTGTTTGATGACTCTATCCATAAGCTTTTACAGTTTTTTCTGGCTTGTTTGAGCAAGCGTTTCAAGTCTGAGTGTGGTACGTTTCTTGGCAATCTTTTGGGTAGCTTAATGTCTAGCTGAAATTTATGAAAAGGATTAAGCTCGATGAATTCCTCACGTTCAAGCCATTGGAACATGGCCCTTACACACGCCATTTTTCGCTTTATTGATGTGTTTGATAGCTCGGAATCAACCAGAAATTGATGGAACCGCGATAAGTCTACTTTGCTAATATCTTTAATGCTTTTATTTTCATCAAGTGCTTGCATAAACTGCTTTAAGTCAATTTGATATGCTTTCAAGGTGTGATCTGAGAGTTTACGTTTATCTTTACACAGGGAAATGAACTGTTGAGAAAGTTGGTTTATTGATTGCACCGCGATAAGTCTACTTTTGCTAATACCTAATTTAGTGACCGTATTAGAACAGATTGTTGATAAAAACAGTATACAATCAATGGATTTAAAGGAATGTAGAATACAAGCGTGTTGTTAAATAGGCTCCAAATCGGAGCCTCGGTATTATGACAATAATTGTTTATTCATTAATCTGCATTTGTTCAAAGAGCGTATGGTAGTCTTCTAGATGCCAATTTTTAGTAATTTTCTCACCATCAACGTAGTAAACATCGACAGCTCGGAAATCAATGGCTTGACCTGCTCCTTGGTGCTCACCAAATTGGCCGCTGAAGTGTCCAAAGAAACGTAGTCGTACCGTGACAAATGAACCACTGACTAGTAAATGTTCGACTTCTGCTTTCAGGTCTGGCACTGCGCGACGAAATCCTGATGAGGCTTCTAGCACGCCTTTCAAGCCTTGCTTTCTACCTCTTGGTAATGTCATATCAGTAAATGTGTTACTTAGTGCCTGTCTCGCAAACTTAGTGTCTCCACTGTGCCAAAAAGCAGCGTACTGCAATGCGGCATTCGCGGCTATTTGACATTGTGCTGAGTCACAAATTTGCGCAACCTTTGCTACGGGTAACTCCTCATTGGGTGCTGCTAATGCTATAGTCGCACTGACACTTAGCGTTAAAATTAAAGCATGTTTAATCATTACCTAGCACCTCTAAAACACGCGTTCTGGGTTGGTTGGTACGTCTTGCTGTTTTAGGGTCCATTTCGCTATGTCTATTTTGCGCATAAACTTAACCTTTGGATGCGATTTAGCGTAGCGAATAAATTCGTCAAGTGCTTTTACGCGAGCAGGGCTGCCTGCGAGCCTGTCGTGTGCGCTGATAGACATCATACGGCGCTGGGATTTTCCTTCTTCATAAAGCACATCAAACTCGTCCTTTAACTCTTGCAAATAGGCTTTTGCTGTCATTGCGGAGCTGCCACCGTAGCGCACGATATCGTTGTTTCTAAAGGTGTAGGGTACAACTACGAAAGGCTTGCCATTGACCGGGGTAAACGAAGGCTCATCCCGAGATAAGTCATCAATATGATAGATAAATCCAAGGGACTGCAAAATAGTTAAAGTTTGCTCAGAATGGCGCATCCAAAATGCATTAAAGCCTTTTGGTCTTTGGCCGGTGATTTTTTCAAGCACATCTGCACTGTGAATATAAGATGCACGTTCTTCTTCGGGTGTCATCGAGTATTGTGGTGTCCAGTTTTGTCCATGACCTGAAACTTCATGCCCTTTTTGAGCCACCATTTTGGCAAGTTCAGGATTGAGCTCAGCAGCTTTTCCTACCATGTGGGACGTCACTTTGATGTTGTGTTTGTCCCAAAGATTAAGCAATCTTGGGATCCCTTCATTCATGCCATACTGATACCAAGTAGGAGCGACGGTGTCGGGATAGCCCGCTTCTTGCTGAGGAAATGGCCCGGGATCGCTTTGGTCTTGTGCGGTTGCTTCAAACTGCATGGAGATAGAGATCACCAATTGAGCATCATCAGGCCAGTAATGGCCAGACTCTACTTCGGTGCCTTGGGCTGTGCCTGCAAGCAGGGCGATTGCTGTTAGTAGTGCTCGAATACTTGTGGTCAATGTGGTACGCATGGTTATTCTCCTGCGGCTCTTGGGCCTGCATACACAGAAAGTGTTGCCTGCGCTAAGCTATGCTGGTGGATAAAAAATCCAGTAAGTGGTGCTGTTGCACCAGCTGGCACGGGGAGTGTATCTACATCTAGTGCATGCACGGTAAAGGTGTATTTATGTTTGCGACCAATAGGCGGGCATGGGCCAAAGTACCCAGGCTTTCCTAAATCCGTATTACCTTCAATGGCTTGGCTTGGTAAAGTTTCTGCAAGCCTAGTCGTGTCTTTGGGCAGGTTATACACTTGCCAGTGCCAAAATCCGCTGCCAGTTGGCGCGTCTTGATCGTAAAACGTCACCGCAAAGCTCTTGGTGTGTATAGGTGCATTTGACCAAACTAAGGTTGGCCGTGTGCTGTTTCCCTCGCAGCCAAATTGATCCCAGTATTGAAATGGCCGAATAGATTGTTCAGCAACAAGATCTGGGCTTTCTAGTGTAAACTCAGGTGCTGAAATTGCATTGGTTGCACCGAGTAATGCCATGGAGGCTAGGGATAAGTTCAGTAATAATGGTTTCATATTGCACCTTTTGCTCTTAATTGTTGAAAATCTGCATAGTCGGTGTAGCCCTGCTCGCTACCACCAAACAAAGGCGCATCAGGGTTGATTGGACTCAAAGGCAATTGATGAGTTAGGCGGTATACGAGGTCTGGGTTGGAGATAAACTTGCGACCAAAAGCCACAAAGTCAACTAGACCTTGTTCAATAAGGGCTTCGGCTTGCTCTGGTTCGTAATTTCCCGCCACAATAATGGCGCCGTGGAATTTTCTTCTTAGTGCTTGCCTAAAACTCTCCGTCACGACCGGTGCATCATCCCAGTCCGCTTCTGCTAAGTGCACATAGGCAATGCCTAAGCGGTTAAAGTGCTCCGCGGCGAGCAAAATAGTATCAATGGCCTCTTCGTCTTGCATGCCACGTTGAGTAATAAAAGGCGCTAATCGGATCCCTACTTTTTCAGGTCCAATTGCTTGGCTAATCGCGGTGATAACTTCAACCGCAAAGCGAATTCGGTTTTCCTTCGAGCCACCATATTGATCATGACGTTGATTAGAGCTGCGGCGTAAAAATTGGTCGATTAAGTAGCCATTACCAGCGTGGATCTCGACGCCATTAAACCCTGCTATCATGGCATTCTCAGCCGCATGGACATAATCTTCGACTATGCTCTGTATTTCTTGGGTTGCCAGTGCACGTGGTGTCGGGCAATCGACCATTTCACCCACTCCTTTTTCATTGACCACCCACACTTGCGCGTCTGGCGCGAGTGCTGAGGGAGCGACGGGTTGGCCATCTTCATGAAAAGTCGAGTGAGACATACGGCCGACATGCCAAAGCTGACAGAAAATACGGCCACCTTTTTGCTGTACTGCATGAGTGATTTCCTTCCATCCTGCAACCTGCGAAGCAGTATAAATTCCGGGAGTAAATGAATACCCTTTGCCCTGACAAGAGATTTGTGTGGCTTCACTAATGATAAGCCCTACCGAAGCACGTTGGGCGTAGTACCTTGCCATCAACTGGTTTGGAATATCTCCCGGTTGTGTTGTCCGCGAGCGGGTCATTGGTGCCATCAAAATGCGGTTTGGTAAGATTAAATTACCGAGTTTTTTCTGCGTAAATAACAATGGATCAGACATAGTATTCTCCTAATTATTGGACAAGTGAGTTGATGTGGCGTGGAAACAGCACTTCAATTTTTAGAGATTCAGGTGCAAAGATAAAAACCTGATGCTCATTGCTAACGGGGACATCTCGTTCCACGTAGCGAACGCCAAAACGCTCTAGTCGGGCGATTAACCCTGGATAATCGTCACCACGAAATGCAATATGATCTATGTTGCTAGTACCCATGCTTGCGGTTTGCACAGAGCCAAGGTATTTAGCCTGTGCTTGGGTATGTGGTGATTGTTCAACCAGATGAATGAAAGGTTGCTGTTGGTCGCCATAGAACCACTTTCCTGGAAATGGAAAAGGTGGACGTAAGCCTTCTTTAAGCCTAAGCACTTGCTCAAAAAAGGTTGCCATCTTTGCCATATCATTTGCTCTAAACAAAAAGTGATCTAACTGCATGGTGTGTTACCTCCATTGGTGTTAGCGATTTATGCGTTGAGAACAGTCTATTTGTTTATTAATATTTGATAATTGGCTTTTATATAAAATTACTTTTCACAAAAGGTGAATAATGAAAAGCAAAGCAGACGATATGGCGCTTTTTGTTCAAGTGGTGCGCTCTGATGGCTTAGCTGCGGCAGGGCGAGTATTAGGGCTTTCTCCAGCGAGCATGACCGCACGGATCAATGCACTTGAAGCGCACTATAAAACCCGTTTACTGACTCGAAACACTAGAAGTATCAAACTGACAGAAGCGGGAGAGCGGTTTTACCAGGGCTGTGTGCGAGTTATTGAGGAGGTTGCGGCGGCGGAAGCGTTACTGCAAGATGCCGATCCTGATTTGAGAGGCACACTCAAAATTGCAGCAAGCTCAGACTTTGGCCGTCAGTACGTGGTTCCCGCCGTTGCGGAGTTTGCCACGCAGCATCCACAGGTGGTGGTTAACTTGAGCTTAGGGGAGGGCTTAGTCAAATTAGTTGAGTCTGGCACTGATATCGCCATTCGTTATGGTAATTTAAATGATAGCAGCTTGATATCTCGGCCTCTGTTAAACAACCGCAGAATGCTGGTAGCCGCTCCAAACTATCTCGAACAGTATGGTACACCAGATTGCTATCAAGCATTACAGCAACATCGCTGTTTAGTACTGGAAAGAGCGGGACAGGCGCTAAACGATTGGTATTTTATCGACAGAGACACGCAAGCAACCATCATTGAAACCGTGCCTACCTGTTTAGTGAGTTCAGATGGAGAAGTATTGCGAAACTGGGCCATTCAAGGGCTTGGGATCACCATCAAATCATGGCTGGATGTTCACAAAGATATTAAAGCGGGGCGATTGGTGGAGTTGTTGCCAACTCAAACATTGGGATTTAGTCCAACAGACTCAGACAAAGTCGCGCTGCAAGCGATTTATCCATCTAGGCAGTTTCAACCTCGCCAAGTCAAAGCATTTTTGACCTTTTTTAGCGAGTATTTACAACAAATGCATGATTGATTTTATTTCATTGGAGTCTAACGAATTAGCCGTGCGTAAGTGATAAAGATATGCATAATAAACGCTTATATTTAAACTAACTCAAGAGGTTCAAGGATGGCAATTGGCAATATTAAACACGTAATTTTTGACGTAGGTAACGTATTTGTAAGGTGGTCTCCAGAGGAGATAGTTCGGCTTACCTTTGGTAACCAATGCGACGTTGAGAGTCTAGCTAAGCAGCTGTTCCACAGTGAGATTTGGTTCGCGATTAATCGAGGCGAACTGACTGAAGCAGACACGAAGCACGCTTTTATGCAAACCTGTCACTTAACCTCTGAGCAAGCTGACGAACTGTTCTTTTATATTAAAGAATCACTGATCCCACTTTATGGCACGCTTGCACTGATGCAGCGTCTAAAGGCGGCTGGATATAGTGCATATGCCCTAACCGATAATGTGCACGAGATTGTGAGCCACCTAAAAGCGCGTCATACTTTCTGGCAACACTTTGACGGAGAAATTATTTCTGCTGAGCTTGGCTGTATGAAGCCCGGCAAAGCTATTTTTACTCACTTACTGGAGCGCTACCAACTGGCGGCAGGTGACTGTGTTTTTCTTGATGATGTCTTAGCGAATGTTGAAGGTGCAAAGCAGGTCGGATTACATGGTATTCAGTTCTTTAATGCGGCGCAAGCTGAGCGCGAGTTGTGTGAGCTAGGATTGGTGTTTTAATCAGGTCGAGACTCCAAAATAGGCCCAAGTACGGGCCTAAAAAGAATTAATCACACATATACTGTCTATTGGTGAAAGCGCAGTCGTGATCACCATAACAAGAGATAGCACCTGTACGGCAATCGTGGCGGTTAGTCGGTACACAGTCCAAATCAGTCAAACGGTTTACACCACCACCAATTTGGGGAGTCGCTTGTGGTGTAATAGCTTGAGCATTATTTAAGTTTTTAAGCGGCTTTTTATTTAGTTTAATTTTCATTTTTCATTTCCTTTGTGTGGTAAGAAAGTATATTAACAGCGAAGGGAACCACAGTTATAGCAAGAACCAAATGCTTTCGTGTTGCATAACTCGGTTATTTCTCGGTCACAACCGGCGGTTAAATAACCCCCCGCGATGTTTGGTGTTTGGGCTTTTTCCAAGCCTGCAGTATGGTTCAGTTGTTTTATCTTTCTTTTTGTTAGTGTTAATTTCATCTTATTTTCCTTATTGTGAAAGCTTGAATTGTCGTACAAAAAATAAACTACACTGTTGACTGTACCCAACATAAATTATTTGTCAAATATGTTTTTTAAAGGTTAAATTTATGATTTTCTCAATTGCCTTGTTTTAACCCTGTGTAACTTCAACGCTCGATGACAAGCTGCTTTTTAGCCTTGAGTGCGGCAACTATGGTGTAACGTACATTTGCACTGCTAGTTGCCCAACGCATCGATATTGTTTGGTCTTTTTAATCATGCAACACTGCAACATGAGAATAATTAAAGAACGGGATAAAGATGCGTAAATTAACAGCCTTGGTGTGGTCTTGCTCTGTTTCCTTGTGCGTGGGTGTTGCGTTTGGTAACACGGCGCAAGCTGACGAGTCACCAATATTTAGTTCTAAAGCCACAGCACAGCCAATATGGGCTGAACACGGTATGGTATCTAGCCAAGAGGCACTTGCCAGTCAGGTTGGTGTGGAGATTTTAAAGCAAGGTGGCAATGCCGTAGATGCGGCTGTCGCAGTAGGTTTTAGCCTTGCCGTGACCCTGCCAAGGGCCGGAAATATCGGCGGCGGTGGCTTTATGCTAGTGCATCTGGCAAAAGAGAGTAAAACCATTGCGATTGATTATCGCGAAATGGCGCCCAGCCGTGCGCACAAAGATATCTTTATTGATGAAAACGGTGATGTAAACCCAAAGCTAAGCCTTCAGCACGGCCTTGCGGTGGGCGTTCCCGGAACGGTTATGGGAATGGAGTTAGCACTCGAGAAATACGGCACCATGACACTTAGCCAAGTTATTCAGCCTGCAATTAAATTAGCACGTGATGGCATTAAAGTGACCTCTGATTTAGCCAATTCGCTTTCTCATAGCTATATAAAAGAACGAATGCTTAGTGTACCGGCGTCTAAAGCTGTGTTTTATAAAAAAGATGGTAGCAGCTACAAGCCAAATGAATGGTTGGTGCAGGCTGACTTGGCTCACTCTTTGGAACTCGTTGCCGAAAAAGGCAGCGCGGGCTTTTATCAGGGCGAGACAGCAAAGAAAATTGTTGCTGCGGTAGAAGCGGCTGGTGGCATTATGTCGCTGGATGACTTAAAAGGCTATAAAGCGGTAGAGCGTGAGCCGGTAAAAGGCACATACCGCGGCTACGACATCGTTTCTATGCCGCCACCTTCATCTGGTGGTGTGCATATCATAGAGATGCTGAACATGCTGGAGCAATATCCTATTGGTGAGCTTGGGCATAATAGCGCTGCTACCGTCCATTTAATGGCTGAGGTCATGAAGCGTGCGTATGCTGACCGCAGTGAATATTTGGGCGACCCCGATTTCTACGACGTACCCGTTAAAGCATTGGTGGATAAGCAATATGCAAAGCAGCGTAGTAAGCAAATAAGCGCAGACAAAGCGACGCCAAGCCGCGAGATTAAGCCCGGTAAATTATTACCTTATGAGAGTAACCAAACCACGCATTATTCTGTGGTAGATAAGTGGGGCAATGCGGTGAGTAACACTTATACGCTTAACTTTAGCTATGGCTCAGGTATTGTGGCGGCTGGCACAGGCATTCTACTTAACAACGAAATGGATGATTTCTCGGCAAAACCAGGTACACCAAACGGTTTTGGCTTGGTTGGTGGCGAAGCTAATGCTGTTGAAGGAAAGAAGCGTCCTCTGAGTTCGATGACTCCCACGATTGTAATGAAAGAGGGTAAACCCTTTTTGGTAACGGGTAGCCCTGGTGGCTCGCGTATTATCACCACCACGCTGCAAATCATTATGAATGTTATTGATCATGGCTTGAACATCGCTGAAGCAACAGTGGCTCCGCGTATTCACCACCAATGGTTACCAGATGAAATTCGGATTGAACGTAGCTTAAATGTGGATACTCGACGCCTACTTGAAAGCAAAGGACACACACTTTCAGAGCAGAATGCGATGGGCTCAACCCAGTCAATCATGCTTACCGATAAAGGTCTATTTGGTTCCTCAGATCCAAGGCGCGCAGATAGCGCTGCGGTGGGATACTAATACCAATTGAATTAATTCTCTAATCAATTTGAAGGGTGAAATAGCATATTAGCTTCGTTAAAAATTTCTCATTTAGAACAACTAAATAGCAAAATTTTTGCCTTGCTACTAAAGCTATTTCCCCGCTTCAAGATAGATCATTTACTTAATACAACTGGTATAATATCCTGATTTCCATTGAGTCTTAAGTGTAATTCAAATCGAGTAGGGGCGAGATGCCCCTTTTCTATGCGCTTTCTTTGATTAAATACTCTGGCAGCGGCCAATTCATGACGACAACTTCGCCTTGCCAAGTTTCTATCGTCAGCCAAACCCTGTCGTCTTTTGATAATGTTTTCTTTGCTAAAGCATGTACGTGTTGACCGTGTTTTGTGCCGTGAAGGATCCCGAGCTCATGCTCCACAAGCTGTGCAAGTGGCATCGCGTTGGGGCCGATATTGAGATAGCCTTGGCGTACAGAATCAACATCGCCTTTATTAAATAGCAATAAGAAGTCTTTGACGTATAAGTTATCGTGGATGTATGGCGGCTTTTCGTCAAAAGGCATCGGCGTGATGCTGTACTTTCCAAGTGTTTGCTCCACCAATGGAGCGGGAAATTCTGGATGTAATGATTGATAATAAAACCAAGCTGGCAACACCAGTAATAGAGCATTTAACCAATATTTATTGTGTTGTATAAAGCGTTTGACTGCATTCATGGCGATTTACCCTTGCTGTACTTTTAGTTGTCTTGCATTGCTCCGTTCTTGGCTACGCGCGCGTTTGGTCCGAAGCTGATACATGATAAATCCGGTGACTGACATCCCGGATAAAATACAGCCAAAAATAAACCAGATGACTTTTGTCCAGATCCCTCCAATTGTGCCGTAGTGCAGTGGATCTGTGATGTGCATAACCGTTTGTAAGCCTGTCATTGAATCAGGGTTTGCATGATGAACGAGAGTATCATTCCAAGTGTTGTAGGCAATATTAATGCTGTAATCGTCATAGAGTACGTAGTCGTTTGCGCCACTGATTTTGAGCGTATCGCGGTTATGCTCAGGTAGCATGATGTAACTTGGACGAAAGTCAGTGTACAGCTGTTGAATTTCACCGAGCGCTAGGTCAACACTGGTCTCTACTGCATTCGCGTTTATTGTAGAGTTGGGTATATCCGCTGCATTTAATGTTTCATGATGTTCGAGTTCAACACCTGCATGCCACAGCACCGCTTGCGTTAAATACCACAGTCCGGTGAGGCTCATTACGGCCATAAACCAAAGTGACCATACTCCACTGAGTTTATGAATGTCAGCGGCAAGCGTACGACCTCCTTGTGATTTACGCAGCTTAAACTGAAAAAATGCCAACCAAAACTTTTTGTATACCACCAGACCTGTGATCAACGCGCCCAATAGGATCAGTGACATAAACGCCACCAAATAGTAACCAACACTGTAGCCGTTTTGCCATGGAAATAGCAGCCAGCCATGTAATGAGCGCATAAAGTTAATAAACGTATTGCCGTCATTTATTTCCTGAACAGCGCCGGTGTACTGGTTTACGTATGCAAGCGCATAGGGTTTGTCAACGTCGGTAAACATCACCACATAGGTTAAATAGGGTTCTCTCACATTGAGCCCCATGACATCTGCACTTGGGTGCTTATCCTTAAACGCGCGTAACACTGAGCCCGCTGACAACTCACTTACCTGGCTGGGGTTATGTGCCCGAGAATCAGGGTTAGTAAGCCATGTAAGTTCATGGCTGAAAACGGAAATAGTACCTGTGATACAAATAAAGCAAAACAGTAGCCATATTGGCAGTGAAAACCAACCATGCAACTGAAACCAAAATTTGTTGCTTATTTTCTTTGCCATTGTGTGTTCCTAGTTTTTGAATGACGGCGACAAATTAAAACTGAGGGAGTATTTGCGCAAAAATGTAAATAAAGTATATCTTTTTAAAAGTGTAAATGGCAATTATATTCATTTGGATGTGCGTTAAATGGCATGTTTTATTCGTTTAGCGGTTTATCTTACTTGTTTCTTTTATAGGAAAGTTGTTTTAAATTAGTTGTTTACCGATTTTGGGGGCGTTCCTTAAATCTGGTTCGAAACTGGTTGTAATTCATTTTAATGTTATTGCTAATGGTTATCATCTGCATTATTATCGTTTCGATTTTTACAATATTAGGATGAACCCAGTGAACACTCTGCCTCTCAAAACGCTCTCATTTGCTGTTATGGCAGCGCTCGGCACGTCAGCATTACAGGTGCAAGCAGCACAGCAAGATAATGAAGAAATTGAAAAAATAGTTGTAACGGGAAAATACACCGTCAATGAAGTGATAGACACCGCAACTGGCTTAGGGTTATCTCTTCTTGAGACGCCGCAATCTGTTAGTGTTATTACCGCGGCACGGATCAAAGAGCAAAAACTCGATACGTTGACCGACACCGTGTTAAATGCGATTGGGGTGTCAGCGAAAGAAGTTGATAATGTTCGTAATACGTTGCAGTCACGTGGCTTTGACATTACCAACTATCAAATTGATGGCGTTCCTTTGTCATGGAGTTTAGCGGGGGATTCAGGTGAAACCATCGCGGATGTTGCTATATACGAGCGCGTGGAGTTTGTGCGTGGTGCAACGGGGTTATTGACCGGAGCGGGTGATCCTTCAGCTTCTATTAACCTAGTACGCAAACATGCAAATAGCACCGACCTCACAGGTTTTGCTAGTGTTTCTTTGGGGAGCTGGAACAATAAAGAAGTGATGGTGGACGTTGCCAATGGATTAACCAACGACGGTAGTGTGCGCGGACGTGTGGTGGCGAAGTATGAAGAAGGTGACTCGTACTTAGATCTCTTCTCTGACGAAAGTACCGTGCTTTATGGGGTACTAGAAGCGGATTTAAACACGCATTCGACGATCCGCGTTGGTGCTAGCTATCAGCGTAATGATCCTACCAGTCCAACTTGGGGGGCATTACCTACTTTCTTTACTGATGGAAGTAAAACAGACTGGGAAGTAGAAAAAACCACAGCTGCAAATTGGACTGAGTGGCAAACTACTGGCACTAATGCTTTTGTCAACTTTAGCCACAACTTTGCAAATGGCTGGGAACTGGTCGCCAATTACAACAAACTGAAATACGAGCAAGATACAGAGCTGCTGTATTTATTCGGTACATTGGATAAAACAACAGGTGAGGGCTTAGCGTCTTGGCCTTATAAAAGTACTGGTGAAAGTAACCAAGACAGCTTTGATATCCAGCTTAAAGGTTTTTATCAACTCGCCGGTCGTGAGCATGATTTCGTAACTGGCGTGCTTTACAGTGAGCAAAGCGCCGATACACTCACTTTCGCTGCGCTCGATAATGCCTTTTTGCCAGTTGGCAATTTTTACGAGTGGGATGGTAATTTTCCTGAGCCGACGTGGGGCACAGAAACCTCAGTTGCTCAAGATATGGATACCGAGCAAAAAGGGTTTTACGCCGCAACAAGGCTAAATCTCAGTGATGAGCTTAAAGTAATAGCGGGTGGTCGTTTGTCGAGCTGGCAGCGCGAAGGCGAAAGCTATGGCGTCATCACTGATTTTGGCGACAATGGCGTATTTATACCATACGCTGGTGCCTTATACGACCTGTCGACAACGCAGCGAGTGTATGCAAGTTACACTGAAATATTCCAGCCGCAAAATGCCCAAGACCGTAATGGTGATTTCCTTGATCCAATCAAAGGCAAATCATACGAAGTGGGGCTAAAAAGCACGTATCTAGATGATACGCTGCAAACAACATTGGCGATTTTCCAAATCGAACAAGATAACCTAGCTCAAGATGATGTTGGATACATCGTTCCTGGTTCGGTAAATACAGTCGCGCAATATGCTGCTGAAGGCACAACCAGTAAAGGCTTCGAATTTGAAGTGGTGGGTCAATTGACTGACGGTTTTGATGTGCATTTGGGTTATTCACAATATAAAGCCGAAGATGCCAACGGCGTTGAAGTGAATACGGATAATCCAAGAAAGCAGTTTAAGTTGTATACGACTTACCAATTTGTGAATGCTTTACCCGAGTTGACGATTGGTGGTGGCGTGAACTGGCAGGATGACACTTATTCAGTAACGGGCAACGATAGGCTAGAGCAAGATGCCTATGCACTGGTTAGCTTGATGGCAAACTACGCACTGGCAGACAATATGGCGCTACAACTCAACGTAGAAAACCTCTTCGATGAAAAGTACTACAGCCAAATTGGCTTCTTTGATCAGTATCGTTATGGCGCGCCGAGAAATTACAGCTTAAGTTTTAGCTATGATTTTTAGCAGACTGTAAACTAACAAAGCGTGGCTAGTGAGCCACGCTTTATAAGCTATTTTATTAACTTTAAGTTCATTTAAAAGTGTTATCTTTATCATTCTAAATCAAGGAGGTGATTATGAAATGTCCGGAAATAAAGGGCTTGGAATTCTCTGAGCGTTCTAAACAAGCAATTGCACAAATTAAAGATATCGAAGATTTAGGCAGTATGTTAACAACTGCTGTTGCAGCAAGTCAGATTACCACAATCTTTGTGGGTAATAACGCCGCAGTAAGTACAATCAACCTTGCTTCACCGATTTTATTCAATTTTCAAATGCAATGAATGGTGCAGCTTTAATCCCAAGAAGTGCGTTGTTTACTATTGCTGCTACCACATCTTGGAAAGTTGCTGATAATAAAGAAAAGCAATTTTGGAAAGCGGTAGCTAAGGGGTGCAAAGTGCAATGAAACATTTAGTACTAGGTATAGTTGCAGCAGCTGCGATAAGCATTTTTAATGTAAAGGCTTCAGAGGCTTACACTGAAATATATAACAAGCTACCGCTAAGTGAATCGGAATTCTCTTCTTTGCAGAGTAAATTTGATTTGAAGTCGAGTGAGCAAATCATGATGATTGAATTGTTATCAAGCTATAATTCTTTACATAAGAGAAGAATGAGTTGTAGGGCTGTCGACAATACAATTACTGCAAAGCAAATGGATGCTTTGAACATAGACAAAAAGCATTATGTAACCGTGTTATTTTACGTCGATAGTTTAAACAAGAGTAGGTGTGAATTAGCTGAGTATGAGCATTTTTTAAGGTCGCTTGCTGTCAATTTGGTCGCTCAAAAAGATCCAAAAAGCATTGGGCTGATAAATTCCATGAATATTCTATCATCTCGCCTTTATGGAGATTTTAGGGAATTTAAAGCTGAGTTTAACCTCTTACCGGAACAAGTTCGAGAAGCAGCTCTTAACGCTGACTATTTAAAGAAAAATTTCAGGTTATTTGATACGCTTGACGATGTAGCGGAATAAATCGCATGGTGAACTACAGCTTTTATTACTTTTTCTAAAAGTGGTTTCATTCCAACTGGCGCAGCTACTGCTTGCTGCTGCGCCAATACAGTTCGGTGGCGTACAATGCATTCTTCTATTAAATGGCCTTATGACTGCGTGAATCAATTAACTACACGCTTTACTTTAATTTATTTCAAAGCCTATACGCTTGCGGGTTATACCGTCAAATAAGGAATATTTGTGAAACCCTTGCTATTAGTTTTGATATTGTTTGCGTTTGCGCCGCAAACTAACGCTGAAATAATGTCAGTAGATCTTACGCCGACTATTGAGTAACCAGTTGAACAACTTGAACCTGTTCAAAAGACGCTGCTTAGTGAGCTATTAAATAGCGTAACACAACTGGGTGATAGAAAAGCGGCATGCGAAAATGCGCGTGTTATTACACCAAAACAATTACACAGTCTTAATATTACCCCGCAGCAGCGAGGTATCGTTTTATCTTATTTTTATATTCACCAAAAAAGGGAATGTGAAGCCGAAGAATATGGCGAGTTCGCCAGACTTGTTGCGGCGAATTTAGCGGTGCAAAAGCAGTCAGAAGTCTTAAGGTTCGTGAATGCGCTAAACACGGTAAGCTCCAGCGTTTATTTCGATTATGTTGAAACGGAGCTGGAGTTTAACCAGCTACCAGAAAGAGTTCGCAATAAAACCTACCAAGCCGAGTTTTTACAACATCCGTTTAGTCTTATGCATATGCTAGAACAGTTCGAATGATTCGGCGCGTTGTTACTGATTAAGTAAAACCTAAGCTAACATAATACGGTTTAATAATTCGTATGCGGTACGTTTTGCGATATTCACATTGATCGCGAGCGTGCTATTACTCAGTGTTAAACACGTTTATGGTCTGGCAGTAGTGATGTTTATTTCGGGACTCGCGTTTGATGCTACTCGCCTGGTATCAAAAACACGATGATACAAGGCGAGCAACTCAAGTTGTCAGTGATTAGGATGTAAAAGTCGCGCTTACTTCGCGCGACATACCGCTTGTTTATCTGTGGTTTCGCTGTTGCAGGTTAAAAAAGCGGTACCACTTTCATCCAAAAACTCTCCTTGCCACGCACCATCTTTGCCAAGCTTAATTGATAAAAAGCCAAACTTACCTTGCTCATTAACGAGTGCGTTTTGGTTATCAAGTGCATAATCAAATTCGCTAAAGGCATTGGTATCACTGAGGCTGACGCCGCTATTACCGACAACGATTTGCGGAGGACGAGCGGTACTGGCGGCAAAGGTTGAAGACTGATAAATATGCATATGTCCAGCGAGTGATAAAGTCACGTGTTCAGGCAATTTACCTTGTCTGGTGTTCTTCAGCGCGGTTTGCAACATCACGTTTAGTGTGTCTTTGGTTGTCGGGTCTTCAACGCCCCAGATGGGTCTGTGGCTCATAATCCACATGGGTTTGGCTTTGAGTAGTTCGCTTCTGACATTAAGTCGTTGATATTGCTGTTGGTAGACTTTTGTTAGGCCATTGTCTGCACTGGCATCACAGGCATTAGCGCTATCCATTACCCAAACACTGAGCGGTTTTAAGTTGATGGTGTAGGAGTTTTGCACAATGATATGGGCACTTGCAGATTGTGGCGGTTGATTATAATCCCCCTGTGTAGGACATTGCTGTTGCTCAATGGCATCAGGAAGGTTGGCTCCCGGGCCAAAAAAGTAAAACCAGCCAATTCCTGCGCGGCTACAAAGTTCATGATTGCCTCGTGCAAAAATCCATGGTGCGGTTGCTGAAAGATCCGTTGTTGCGGCAAAAAAGTCGGCTTGCCAGTTGCTCCATGTATCTGGTCTTGGGCTATTTAACGCGTTTTGACTGTAGTAGGTATCGTTGAGACCGCAGCTAGTACCGCCATATCCACCATCGCCTGCGTCATAAGCATAGGTATCACCGGAAATCGCACCACCGGTGCCTCGATAGTTGAAATCCCCCATATGGAGCAACAATTGCGGTTGTTGCTTTGCCCCTTGCTCTGCGAGGGTTTTAAACGGCTCGGCGGCAGAGTTGTTTTCGCAAACTGATGACTTGCAGCCGGTATCGCCAAAAACCGCAATTTTATTCGGATCGAATGTCACGGGCGCTAACGAGAACTGGCTACCACTGATGGTATAAGCCGTGTTTGGGGAGATTTTTGCCTCGCATACAGTGACCGGAAAGTGTGTTTGGTTCGGACGCATTGCTCGCAACTGCATCGGCATGGATTTTTTACCAAAGAGCAAGCTTGGGCATTGATTGGCGTCGCTGAGCACGCCGTCAACAACGACGCGCGCGTAGATATTTGGGGCTTCAGTAGTGGAAGGCGCGAACATTGAGTAAGCGCCTAATACTTTGGTATTCGTTTGTTGGACTGCAAACGTGCTGCTACAAGCAATTAAATTGAGCGTCGCAATGGCGATGATGATGCGCATGACTTCATTCCTTTTTGAACAGTTGAATGAAGTTTAATGCATTGTTAACAATTTGCGAGTCTTGAATACGAATATCCTTATTCTCAGCTGATTATTGGTGTTTGCAGCGGTAGAAGCCAGTGACTGTGTCTTGACTAAAGCGCGTGCCGTTAACATAGGTGTCTTGGTTGATTTTACCAAACTGCGCTAGGTTAAATTGCAATCGTGCAAGCATTTCAGCACTCGAGGCCTGCTCAAAGATTTCTGTTACCGGTGGATCGCCAACAAAGTTGGTATACCAAGGAAACCAAGAATTATCCTGCCCACTGACTGTTTGATTCGGATAATAATTCCCCCCTTGCCAACGGTCGAAGGTAAGATCTTCGAGGCTAAATAGGCCAAAACCTGGCTGTGTCATACAAGCATCAGCCGCCTGATACTCAGGGTAACCTGAGCTGGCAGCAAAATGATTACAAACATTATGTGGCAAATTACTGCTATTCGCCGCTTGATATTCCACCTTTCTAAACATCACAGGATGTGCGGGGCTTCCTGATGGGTAGACGATATTTGCCGCGACAGGTGAACCCCAGCGATAATGATACATGGCCATAGCCAATCCTAAATCTTCCTTACTGGTGGCAACATTATCTGGATGAGTCCACACTCCACCCGGATCGGTTGGCGTTGCCCCATTTTTAAAAATGATCCCATATTGATTGTCTTCTAATTGATTCATCAGATTTGGCGTTGTGTTGTCAACTACCGTCGTTGGGATCATTGCGCTTGCGGCATTGGGAGTATAGGTGAGTGTTGGGTTATTTAACGCCTTCCAGCATAGCAAGCCATAACCATAGCCATTGGCTATCATCGGGCAGCCAGACATTGCCGATGCCGATTGGTTGCTTTCATACGCATGTGTTGTTGAACGTGCCGAAACTTCGCCGGAGCTAACCAATATTCCCCAAGCATTGCGAGTAATGCGAATATCAGCAAATTCAGTGTCAGGAATAAATACCGTTGTGGCCGAAATAACCTGTAGCCCTAAGTCCAATTCTAGTAGAGACGTGGCAACGAGGGCATCTTCATGAAGCTTTGGGTACTGCGTCATAATCGTTTGCTGCGATGGTTTAATCACAGCGTCTCTTGGTGTTAGCCCCAATAGATATAAGCGATCGTTATCAAGATAGCTTGCCAGTAAGCGTGATAGCTCAAGTTGTGCGATTGGACGCTTGGCTTGAATATTTGAGCTGGTATCCGTGAGGGTGAGGTCGGTATTTTGAAGCAGCAACCAATGCTTATCACTTAGACCCACAACCTGAGTTTGATTAAGGATGTGGCGAGATACGCTATCAGCTTGGCGAGTAACAATTAAGCTATCGTCATTCAACGGATAGCTAGACTGTGTGGTGTCATTGTGGTGATGACGCAGCGCCGGTGGCTGATATTGTCCGATTAAGGTGGTAAGTTCAATGCGAATGGCGTCGCGAGTACTTTGAATAAGCCAATTTCCGGTTTCATCTCGAACAAAAATAGCCGGACTATATTGACCAGATTTATCCACGCTAAATGCTTGCCAAGTGGTATTACAGGCTTTGGCACAGGAGGCTGAGCTTCGAGTAAGGGATGACTTATCTTTTGTCAGAGATTCGTCATAGTTATCATTAAATACAAAGGATAACTCAGCTTTACCCGAGGCGAGTTGTAACGTGAGCAGTAAGCGCCGTTGATTGCCGCTGGCATAGAGTCTGTTTTCTTTTAGATAACCGAGCTGGAGTTGAGAGTAACTCTCTAACTTTTTCATGTTTCCAGCTTCACCTTGATAGCTGGGCTCATACGTCTCGCTATTGAATGGTGCGGTTTGCTCTAATTGGGGAAATTGCAACGTTTGTTTGCAGGCATCTTCTGCGCATGTTTGTAAGGTGATCCGTTGGTCCTGATATTGAAAAGAATACCAAGGTGAAAGGGCTTGATAACCTTGTTGTCCTGCGTGAAATAATAACGGTAGGGTTGATGTGTCGTAGTGCTCTGACTCTGCTGAGGCGTTAACACTCAAAGACAAAGCCCAGCAGGTAAGCGTGGTGGCGATGAACTTATTCATAATCTTTCCTTATTGGAGTAGGGTAGCGCATGGCTACCCTTAACAAAAACCTAGTGAATGATACCTTGGCGTTGGCCTGCATTAACGGGTTTGTTGAGCTGTACAGAGAGCCAGTTTTCAACGTCGCTACGTAATGACGCGTCGCTATCAGGACCGGATTGTGACGAATAGAACCATAACCCTGTTGGTGCTGGAGCATTGACATTGCCGCCACAGGTAAAGTGATTTGCCGCATACATCACCGCGCCTGAGCTACCATATTCGTAGTGACTGTCCGAATAACCACCGTAGCCTCTAGCTTGCACCCGACCTTTCGAATCAAGGGTAAAGTGATACACCTCATTGGGTTGCAACAAGAAAGGGCTGACATCGGACGAATCAAAGCGCGCGCGCATTGTGGTGGTAACACTGGCTTGATTACCCGAACGCGTGATCATGCCTGCCAAGTTGGTGATAAGCGCATCGGCCAATTGACCGTCAAGCAAGCTGCCAGGGTTGCCATTGACGATTGCAGAAGTAATGCCAAGAGCCGCTTTGACGACTCCAATGGTGGAGCTTAAATTCCATGTGGTGTTGTACCCCATGGCTGCGCCACCGGCTTTATTAAACAAGATGACTTCAGGTGCGGCTCCTGGCAAATCGACCGCAAATTTTGCGCCGTCTGTCGCGTGTGAGTTAGTACCTTTAGACCAGATTTTTTTAGCTTGCCCGGTTACATGGTAGCGAGCAGAATAAGTGCCTCTGACTTCTAAATTGCCCGAACAGGCATTGCTTTGATTACATGCAAATCCCCCTGTGTCTGCACACAACATTTTGACGTGGAACTCTGTCGAGTTATGGGCTGAGGTGTTATCGAAACTGAGCGCTTTATTTTTTGACCAGCGTTTACCCTTAGCCGAGTGAAAGGCGCCGTAGGCTGAGGTATTGACATAAGCATGGTGCTTAGAAAAACCACTACTATCGCTGGTGGATGTGCTCCAAGGCGTTTGGGTTGATGGGTAGTTAGTTACCACTTGGCCTGTGCTGGTTGAAGGGGTTACCATCTGACATGAGCATTGTGACTTAGGTCCGAAGATGGGTTTTTTAGTCAGCAATTCTTTTAATTCGGCAAGAATATCTGACGGTAGCGTCCTATCGTATTCAAGTACCGAGAGTCCTTTACGTTTGGGGGCTGCGTATTCTTTATGCCAAGTGTTGTAAAGCTGCGGTGCATTTAGCTCTAAATGCTGACTGAGCGTTGGCACTTTTTGCTGTTGTGTCCATTTTTCGAATACCGTCGGTTTAAATTGAATAAGATATCGAGTAAAGAAAAAGTTATCTTCAGGTGCTTGCTCGGTAAAAGCATTTTCCCATGCTGATAACACGTTTTGATCTAAAGCTTTTGCTTGGCTTAGCATCTCGCCATCTCGATAGTCGCGGATCAAGCTATCGACGTAGCGGTCTAATTCATATTCTTCGTCGTTGTCGGAGATATATTCAAGCAAGGAAACACGGTCTTGAGACCAGTTTGAAATGGCTTGCCACGCTTCAGGGCTTACTTGAGAGGGGGCCATTTCTCCATATTCTTCTGCGGCTTGCAGCGAAATACTACCCAGTAACAACGTGCTGGTAACTAGGCTGACTAATTTTGGGGTGAAATTTCTCTGTTTCATTTTTCTATTCCTTCATCGTTGTGCTGAGTCAACATGCCTCATGCATTGTTAACTTGCCCTGTGATGTTGGAAACTTTTTCATCGATTGAATAGGAGGTTGTAGGGCCAGTTAGGGTCAACTTGGGTAAAACCTTTGGTATTAAACGGACGCATTGGGTTAGGTAAGTTTTGATATCAAGCTGTGATAAATAAAAATTTAAATATCAAAGGGATGTTTATATTTTTACCCGAATTTACCCAATTGCCCCGTAACTTTTGCTGCAATCAATATTCGCTTGAGGCAGGATTTTGCTATCGCCGTTATTGGAGTCTCAACGTGAGTACATTCGCAATCGAATAACAATAACGGTGTCATAACCAATAAGGAGACAGTTATGAGACGAGTAATAGTATTGGGAGCAACTTTGATTGCGAGCTTTGTACAAGCCCATAGCCCAGAAATGATAGCGCAGATCGAAGTTGCTGATGGGGCGAAATGTCCAAAGAGGCAAACGATTCTGCTAGGTAAAATGACATTAACCGCTGGGACCTTTAAATATTTACATAGTGAAGGAAGTAACGTTTGCACAAGTCCTAAGCAGAGTATTTCTGGTCGCATTACACCACAACTAGATTGTGGCCAGTTTGATGATTGGCGACTTGCTTATGATATGGGTAATAAAATGTGTCAATCTCTACATCAAAATATGAAAGGCTTTAGTAATAGCTTAAAGCCTGATATGACAGTGTATCCACGCTTTGAAGGGCCTTTTGAATTCAAAGGAGAACGCCATCACCAAGAATATGAGGCCGGTATGGGCGTGACTTTAGCATGTTATTTATGTGAGACTGCTACGGTTAACTAGAGAAGGGGCGAAAGCCCCTTGTTTGTGCACATCAAGCAGCGTTGGAGCAGGCTAAGATTTGTTCCAGTTGTGCAACTTTTTGAGAAAGAGGTGCAGTATCGGAATTAGCGCCTTGGCATTGAGTGAGTACATATTGTGCCGTGGTAACAATATTTCGAATACGCGGCTTTTTGGGCAGCGTTTTGATATTAAGATAGCGTTCAAGAGTACGCACTCGTAAGCGACCATCATCGATATTCACTTTCCACACTTTGCTTTCTTCCGCTAATTCGACACGAGTTTTTCCACTATTTTGCTCCCAAAGCGCCAGAGTGAGCGTCATCACCTCAACCATCAATAGTCTTGCGGCTTGCTCGTCAATGCTCGTATGTTTACTGTGCAATCCATGAGTGTCGGTGCGGGTGGTATAGCGAACAAAGCAGTAAGTAACCAGCACACCCGCTAAAAATGCGATAAACCCGATGAATACATGAGACACAATATTTGTCTCTGTTTGGCGCTTAGGCGCGGCCAAGACATTAGCTCTTTGAAGGCGAAATTGATAAAGGTTTTCACTTTGTACACGACTACTTTTAAGCATGTCATTATAACGCTGTGCGGTCTCTACCGCTTCTTTATAAGCGTGTGTCTGTAGTTGGGACTGCAATAAGGCAATGTAAAATAACTCGGTAAGCTGACTATTTTGCTGATTATGTGCTTCAAGCCCCTGTTTAAGTAACGTTTGTGCAGTTAGGTTATCGCCCTCAAGCTGCTTGAGTTTGGCTTCAATAAGCAGTGCTCGCTGATCAACTTTACCGTGTTGTATTAGTTGCCGAGTACGTTTGAATGAAGCGAGTTGCTGTTGTGCCTGAGTGATATGATTTTGAGCAATGGCAATTTCGGCCAATAATAAATAGGCTCGAGACAATTGGGTATAGGCACCGTTTTGTGTCAAAGGTTGAAGTAAATCTCCAATGATTTCAGTTGCTTTTTTGTATTCACGCTTTTTGTAGAATACTTCCGCGATGCTTAGCAAGGTGTGATTCGCTTTAGTTGGGTCGCCGGCTTGCTGGTGGAGCGCATGGGCTTGACGAAACGAGAGAATGGCATCATCCAACTGATTAATATCCCTCGACACATTCCCTAAATTATTAAGTGTGATCGCTTGCCTCTGCACGTCATTTGTTGCTTTCGCTATTTGGTAGCTTTCTAAAAATAAAGTAAGGGCGGTGTCTAAATCTCCAAGTGCCTGATAAGCATTAGCTAAATCGTTTGCCGATTTACCTTCCAGTTCATTTTGTTGCAACTGAGCCGCAAGCGTTTGCGCTTCGTGGAAGCTTTCCAACGCTTGAATATAATTGCGCTGGCGATAACGATTAATACCACTTTGTCTTAACACCTGAAAGCGCTGGAGCGTGGTTAACTTCCATGCCATCAACTCATCCAGTATTTGATTGCTGAGCTTTATGTCACCCGCTCGACGATACAAGCTAACAAGCTCAAGACGTGCATCAAAAGCTTGGGCACCGTTGGGTTCAAGCGTTTCAAGATGTTGCTTACAAGACAAAATATGGCTTGTGAGGTTGGCATTATTAGCACTTGGGCATTCTGAACCGTGCGCAGGTAACACAACGAGCAGTAATGCGAAAAACAAAGCAAGCAAAGGCATAAATATTAGTCTAGATACATTGTTTTTACATATTAATATAGTGGTAACAAAAAGTCGTGTCTGCCGTTAATAAATCTCAGGTTGACTACTTTTTGTATTTTGTCTCTGTTTCGATAGCAAATTAACCCTAAACCCAGGCCAATATACATATATATTAACTGTGATATTGGCTATCCTTTTAGCAATAAAAATACCCCAGCCAAAGCAATCAGGCCTCCATACATCATAGACTTAGTAATCGCTTCTCTGCGCAGTAGTCCAATCGTCATTACCATGAGCGGTGCTGTTGCAAAGATGGTTTGTGCGATAGCGGGATCAGTATGATTAACGGAAATTAACTGTAGCCAAAGCCCAATAAAGGTGCCAAAAAACACCGCAACGAATAACCAGTTTTTACCGTCGATTTGTTTAAGTGTAAGTGCTTTAAAGAGGCTTTGTGATTTCAAATAAACAACAATAAAGGCCACAAATAGGGTGCCGGATCCCAAGCGGATAAGTGCCGCCCACAAACTACTAATGCTTTCGTTATTTAGCGCACCTTTGGAAAGTACCATACCCGCAGCTTGGCAAATGGCAGCCGTGAGTGCAAAGCAGACTCCCAAGAGATAATGTTTTTTGTCTAATACCGGCTGGCTTCTACTTGGCTTAATCGCCAGCATCACACCAACGGTCGTCACTGCAATGCCGAGCCAAGCGGATGCGTTGAGATAAACACCAAGGAGCACAATGTTTAAGATCCCCGCGATGGCAGGTGCAAGACTTTCAATAACCAAAGTACGAGCAGGACCTATATTTCTAAGTGCGGCAAAGTAGGCGCTGTCACCAATCGCTATACCTAGTACTCCACTGGTTATCAGCCAGCCCCAGCTCGAGAGTAAGGTCGGGTACATAGCATCACCTGCGATGAGCAAACACAAGATCATCAAAGCAGAAGCGATGACGCCTTTGCTGACGTTCAACTCAAATGGACTAAGATGATGGCTAAATCGTTTGTACAGTATAGTTGAGCCAGCCCACACCCCAGCCGCCGCAATCGCTGCGGCTTCCCCAATCCCAATCATAAATCTCAAGTTTCTTGTGTTTATTAATATGGTGGCAAGTATACATAAATTGAAATAATCAGTGAGAGGTAAGGCATCAAATTATTATCACAAATGTTTAGACGTCCATACATCTAGAGGTTGAATTTTTCCAGTTTTTGTCCATAATAATGCCATTCGATTAGTCTGGAGCAGCGCATGCCAATCACCGTCACCGACGAACTCCCAGCCATTGCCCAATTGCGTCATGAAAATGTGTTCGTGATGCCACAAAGTCGTGCATCAACTCAAGAGATCCGCCCTATGCGGCTCGCGATATTAAACTTGATGCCGAATAAGGTGGAGACTGAGGTGCAATTTATCCGATTACTGGCAAATACCCCTTTGCAGGTGAATGTTGATTTGTTGCGACTAGACACCCATCGCAGCTCTGAAAACTCAGAGCAACATCTAGATATGTTTTACCGCTATTTTTCGGATGTGAAAGATCAAAACTATGATGCTTTGATCGTCACCGGCGCGCCGCTGGCGCATCTTGAATATGATGATGTGGTGTATTGGCAGGAATTACAGGCGTTTTTTGATTGGGCTGAGCACCATGTTACTTCAACCCTGTTTTCCTGTTGGGCCGCACATGCTGGTTTGTATCACCATTATGGGTTAAAGCGAGCACTCAAAAATGACAAACTGTGTGGCGTATTTAAGCACCACTGTTATTTTGACCACGGGGCGCTCACTCGCGGTTTTGATGATGAGTTTTTGGTGCCACACTCACGCTATGGCCATATAGATGTCGATAAAATTAACGCGTGTAAAGATCTAGTGGTATTAGCGGGCTCTGAAAAAGTGGGCGCTTACTTAATTAAAAATCACTCAGGTAGCCAAGTATATATTACCGGTCATCCTGAATACGACGCCGATACGCTACAAAAAGAATATCTTCGCGATTGTGAAAAAATGGCCAACGCACCGCAGCCAGAGAACTATTTTCCTGAGAATGACACCAGCAAACGTCCATCTAAGACATGGCAAAGCCATGCATTCTTGTTATTCTCAAATTGGTTAAACTACTATGTTTACCAAACCACACCTTATGATATTAACTTAGTTAGCCAAGATGTAAGGACTAACAATTATGCCGAATAATGTAGCCGTAAACGGTGAGCAAATAGCAGAGCAGCTTAAGCAAGCAATGCAGCAACGTATTCTGATCTTAGATGGTGCAATGGGAACCATGATCCAAAAGCACAAATTAGAAGAAGAAGACTATCGCGGTGATCGCTTTAAAGATTGGCATGTCCTTATCAAAGGCAACAACGATCTGCTAAGTTTGACGCAGCCTGAGATAATCAAACAGATCCATCGCGATTATCTAGCTGCTGGCGCGGATATTATTGAAACCAATACTTTTAATGCTACCACCATCTCGATGGAAGATTATGATATGGCAAGCCTAAGCCGTGAGATTAATCTTGAATCGGCGAAGCTTGCACGTGCGGTATGTGATGAATTTACCGCCAAAGATCCTAGCAAGCCTCGCTATGTGGCAGGTGTACTTGGTCCAACGTCAAAAACCTGTTCGATTTCTCCAGATGTAAACGATCCTGGTTTTCGCAATATCACTTTTGACAAATTGGTTGCAGCCTATGTTGAATCAACGCTTGCTCTTATCGAGGGCGGTGCTCACCTTATTTTGATTGAAACTATTTTTGATACGCTCAACGCCAAAGCCGCGTCTTACGGTGTAGAAGAAGCGTTCGAGCAAGCGGGCGTCACTCTGCCTGTTATGATCTCGGGCACGATCACCGACGCTTCCGGTCGCACGCTATCAGGGCAAACCACCGAGGCGTTTTATAACTCCATTCGCCATATTAAGCCAATCTCTATCGGTCTCAACTGCGCGCTAGGCCCAGATTTATTAAGACAGTATGTAGAAGAGCTGTCACGGGTTTGTGAGACCTTTACCTCTGTGCATCCAAACGCTGGGCTTCCTAACGAGTTTGGTGAATACGACCTAGAAGCCGATGACATGGCAAAAGAGATTATTGATTGGGGCAATGAAGGGTTTATCAATATTGTTGGCGGCTGCTGTGGCACCACGCCTGAACATATTCGCGCCTTCGCGAGAGGACTTGCACAAACCCAGCCGCGCAGCTTGCCTGACATCGAAGTGCGGATGCGTTTGGCAGGTCTTGAAGCCTGTAACTTAAATTAGGAATTCACCATGACACAAACAGCAGTATTTACCAATGTCGGTGAACGTACCAATGTAACGGGATCGGCAAAATTTAAGCGCTTAATTTTAGAAGAAGATTACGAAACCGCGCTGGATGTTGCCAGAGAGCAGGTTGAAAGCGGCGCACAAGTGATTGATATCAACATGGATGAAGCCATGTTGGACTCAAAAGCTGCGATGGTGAAGTTTCTCAATCTGATAGCGTCAGAGCCGGATATTTCTAAAGTCCCCATCATGGTTGACTCGTCTAAATGGGAAGTCATTGAAGCGGGCCTGAAATGTATTCAAGGTAAAGCCATTGTAAACTCAATCTCCTTAAAAGAGGGTGAGGCACCATTTATCCATCAAGCCAAAATCATCAAGCGCTTTGGTGCTGCTGTGGTGGTGATGGCATTTGATGAAGTTGGTCAGGCTGAAACTGCAGATAGAAAGTTTGAGATCTGTCAGCGTTCTTACAAAATCTTGGTTGACGAGCTTGGGTTTCCGCCTGAAGACATTATTTTTGACCCCAATATTTTCGCGGTCGCAACGGGTATCGAAGAACATGATAACTACGCCGTTGAATTTATCGAGGGCACGCGCAGAATTAAGCAAAACCTGCCGCACTGTAAAGTGTCAGGGGGCGTATCGAACGTTTCTTTCTCTTTTCGTGGTAACAACCCGGTGCGTGAAGCGATCCACTCTGTGTTTCTTTACCATGCGATTAAAGCAGGTATGGATATGGGGATCGTCAATGCCGGTCAGCTAGCCGTGTATGACGATATTCCAAAAGAGCTCCGTGATGCCGTTGAGGATGTGATCCTCAATACCGACGCCGGTGCTGGCGAGCGATTGGTTGAGATCGCGCCTAAATACTCGGGCATGGCGCAAGCCGAGAAGCAGGAAGATTTAGAGTGGCGTTCTTGGCCAGTTGAAAAACGCTTGGAGCACGCCTTAGTTAAAGGGATCACCGAGTTTATCGACGAGGATACCGAGGCCTGTCGGCAACAGTTTGATAAGCCAATTCAAGTGATTGAAGGGCCTCTGATGGATGGCATGAACGTGGTTGGCGACTTGTTTGGCGCGGGCAAAATGTTCCTGCCTCAAGTGGTGAAATCTGCTCGAGTGATGAAGCGCGCGGTTGCCTACCTTGACCCTTACATTGAGGCCGAAAAAGAAGAAGGCTCTAGTAACGGTAAAGTGATCATGGCCACGGTTAAGGGCGATGTACACGACATTGGCAAAAACATCGTGGGCGTGGTACTGCAATGTAATAACTATGAAGTCGTGGACTTGGGTGTGATGGTGCCGGCAGAGAAAATTCTGCAAACGGCCATTGACGAAAACGCTGATGTCATTGGTCTGTCTGGTCTTATTACGCCATCCCTTGATGAAATGGTGCATGTTGCGAAAGAAATGACGCGTCGCGGCTTTGATATTCCTCTACTCATTGGTGGTGCAACCACATCGAAAGCGCATACGGCGGTTAAAATTGAACCTCAGTACGACAAAGGTGTGATTTACGTCAATAACGCCAGTCGTGCGGTTGGTGTGGTATCTAGCCTGCTAAGTAAAACACAAAAGCCAGAGTTTTTAGCAAAAACCGCGGACGAATACGTCAAAGTACGGGAGCAGCAGGCGCGTAAAAAGCCACGTTCAAAACCAGTTACCTTGGCGCGTGCTCGCGACAATGCGGTAAAACTTGATTGGCAGAGCTACACGCCACCGGTGCCAAGTAAGTTGGGGATCACCGAGTTTAAAGACGTCAGCATCAAAACGCTACGTGATTATATTGACTGGACGCCATTTTTTATGACCTGGTCATTGGCCGGTAAATATCCGCGTATTCTACAAGACGAGGTAGTTGGTGAAGAGGCGCAAAAGCTGTTTCATGATGCCAATGCCATGTTAGATCAGTTAGCACAAGAGGGGACTTTACAGCCACTGGGTGTGATTGGGTTGTTCCCTGCTAACCGCGAGGGTGATGATATTGAAATTTATACCGATGAGTCGCGCAGCGAAGTCCTGGTTACGTCATGTCAGTTACGTCAGCAAACCGAAAAAACCGATTTCCCTAACTATTGTTTGTCAGATTATATTGCACCTAAAGGCACACCTGATTATTTCGGTGCGTTTGCCGTCACTGGTGGTCTTGAAGAAGATGACTTAGCAGACGCATTTGATGCCAAGCAAGATGATTACAACAAGATCATGATTAAAGCGGTCGCAGATCGCTTAGCCGAGGCATTTGCTGAATACTTGCATGAGCAAGTGCGTAAAGTGCACTGGGGATTTGCAGCGGATGAAGCGCTAAGTAACGAAGAACTTATCCGTGAAAACTATCAAGGGATCCGTCCAGCGCCAGGGTATCCAGCGTGCCCTGAACACACCGAGAAACAAAAAATTTGGCAGTTGTTAGATGTCGAAAACCGTATCGGTATGAAGCTGACTAGCTCATACGCCATGTGGCCGGGAGCGGCTGTGTCGGGTTGGTATTTCTCGCATCCAGATTCTAAGTACTTTGCCGTTGCGAGTATTCAAAGAGATCAAGTAGAAGACTATGCTGCGCGTCAAGCTATGCCGCTAGAAGAAGCGGAGCGTTGGCTTGGTCCTAATATAGGGTATTGATAAATCAAGGTTCACTTTTGATAAGGCCTTATCCAAGGATAGGCCTTATTTCCAAATTAATTACTTACAAGTATCGCCTCGTGCTGTTCTGCACCCTTGCTCAATTTCACAAGACATATGGTATTTACTCTCAACCGGTGATTCCCATATAGAAGTATTACCTGCACCATTTATTAAAGGTGTCATTTTGTTATCTAGGCGGTTAGAAGTTGCAAGTTGTTTAATTGATTTTTTATTTAATTTTATGTTTAACATTTTAATTTCCTTTTGCTTTGTTGTTAATTTAGAAACTAAATGTTTTTTTCATTTACGTCAAGCGTAATTTTGTTCCTTAAATTCTGGCTCAAGTCTGGCTACTTACCTGTGTGCTAGCAGTAAATCCAAATTCATTAGAATATGTTGTTTAGTGGTTAACAGAGCGCGCTAAATTCAAGTATACTGATTTGAATAACTGTTAATAATAAGGCTTTACTCAACAATGAAGATGAAGTGGCTGTTTTCACTCCTTTTTATTTCCAATCTCTGTTGGGGGAGCAATCAGCTGGTTGTTGATATAATCAGTAGCGAAAATTTCAGTCAGCGTTACGAGCACTTTCTTGCTGGTCGTGACGTCTTAGACGTTGATTCTTTCTTTCCTACCACCAAAGGTTCCCACATTGAAATCATCGAAATGGTGTTACTACAGCAGGCCCTGTTTCTTGGTGGTGAGACGCGCAAAGTCGTATTTAATCCAAAACCTTCGGTGAATATTCTAGAGTTTTCCGATCTGATCGCTGGGGAAAGTTTAATCCTTGCTCGCAGTGTTTGGCATGAAAATATCGTGGACTATCGCGGCTCATTATTTATCTCAGATCCGATTGTTGAAGTAGGAGATTACGAAGCTGGGCTCTACGTCACCAAGCGTAATGTCGCGCTGCAACAAACGCCGCTTTCACAGCTTCGGCAGCTGAATGTGGTATCTAACCCGCAATGGGAAGTGGATTGGCGTGCGCTGATGAATACAGACTTACACATGGTGAGCTTTATTGGCCCGTGGGAAACCATGCTGGCAATGGTAGAAAGCGATGTTGTCGACACTATGTTGATTAATTTTAGCGTGAGTGATTCTTTAACTCTAAATTTTGAAGGTAAAGAATATGTCCCAATCGAAAATATTAAGGTTGTCTTGCCAGACTCTCGGCATTTTGTCGTCAGTAAAAATCATCCTGAAGGCGTGCAAATATTTGCGGCACTCAATCGTGGGTTAAAAATACTTAAACGACGAGGCGTGATTAAACGGGCGTTGACAGAATCCGGTTTTATCAACAAAAAAGTGGCGAATTGGCAGGTGGCTAACGCTGAAATGTTAGTGGGAGGAGACTAATGCAGCCAGCTGTTGTATCGCTTTGCATATTGGTGAGTGCGCTAATTACATTTTGTGGGTTTGCTTACGAATCATCGGAACAAATACAGCGCAATTTAAATGCGCTACAAATGTCGGCTGAACAAGATTATGACTTGTCTTTATTACCGGACATTAGAGCGCTGCGAGAGCAAGCGCGTGCGCAAGGTAATAAGCCGCTGCAAATCAAAGCATTACTGTTAGAAGGTAGTATAGTTCAGCATTTTGGTGATTTTGAAGATGGTCTGGACTTACACCAACAGGCATTGCAGTTGGCCGAATCCGATAACAATACATTTTTAAAGGCAAACACCTATCTTGCCATTGCTCACCTTGATATTGACTTAGAGAGCTATGAGTTAGCGCAGCGCTATTTAGATAAAGCGTCAGTACTGGCTGAACAAATTGATGATAATGCCCAGATAAAAGCTGATATCAGCTTATGGCAGTCGCGCTTGAATATGGATAAAGGGGCTTATCGCTTAGCACTTAAGTCTTCTTTTGTACCAGAAAGTTCAGGTATTCGGCAGGAGACGCTCGCGCAATTAAAGCTCACACGCTCTTGGGCTCATTTACAGCTCGGTGAATATTTACCAGCCAAACAAATTCTAGATGAGTTAGACAATGCGGGTTATTTGGTTCAAAACCAAAGAATGCGGATTATGTCAGCAGTGCAGCGTGCCAGAGTGGCATTACAAAGTGGTGATTTCGCAACCGCAATTGAGTTAGGTGAAGCGGGGCTGAGAGATACTCTTGGCACTCGATTTTTATTATTTCAATCTCAGTTACAGTGGTTACTTGCCTCAGCCTATGCCCAACTTGGAGACTATCAGCAAGCGCATCGTTATTTAAAGCGCTATGCCGTTACCGAGCAGTCGCTGAATTTGCAAAAGCGTAATAACAAACTGCTTAAGTTAGAAGCGCAGTATTCTCTCGCGCAACAAAAGCAGGCGCTTAATGAGCTTGAACGAGACAATGCCCAGCAAGCAAAGCAGATTATGGCGCATCAGCAACAGATAGAAAACGCACGATTAAGCCAGCAGCGTTGGTTGTTGATAGCCTTGCTTGCATTTACCCTGTTGCTGGTTTTTTATTGGCGCTGGCAGAATCGTCGATACACCAAGTTGTTAGAAAGTCAGGTTGCGCAACGTACTGAGGAGTTGGCGGAGCGAAACAAACGTTTGCAAACCCTCAGTTTCACCGATAGCTTGACCGGTCTGAGTAATCGGCACCACTTTTTTAGCGTCATTGATGGCACCATTGAAGTGTACAGGAAAAAGTGGCAAATTCCGCAAACACAACAGAATGCCGATCTGATTTTTGTGATTATTGATATCGATCACTTTAAAAATATTAATGACAGTTTTGGCCATGCCGCAGGAGATATCGTGTTGCAAGACTTTGCTGACATCCTCAAGCAATGTACTCGAGAGTCAGATATTTTAGTGCGCTGGGGTGGGGAAGAGTTTTTGCTAGTGATGCCAGATATAGACAGAGCGGCTGCGCACGAAGTGACAGAGCGGATCCGTCGTCAAGTGGAGAGCTATCCATTTGTGGTGAACGATCAAACTATCAACTGTACTTGCTCAATTGGTTTTGCTCCGTTCCCGTTTGATCCAACGCAACCTGATAAGCTTAGCTGGGAGCATGTGTTGGAGTTAGCCGACGGTGGTTTATATCTTGCGAAAGAATCTCATCGTAATGCCTGGGTTGGAGTCCATACTGGGGACGAGGAAGTGCAAAGTCCAGCAGAGCACATGGTGCAAAATTTACGCTCATATTTACAAGCAGGCAAACTAAAAATGTGGTCAAATCTATCCGACCTTATTTAGTCTTGTAATACTCGATAAGCGAATTCGGCTGTTTGGAGACATCAAGTTTAGGTGTATCATGTTGAGCAAGATAGAATAATAAAGCGTTATAGTTTTGCTGCCGATTAAAGCTTTCATCCCCGAGATTATTTCCACCTTAACCAATAATAATCGTTTGGTATTACAGGCCGAGCCCGGAGCAGGTAAATCGACCTTAGTGCCACTGCATTTGCTGCAAGCTGATATTTTTGCGGGTAAAAAAATAATTATGCTTGAGCCACGCCGTGTGGCAGCAAAATCTATTGCGACCTATTTAGCCAAACAACTGGGTGAATCGGTCGGTGAGCGAGTCGGCTATCAAATCCGAAACGAGCAACGTGTTTCATCCAACACCCGCTTGGAAATCGTCACCGAAGGCGTGTTGACTCGCCGTCTTCAAGCGGATCCCGAATTCAGTGATGTTGCACTTATTATCTTCGATGAATTTCATGAGCGTTCTATTCACGCGGATTTAGCTTTAATGCTCGCATTTGAAGTGCAACAAGCGTATCGCGACGATCTCAAATTGCTGGTGATGTCTGCAACGATAGACACTGAGCTATTATCGAATTATCTGGATGGCGCGCCAACATTATCTTGCCCAGGTAAAACCTATCCTGTTGAAATTGAATATGTCGGTAAAGCGAGCCGTTACTTGGCGGATCATGTGTTAAATGCGCTGCGCCATGCTTTCACTCTGCAAAGCGATGGCGATGTACTGGTGTTTCTACCCGGGCAGGCTGATATTCAGCGCTGCACTCAGGCGTGCCAAGTGCTTGAACAAAGTAATATTGAGCTTCTGCCTTTGTACGGCGGGTTACCCTTATCTGAGCAAGAAAAGGTGCTCAGTAAAAGCGCCAGCGCATCAAGACGTGTTATTTTTGCGACCAATATTGCTGAGACCAGTTTGACCATAGCAGGGATCACTATGGTTATAGATTCTGGCCTTGAAAAACGCTTAAACTATGACGTTAAAAGTGGTCTCTCGCGGCTCGATACGGTGATGATCTCAAAGGCATCAGCAACACAACGCGCCGGGCGTGCGGGTCGTCTACAAGCGGGCCATTGTTTACGTCTTTGGCGCGAAAGTGAGCATAATAATTTAAGTGACTTTCAGCCAGAAGAAATAACCACCACTGACCTTTCTGACTTAGCGTTAGAGCTAAGCGCATGGGGAGTGACACAATACAAGGACGCGAATTGGCTAACACCGCCACCGATGCAACATTTTTCGGTGGCTTGTCAATTGAATCAGTCGCTTGGCTTGGTCGATGCGCATAATAAAGTGTTAATTGCCGGGCAGCGTGCGCTACAACTAGGTGTTTCGCCTCGTCTTGCTAGCATGCTACTGCGATGTGATACGCCCATTGCGCAACAACTTGCTTGTTTTTTGGCGGCAATATTGAGCGAGCGAGATATTGTAGTACAAGCCAACACAAGCGATGTATGTGAACGAGTATTGGCATTGATTGAGTTTGTTCAAGACCGTACCCGTGCCGCCAAAGCATATCGCTTGCACAGAGCTGCCGCAGAGCAGGCCGTAAAATTGGCCAAATCATTTGCACACAAACTGGGAATTAGGCTCAAGAGTGAAGCAATTACCCTTGTAGATATTCAAACCTTAGTGCCTACTTTATTGCTCCATGCCTTTCCTGACAGAGTTGCGCAAAAACGTCCTCAAGGGGATAACCGCTACTTGCTTGCTAATGGTCGAGGGGTGACATTACGTGATGGCGATCCGCTGCAAGGTCAGGCCTATTTGATTGTTTGTGATGTGGATGGCAAAAATAAGGATGGCTTGGTATTTCTGAGCTGCGCAATCGAAAAGGGCACATTACTTGAGCAACTAGCGCCATACTTGAGTGAGGTGGTGCAGTATCAACTGGATAGTAAAAAAGAAGCGCTTCAGGGCCGGCAACAAGTTACATATCATGCTCTGGTATTAAAAGAGCAAAATCTGAGTCAAATTCCCAAAGAAGCGTTTGCCCAATGTGTGGAGGATATTCTCACATCGGAAGGGCTTGGTATGCTCAATTGGTCGGCAAAAAGTCACGCTTGGCTCGCTCGAGCTAAATGGTTAAGTAAGCACTTGAATACCTTCCCACAGATATCTGAGGCAAGTTTGATAGAGCAGCTTGATACTTGGTTATTGCCCTATTTGACGGGCGTAGACACCATCAAACAACTGAAGCAAATGGATATTTTTAACCTGCTTCAAGCGACACTCACTTGGGAGCAGCAACAGCAACTCGAAGCGCAAGCACCTGAGTTTTACACTACGCCAAGTGATAAGCGAGTCGCGATCCGCTACGATGAGCACCAAGGGCCAACCGTTTCTGTGGTGTTACAAGAAATGTTTGGTCAATTGACGTCGCCAACGCTCGCCAATGGTCAAGTCCCGGTGCGATTTGAGCTGTTATCTCCAGCGAAAAGGCCAATCCAAACCACCAGTGATTTAAGCAACTTTTGGCAAACTTCTTATTTTGAGGTGGCCAAAGAGATGCGTGGTCGATATCCAAAACACCGATGGCCAGATAAACCGCTTGAGGAAAAGCCTGGCCGCTCCATAAAACCTAGAGGATAGTAGGCTGGTGGAGCAATAGGCTTGTAAAGAAGTCATAATGGCTATAACGTGAACAGTCTAATGTAGAAAGGAGTGTGAAATGCGGTCTATTATGGCGTTCATCTTATTGGGCTTAATTGTTGCTCAGCCAGCTTGTAGCGGTGAGTTTGAATTGCTTTATCAATCTGACACAGCAAAAGTTGTTAGAGATAAAAGTTATGGCACGAACATTGGGATCTTTGCAACGAAAAGGGGAGTGGTGATCATTGACCCCACAGCTGAAGATACGAATTTGCCAAAGCTCAATGATTTGATACAGAATAGCTTTCAGACCGAGAAAAAATACCTGCTAAATACGCATAGTCATTCGGATCACACAGGTGGTAACGCTTTTTTTCAACAGCAAGGTTTTACACTTATTGAGAGCCCGCAAGGGTTAAAGGAGCTTGGGGTGATAAAGCATACTCAAGCAGTTTCACATACCGCCAATGACAACATCTTCTTTCATCCTACGAGCAATATTTTGTTTACCGGAGACATTTACACCACAAACTGGCATCCAACATTTTATGCTGGGGGCTTAACGGGTTTTAATGAAGCGGTAGACTTACTTTTATCGATTGGCGATCAAAATACGTTGATTGTGCCAGGTCATGGCAAGCCCACAACGAAACGTGAACTCGAACAACATAGAATTCAAACATTCGCTTTGGTTGAGCGGGTTAAGATTTTGAATCAGGCGGGTAAGTCGGTTGAGCAAATAAAGAGCGATGCTAAGATCAAGCGCTTATTAGCACAGTTTAATCTTGAAGGAAGACAACCTTTTCTTCCAGAGCGGGCGCTTACCCGCTTTATTGAGCGCACTATTACCGTGTTAGGGCAAGCTAACAAAGCTTAATAAAACTGCTAAAAGGCTAAGGCTGATATGCAAACAAAAAGTGGAAAAATAGCATTATATTTTCTGTTGGCCATCCTTGTGGTAATAAGTTGGTTGCCAGAGTTTAATACCGCCATGATGGCCTTTATTGATGATGCGCTACTGCAGTCTTCGCTCGTCTATGCTTTGGCACGTACGGTAAATGGCGCTATTTCTTTGCTGCAATCTGCTGAGGTTGGGATTGGTGTTGCAAGCATTCAGCCTGCGCAGCTACTCGACCCTATCAATGATTTAGCCGAATACATTTCTGATGTGATGCAACTAGCCATTGGATCTTTGTTTATTCAACGTATTCTCTACACTATTTCCACTCACATATTATTCAGTGTTGCTTTCACCGTCACCGTAATTGGATATTTCGTATGCTGCTATTTAGGGCTTTGGCAAACGGTTAGAACTAAAATATTAGCCACGATGCTACTGATCCGTTTTGTGGTTCCCTTTGTAATTCTATCGACGGGTCTCACTAGCCAACTCTTACTGGACCAAGAAATAAATAAACAAAGTGAAGTGGTGTCGAGCAGTGTTGACCTCTTTCAATCTCAAGCAACAAAGACCAGCACGCAAAGTGCAAAAATAAAGGCCCAAATCACCAGCCAAAAGCAAAGCCATAGTGAGCAAATAGCGCTATTGACGAAACAACAGATCCATCTTCATGGTGAAGCGACCGAGCTACATGCTGAAATTACCGCGCTGGAGCGTGATATTGAAGCGGCTCAAGCGAACCGAAGTTTATCCGAGTGGCTAACATTTACCAAAAGCGAAGAGGCAAAGCCACTGGTTGAAAAGCAACAGCGATTAGCCAGCGATAAAACAAAACTCGATACTCAAATTGCGCTTATCAATAGAGAAAAAGATCAACATCAGCAAGCAATCGAAAAACTCAATGAGCAGCTACAAGGTAGCAATGAGGGGACGCTAAGCCGAGCAATTAAAGCGGTTTCTAGTGGTATTAACGATATGCTCGACGCTGCGGAGTCACTCTTTATAGACTTCTTAAACGTGGTATCGCTTTTGGTACTGAAGTTAGTATTGATGCCGCTGTTATTTTTCTATTTGGCGAGCAAAACCTTTAAAGCGATTTGGCGAATTAAATGGGCTATCTAAACCAGTTGTTCTTTGCTGAGTGGCAGGTTTCCCATAACTGATATTACACAGTCCCAAGTTAGGGAAGTTTCATAAAGGTTGATTATCTTAACTTGATAAAAGTCAATAGGTTAAATTTGGCCTGAATATCGTATTACCGTATAAAAATAATAACATGGTAATTCGATGGATATTCACACAAGCCTTGCTAAAACGGCTAAAAAGCCATTTCGTCGGTGGTGGCTGTCAACAACCCTTATTTTGCTCGCTGCAATGGGCGTATGGATTGTGCCTCACGACCAGCAAATAGATGCTGAAAAGCTTAAATTTGCCACCGTTCAATCCGGATCGATACAATTTAGTGTTAAAGGCTATGGCCGGTTACGCTCAAAGATCAGTAGAGAGATCACGACCGCATTTGCAGCGCAAGTTGAAACCGTACTGCATCTTCCAGGCAGCAGGGTAGAGCCAGACACCGTTATTTTACAGTTAACCAATCCTGAGTTAACTCAGCAACTCCACCGAGAAAGACTAGTACTCGCTAGGCAAAAAGCTAATGTTGAAGCGTTAAGGCTAAGCCAAGAAAGTGAGCGACTAGTATTGAAAGGACAAAATACCCTACTCAGCAGTGAGCTTGAAAATGCCAAATTGCGAGAGCAGGCTGAGCGCCAATTAGTTACTCAAGGCATAGTTTCAAGCTTAGATCATCAGCGCTCAATCTTAACTGTTGCTCAGTTAAGCGAGCGAGTAAAGCTCGCTCAGCAGCAACTTAGCCAAACCAGTGCATTACACAAGCAAAGAATTGAGATTGAGCTAGAACTATTAAAAGAATATGAGCTGAGCTATCAGGTCGCGCTTCAGGCGGTGGAGCAATTACAAGTCACTGCGGGGATCAGCGGCATGTTGCAGCAAGTACATGCCAGTCAAGGTCAAGCAATTACACGCGGGCAGGCGCTAGCTGTGGTGGGCAGTGAGCGGACTTTGGTAGCCGACTTACTGGTGCCAGAGCGAGAAGCAAGCGAGATTATCTTAGGTCAACGAGCGGTAGTAGACACCTTTGTTGGTAAGGTTGAGGCTAAGGTCAGCCGCATTGTGCCCATCGTACAAGACGGGCGTATTGCGATAGAGCTGGCATTACTTGGGGAGCTGCCAAGCAATGCTCGCCCACTTTTGACTGTTGAAGGGCAAATTTTTACAGCAAAAAAGACCGTCGCACTTTCACTTATTAAGCCACCGCGTGCAACTCCACAATCTCAGAGTCAATTATTTGTTTTAGATAAACAAAACAACATGCTTATCAAAAAAAGTTTCAAGTTTGGTAAACTAGCCGGCAATGCCATAGAAGTACTCGAAGGCGGTGTATCCGGTGAGCGAGTGGTGGTGTCAGAAATGTCTGACTACCAGCACCTAGAAAAAATAACAATTAAATCACTCAATCGGTAAAGGAAGAACAAATGGACAAGACAATTTTGGCATTACATCAAGTGAGCAAAGTGTTCTTTGGCGAGGATGTTGAAACTCACGCAATTAGTAACATTAACCTTGAAATTAAACAGGGCGATTACGTTGCGATAACCGGCCCGTCAGGATCGGGAAAATCCACTCTATTGAGCATTCTTGGACTATTAGATGAAATCACTTCAGGCAGCTATCGCATCCAAGATATAGAAACCAGTACGCTAGACGCAGACACGCAAGCAGAGCTGCGTAATTTGCATATCGGTTTTGTCTTTCAGTCATTTAATCTACTGGATGGGTTAACGGTATTTGATAATGTGGTTTTACCGCTTCAGTATCGAGAGCCTGCGCTTGCGACTGACGAAATTGAGCGCCGTGTGATGGGGGCACTTAAGCAAGTTGAAATGTCCCACCGAGCAAAACATAAACCAAACCAACTATCTGGTGGCCAGCAGCAGCGAGTGGCTATTGCGCGTGCGCTTGCAGGCGAGCCAAGTATCTTACTAGTCGATGAACCAACAGGAAACCTCGACTCTAAAAATGGTGATGCGGTAATGGCCTTGCTGGGGGAGTTGAATAGGCAAGGCACAACCATTTGCATGGTGACGCACGATATTCGCTATGCAGGTTATGCCAAGCGGCAAATTCAGCTTTTAGATGGTGTACAGGTTTCATCAAGCGTTGCAAAACGCGATATTTGTACTGCGGAGGTGGTGTAATGGGGTTTTTACAACTTCGGCGTCAACTAGGGCTGGCAATCAAAAGTTTGCTTCAGGTGCCGAATTTTTGTATCACGTTAGTACTGACGTTGGCACTCGCGTTAAGCTGCTTTTTTGTCGCATTGAGTCTGTTTAGTGGCTTTTTTATTAAGCCGCTTGAGATTGAAAATGAATCACGATTTGTGGTGGTAGAACAAAAAAACGTATACCAAGACAGAGCGTCTGAAGGGCTGCAAAGCTTTCAAAACATGCTGAACTGGTATCAGGCCCCCTCCATGTATGAAAAACGAGCTTTGATCAGTAGCTTTTCCGATGTGGTTGAAAATCTAGCTGGCAAACCAAAGCTTACGCTGACTTTTGCAAGTTCGGATTATTTTAGTATGGTGAAAATGCCGCTAGCACTGGGGCGATACCTAACGCCGACGAAAAGCATTAGCCAGAAAAATCCAGAGGTCATTATTTCCTATAAACTTTGGCAACAATACTTCAATGGTGATGACAGTGTGCTTGGCGAGAGTCTGCGGATTGTTGGCAGACTGTACACCATCGTCGGTGTTGCTGCACGTACGCATGTTGATCCTTACTTTTTAAGTGAAGGAAATGGGGCACTGTGGCTTAGTTTCTCTGAAGATGAGCGATTTTTTGGTGATCAGCGCGGCGAGTATCATCCTTGGAGTAGCAGACTAAACAACTTGAAGTTACTGGCGATATTACCAGCCAATAGTGGTCAGGATATCCTCGCAGAGCAGCTATATCAAAATGTTCAACTGCACCAAAGCGAATGGAAATCGGCTGACGAAGCGTTACTTGATATTGAACCTATAGTACGTTCGTACCGAGAGGTAGAGCTGGCGGGACATGACAAGCTTGCCATTATCGTGTTGTTGAGTGTGTCATGCTTGGTACTCATCGCAATTTTTAATGTAAGTAATTTGTTTATCTCTCGAGCTCACACCATCCAGCAGCAACTGGCCTTACAAGCTATGCTCGGTGCAAAGCGTAAGCTGTTGTTTCGTGGAATCTTACTAGAAGCGCTGTTATTGGTGTCAAGCGCTGTGCTGGTGGGGTTATTTATCGCCGCGTGGGAGCTGAGGTTAGTTAAATCGCTCACCAGTGGTTATTTGCCGCTGATTGACACTTTAACCTTAGATACCACAGTGCTGCTCAGTGCTATCCTAACCGTACTGTTATTAGCTTTATTGTTTGCGTTTGTAACCTCACGCATGATTGATTTTAGCCAACTTAAACAAAGCATGCAGTCGTCTGGTAAAGGCAGCGTAAAAGCGGTACGCATAGCGACGACAAAAACACTGGTTGCGGTACAGCTGTTTTTTACCACAGTGCTGGTGCTTGGGGCGACCTTAGTGCTATGTAAAAGCGCCGATACCTTGCTTAGACCGCTCGGAACAAAGTTGGACAATATGTATAGCGTGATGTTACATATTCCCGCAGATCCCACTCCATTTCCCGCGCGTTACGCCAATATTGAAGGGTTCAAACTCGCGCTAACTAACATTCCGGGCGTGTTAGGCGTCGCCCATGGAGAAAGTCCATTACAAAGCGATGTCTCTGTGGTTGCTATGCAGGATATGGCGGGTGAATGGACACCGAGCATGGTTAGAGGTAACGTTGGGCCGGATTATTTTGCATTAACAGGGCTTGAGCTCGTTGCCGGACGCACTTTTAGCGAAGCTGCAATTCGAGGCGAAAAGGAAGAGGCTATTGTCTCTTTGGCTGCGGCACAGGCGTTAAAGCCGGGCGGTGATGTGATTGGTGCAACGTATTTTATTTTTAACCCAGATGTACCTGCTGAAATAGTCGGTATCTCAAAAAACTTCAATCACCCTAAACGTCACCATGAGCTTCAAGGTAAAACGGTTTGGCTACCCGCGCTGCCTTTGGGTTATCCATTTATGATAGAAATGGAACCGGGAGCATCACTTACTCGCGCTCAGATCCAAAATGCCATCAGCACCGTGAATGGTCAGGCGGGAATATGGCGTTTTTCAAACTTAAAAAAGACATATCAGAGCATTACCTATTTGGAGCGCCTGACTTTACTGCTAAGCTTTGCGCTTTGTGGTTTTTGTTTGTTGTTATCTGGGGTGGGCATTTACGGCGTGCTTAACTACAGCTTTCAACAAAGACGCTACGAGTTTGGAATGCGAATGGCACTTGGTGCCAAAAGACACCGTTTATATCGGTTGTTATTGTCAGATACCATCGCGCCCATGCTCGTGGCGATGTTGGCTGCCATTATGGTCGTTGCGGGATTTTATATGAGTATTTCGTCAGATTGGTTGTTGGCAAAATCCAGCTGGCTACTTGTGGTGATTGTTACCATGTTGGCTTTTGCGTTAGCCACGGCGATTTACCCAATGAAACAGTTAATAAATTCGACACCAATGCGTGCATTAAAACATTAAAGTTTGGGCGTAAGCCCAAATAAAATATAAGTAGGAAGTGATGACGCCAGTTTTAATCATCGACGACAACCCTGACGTGCGAATGTCAGCCACCATAGTGCTACAAAGTCATGGTTTTATGAGTCTTGAAGCCGCACACCCAGATGAAGCCAAAGCTATGTTATCAGAGCAGCCCGTTGCGCTTATTTTGCTTGATATGAACTTCAATAGAGATACAACCTCAGGAAAAGAAGGGCTGCAATTTCTTAGTTGGTTGAGACAAACGCAAATAAGTGTGCCTGTGGTTGTAATTACCGCGTGGGCCAAGGTTGAACTTGCGGTCCAAGCAATGCAGTTGGGCGCATGTGACCTCATTGAAAAACCTTGGCAAAACCAGCGACTGCTGAACACCGTTAGACGCTACACCAAAAGTGCTGAAGCGCTATCGTCAGCACATGAACTACACGCAGGCAATAACGCGACCTCTCAGTTATTTCAGCAAGCTCAGCGCGTTGCAAAAACCAATGCCAACGTGCTTATTTTGGGAGAAAATGGCTGCGGAAAAAGTCAGTTGGCTAAATATATTCATGATAATAGCGGTCGCTCTGAGCACGCTTTTGTGAGCGTGAATATGGCCGCTATTCCAACGGAATTATTTGAAAGTGAGTTATTTGGTCATCGCAAAGGTGCATTCACCGATGCAAAGGCAAACCGCACTGGGCGGTTTGAAATGGCTGAAAATGGCACTTTGTTTTTAGATGAAATCGGCAGCTTGCCGCTGCCACTTCAGGGCAAGCTATTACGCGTGCTTGAAACGGGTGAATATGAAGTCGTGGGAGATTCTGAGACGCGCCGCAGTAACGCGCGGATCGTTTCTGCTACTAATACGGATTTGTCAGAAGCGATTAACGCCGGGCAGTTTCGTCAGGACTTATTCTATCGCTTAAATACGGTGGTGCTAAAGGTACCGCCACTCAGAGCGAGATTAGCAGAGCTCCCAAGCTTAGCAGCCCATTTTTTAGCAAAACACACCCAGCGCCATGGTAATGATACCGGACGGGAACGCACGCTAACTACTGCGGCGCTAAACAAATTATTGAGTTACAGCTGGCCTGGCAATATTCGTGAGCTATCTCATGTCATTGAACGAGCAGTGATCTTAGGACTTCAGCCTGAGATAACTGCGGATGATATTGAGCTTGAGGAAGGTGTACCAGAGCAAGAGATCCCACTTTTGAGCCTTGAAGAAGCCGAAAAACGCATGATTGCAAGAGCGATCCGCCATTTCGGTGGCAATGTAGTGGCCGCTGGAGAGTTTTTGGGCTTGAGTAAATCTGCAATTTATCGACGCCTAGAAAAGCATGATATTAGCCCAAAGGCAGAGCTTGATGGCTAAGCTGGCATCACTTGAGCACAAGTTACTGGTGGGCTTTGCGATACCTATAATTACACTTGCTATGCTCGCGCTTGGGATGATCTGCTATTTTGAGCTTACGCTGTTAAGTGCAATCACTTTGTTGCTCGGTGTGATGATCCCCTCTGTATTCGCACTGAGTTATGGCTATCAAGTAGTAATGCAGGTACTTGAAAATCTGGCTGTTCAGTTGGACGGTGTGACCAACGAAGAGTTTGGTGTATGGCAGTTAGCACAATACCGTAAGGGCCGGGTTGAATTGCTCAAGGCCGAACTTAAGGAAGCTGCCAAGCGATTACAGCAAAAGCGTCAAGAATATGGCCAGAATGAAGCTTTTGTATTTAATTTTATTAGTGAGCTCACCCTGCCAATTGTGGTACTTGATGCGCATCATCATGTGTATTTTGCCAATCAGGCCATGAATACAGTGTATCCAGAGCAGGTGTTACATGGTGCACATGCTAAAACACTGGAGCTTAAGTATGTGGATGAACAATGGCAGCATACGCAGCACATCTCTCGATTTAGCATTGCGGCTCATAAACTATATCGGGGGCAGCGAGCCTATCAATTATTGGTGTTTTTCTCGGTGGAGCAAGCGCTGCGAGATAATGAAAAGCAGGTATGGCAAAAGCTACTATCGGTGCTTAACCATGAAGTGCGAAACGCCTTAACTCCGGTCTACTCAATGGCGCAATCCCTACAACAAGATGGCAATATCATTTCACCTGAGATGCAGCAAACTATGCTCGGGGTAATAGAAAACCGTGCCGCACATTTACAGCAATTTGTTGCAAACTACGCACAAGTAGCGCAGCTTCCACCCGTTGATATGCAAAACATTGAGGTAGAGTTGCTGGTATCGCGCTGGCAAGCTTTATTTCCCAGTGTTGAGATAAAGGCGCTTAATAAAGGCTTGGTTTATTGTGATGAAGCTCAGCTAACGCAGGCTATGATCAACCTTGTCAATAATGCTGAGCAAGCAAATCAATCTGCGGGGAATGATGGCGTAACACTAACCATAGATAGACCAAAAAATTGGCGCTTTACCCTAGAAGATAACGGCGCTGGTATCGCCAATCCAGATAACCTTTTTGTACCTTTTTATTCCACTAAACCAAAGGGCTCGGGTATCGGCTTGGTGTTGAGCCGGGAGCTTATTCGTAATCAGCAAGGGGAATTGCATTTAGCGAATTTGCCGCACAGTAAAGGGGCTCAAGCTGTGGTTACTTTGCTTTCACGTTAATAATAAGTGGTGATAACTTGGCCGTTATCACCACTTGGCAGGTCTAATTGTTGAGTGTTTTTTTAATGAACAAACCCGCCATAGAGATATCGGTAGAATGTGTCATGGGCGCATTCTCAAGTCCCACAGCGCTTAACACGCCATTTTGAATGGTTAAATCTTGGAAACTGGCGGAGCGTGCTGTGCTAGTGGTTTCAACAGCAATATCGGCTAGGTTTTCAAGGTTGATTTGCCCAATAAACGCCTTGCTATGTTCAACCCAGCTATTTGTGTCCACTTGTACACCACCAGTATGGCCGTACACAAATAATGTGCCGTTGCTGATCTTTACTCCACGTAGCACATCTTCTTTATCTAAGTCATACCAATAACGCTCGGCAGCCCTTTCACCATGGTAAACTTTTACTAAGCCAATATCCCATTCGCTTGAATATCTTGTTTTACCCGTTTTGCTGCGGCGTGCCGATACACCAACCAATACATTGTCTTGATGTACTTGAACATCCTCAACTAACGATGAGTCAGTATCACTGATAAATTGTTCATTGAGTTGTTCACCGTCTAAATTAAAGGTTTTTACAATCATGTGCATCGCACTTTGATCCGTGTTATCGGGTATCGCATGGTTGGTCGAAAACTTATGATTGTAGGCAGGAATTGCATCAGTACTAATATTTTGCACTGTGTATAAAAATCCGTTCTCAGAGAGCGCCATTTCAATTGCTTCAGAAGCACGCGAACTGTTAGCCCAGTAACGAATATCAATCAGCTTTTGCCACTTAAGTTGGAGGTTTACGTCGTATTTCGCAATCTTTTGACCTCCGTTGTTATAACTGACGTACAAGTTGTTGTCATGGCAGGAGAATTTTACATTGTTAAAGCGCCACCATGTAATGCTAGTTTGCGTGTATGGAATTTCACTCAATGGATTGTCTGTCGGAATAATAGTGAATGGCTTTTTAAGCCAAGCACTCTTATCAGCTGGTATATCATATTTAACGTCCATTGATAACGCCTTCATTTCAGCACTTTGTAGCAAAGTACCAGAGCCATCGTAGCGTTCAAGTTGTACACTGAACTGATCAGTATCTTCACGTTTAAATCGACCTATGACGTATTCTCCTGAGCCAAAAACACAGGCATCAACAAATCCTTCTTGCGTTTGTTCATATTGATAAGTTTGACCGTCTAGGTTCGTGATCGCATAAAAACCTTCTTTATTACCTAGTTCTTCAACACTTGATGTTTCTCCGAGCACTAATAGTTTGTCGTCTTTTAAGTTGAAGACGCGCTCCAAAGTCGTGGTGTAACCCAAGTCGCTCGAGTAAACATGATTGTTTTGGTCCAGTGCCGTGATATTGAGTTTGTTTTCTGTGGGAGAGGGTGGTGGCGTGACCGTTTTGGGTGGTGGTGCTTGGTCTTGTGAGTCAGTTGAAGAGCCACCGCAACCAGTTAGTAGGGTAATAGTTGCAACTGCAATAGTTAATCCTAAACGCATAGTAAAATCCTTTCAAAAGTGAATCAAAGAAGTAGAGATTACAAAATATACTAACTTAGGAACAAAATAGAGTTGTAAAAGAATGTTATCGTAGCGGGATTTTTTGTTATGGCAGTTTTTGTGAGTCAATTTCATCAACTTCGCAATATTTGAATATTTATCTTTCTCTGTACTTTGTAACCTCTCCATATAAGTAGTTTTACCTTGCCATGTTATGGCAACTGAGGATGAGTTTACATGAAAGATAAAAATCAATTGGGACTCGAGCAGCTCGCCGAGATGCCCATATTAGCGCTGTTTATTCGAACCTGTATTCCCATTTGTATCGGTTTACTCGTTGTGGGTTTATATGCCTTGGTCGACGGCTGGTTTATTAGTCGCTATGTATCAGAGATGGCATTTGGTGCCGTGGCCATGGTCTACCCGCTGCAAGTGTTAATGATAGCGCTAACCGCTATGGTATCTGCAGGCATGGCGGCCACAATGACAAGGTTAATCGGAGCAAAGCAAGTGGATAAAGCCACGGAGGTAATCGGTCATGGACTGATAATTGGCGGTATAGTTAGCGTGGTATTCTTAGTACTTGGTTGGCTTTATCCACTTGAACTTTTATCACTTTTGCAAGTGGAAGCGGTTTTTGTAAAGGATGCGCTTAGCTACATACAGCCGTTATATCTTTGTGCCATTACCGGAGTTTTATTACCTATTGTGGCTGATATGTTTCGTGGTCAGGGTAAACCGCAGTTGATGATGTTGTTGTTATTAGTCTCCGCTGTGCTCAATATACTGCTTGATTACCTATTTATCGAGCAATTTGGTTTGGGGGTTGCAGGTGCGGCATATGCGACAATTGCAGCTCAATTGGGGGCTTTGGTTATGGCGCTTCAGCTCAAAAGAAAGCGTACTGACTTGCTTGCGGTTAAGGTGTGCTGGAAACCTCGAGCTTGGCTACCGATCCTCGCAATCGGTATGCCTATCTTGATCACGCAATTTTGCCTTGGCGTGCAAACTGCGGTGGTTAACTGGCAGCTGTTGTCTTTTGCAAACGAAAATTGGGTAGTGGCCCACGGCATGCTAGGACGTATTATTAATTTCGCAATTCTACCCGCGATTGCAATGTTGATCGCATTTCAAACTATTGTCGGCTATAACTTAGCGGCAGGACATAGTGGACGAGTAAAAGCGTGTACGCGCGTTGCTTTTTTGGGTATGACAGGATTTGCGCTGTTATTGACGTTAGGATTGATGGGACTGCCAAGACTATGGTTGAGCTTATTTACCGAAGCGAGTGAATTTCTCGAAATAGGAGAACGCGTTTTTCGCTCAGCACTTTGGGGAATGCCGCTGTTTGGCGTGGTAATTTTAGCGTCTGGATTTTATCAAGCGAAAGGTGATGCCAAACGCGCTTGTTTTTACAGTGCCTTGAAGGTGGTGTTTATCCTAGTACCATTAATTGTTATTGCGCCACACTATTTTGGCTTAAATGGTGTATTTATGGCACTTGTGGGGGCAGATTTTATAGCGGCAGGATTAACACTTATACTGTGTTGGCGGCACTATCAACAGGCTAAGAGCCAATCGGGAGAGATACAGCTTGCATCAATCAACTGAGCAAAAGTTAAGCGCTGAAGAGATATATTTAGGGCGGTTACAACCTGTCATTGAGTGGGTGCATAGCAATCCAGAGTCGCCGCTTTCGTTACAGCAAGCGGCGAGCCTGAGCCATTTTTCTAAGTTTCATTTCCAGCGCATTTTTGCAGCTGTGATTGGTGAGTCTTTGAGTCAGTACACTAATCGCGTGAGGTTGGAGCGCGCGGCCAATATGCTGTTGCTAGCCGAAGAGTACAGTGTGACAGATATTGCGCTACAGTTTGGTTTTTCTGGTAGCGCAAACTTTTCGCGAGCGTTTAAAGAGCACTTTGGCGTGACTCCTTCAAGTGTGCGAAAAACAGAACAACTACGTAAGCTGGTGGCAAAAAATAAAATTGATCCGGCTCTTAACATGACACAACTTACCCGAATACACGCATTAAGAGCTGAGCGACACAGTGTTATTCAACCGGTTAAACTACACTCCATTTCACAATTACCGTTATGTACATTACGCGCGTCACAAGGCTACCAATTGCAGGGGATTAGCGCCTGTTGGCAGCAGCTTGCAGCGTGGGCTAGTGCACATGGACTGGATTATAGCCAAGTACAAAAGTTTGGTTTTGGTCATGATAATCCCGTTTTTACGCCACTAGATAAAGCCCGTTACGATGGCGCAATTGTGATTAACGATGAGTTAAAATCTGCGGTGACTCGGCCATATCAACTCAATGTGCTCAGCGCGGGAATATACGCAATTTTTGACTACCGTGGAGCAATTAAAGACTTGTTGAGTTTCCAATTAGATATTTTCGCAAAGTGGCTGCCACAAAGCGGATACGAGCCAGAAGATGCGCCCTTAATAGAACATTATCCTGAAGTAATTTCACAAGAAAATGAAGGATCGCCAAGTGAAAAGGTGATTGCGCTGGAAATTTGGTTAAAGGTCAAACCGCTAAAATTCAAATAAAATTAAATTGTTAAAATACTTTATTGGTGTTTTTTTAAACTTCACAATTCGCCCACAAACTTTAAGCATGATCAACCGTACACCAAGCGGGAGATTAAAAAAGTGGTTGAACTAGAGTTAATTCGAGTTGATAAATACAGTGAGCAGACTTTTACACATTTGCTAGAAGCGAGTCATTATCAAAAGCAAGTGTGAACACGCTTTTGCAGTTTAGTACCAGCTTTAGTACCATTCCTGTTTTTCTAGCCAAAATGCACGGCCAAAACCGCCTACATATCGAACCCTAGCCACTTCAATTCGCCATAGGTGAAAATCACCTAGCATGGCATACTGCTGAGCTTTTTCGTGCTTCATTACGAATTGTGCAATCAGGCTCTCGCTATCTGCTCTTGGCAGTTTGTGTGCATGCCCAAGAATAGTAACTCGCGTATTTTCAACATCTTCAACCGCGCCATCACCAAGCACCATAAACGAAAGTGCTGGGTGCTTGGCTAAATTCTTGGTGTGCTGGGCGATATCACTAATAAAGAAGTAAAAGTGATTATCTTCAAGAAAAATATACTGAGCGACAGAAGAAAAAGGAAAACCCTTTTGGTTGTTAGAGAGGGTAGATAAAAAAGCGCTCTTATGGCTTTGACATAAGGCCTTTGCTTCGTTGATTGCGGTTTCTCTCATCTTGTTGTGCTCTTAAATAATAAAATTCTTACCCGCTATGATCGCCAAAACTAAAAATAAAATCAAAAACTAAGTAAGCAAAACCGCAAATTTGAAGCTACCTTTTTAAAAGGTATGTTGGTAATTTCTAGAGTATTTACTTGGTTTTTTATCTCGTTTGTAACATAGTTTGTTTACTCAAAATAGAGCAATGACATTATGCTAAGTAAACTAACAATAAAACAAAAAATTACTTTAGGCTTTAGTGCATTAGGCGTGCTGCTATTACTTGCGTGCGTGTTAGCCTATCTAGCATTGGCGCAAATAAAGTCAGCCAATCAAAATATGGGGCAAGTCACTTTGCCGATTCAGCGCAGTGCTGACTCCTTGCAGCTTGAGCAGCTTAAGCTCAGCAAATTGATTTCCCAAGCTTATACCCTTGAAAGCGAGCAAGATATCAATCGGGCTCGACAGCAATTTACCACACAGCAGCAACTGTATGTTGAGCGCCAGCGGCACTTAACGTCATTGACGCAAGCGATGCCTGAATTTGTCACACCATTAAAGCAAACTCTGGCGTTGGGCGAACAGCTCAGTCGTGCTGCAGAACAAATGTTGCAGGCAAAAGCTAATGTTGTACAAGCGCAGCAACGGATCCAATCGCAATATCAAGCGCTTAAACAGGATAAAGAACAGGCCAGCAATGCCATGCTGGATCTCGAGTTAATCGAGACAGACAAAACACGGCAGTTGGAAGAAATGGTCGGGACCGGCGTTCGTATTGACGATATGTTGTTTACCTTGGAAAACAACAGTCAACGGATCAGTGGGTTAACGCTAGAGCAAGTAGAACAACATCAGCAAGACATGCTGTTTTTGTTAGATAATATTGAAAACAACTTAGCGTTTTTGAAGCGCCAAGCCTACGGTATGGATGCAGATGACTTGTTAAACCAGTTTAGTGAGAGCATGACTAAGCTCAGAGAAAAGCTGGGTGAGCCAGGTCATCTTTATGTTGCGGTACAAGATAAACTGAGTCAGCAGCGGCAAGCCGCGATGTTATACAAGCAGTCAGAGCAGCATGCGTTTGCCATTTTAACCGAGCTTGAGAAAATGCAGCAAAGTGCCAATGCGGCGTTTAATCGTTCTCAAAATAATGCTGAAACCCTTATCGAGCGAGCGCAAAATACCGCCATTTTATTGGTGGTCGTCTTTATTGCATTAGGCGCATTTATCTCGGTTTCAACCAGTCGGGCAATGCTTGGGCCGTTGGCTGCGGTGAATAAAATGCTGAAATACCTTGCTGCTGGAGATTTTTCGAAGCAAATGAGCAAGCGCAGTGATGATGAATTTGGTCAGTTAATTGATAATATCAATCAGGTTAAAGACAACCTCCGTGCTTTGCTTGAGTCAATCAATAACCAAGTTCATGAGTTAGAAGGACTATCTGAATCATCATTAAGTGAAAGCAAACATATAGCTAATAATGCGACCGAGCAGATGCGCCGCATGGGTAATGCCAATCGCTTAGCGCAAAGTATTTCAGCAAGTGCTTTAGCGGTCTCTGAGCGCTCGTCAGATAGCCTCGCGAGTATTCATACCGCTAACCAGCATAAAACCGAAGTCAGCAAATATACGCAAGACAACAAACAACATATTCTATCGCTCAGCACGCGCATGAGTGAAGCGGTAGAAAGTATGACCAAGTTGACCACGCATAGCGAGAACATCGGCAGCATCTTAGACACCATTGTTTCTATTGCTGAGCAAACAAATCTATTGGCTTTAAACGCAGCAATTGAGGCGGCTCGCGCAGGTGAGCAGGGGAGAGGGTTTGCCGTAGTCGCCGATGAGGTTAGAACTTTAGCGTCTAGGACTCAAGAGTCGACCAATGAAATTAACCAAATGATCGCAGCACTGAGACAAGATACATATACCGCCTCTGAGGCCATTAATTCCGGCCAGCGCGATGTGGCTTCGTGTGTTAAACAAAGTGAGGCACTTGCCAGTGCCATGGATGAAATTGCCAACGCACTTGCGCAGGTCACGCAGTTGAGTGAAGAAGTAAGCCAAGCGGCAGATCACCAAGCGACGGATTGTCAGCAAATTGAGCAGGTGATGCTAGATGCACAAAGTACCGCAAATGATAATGCTCAGGCGATGCAAAGCTTGGCGAAAGGCAGCGAGTCACTCAGTAGTTTCTCGCATCGTCTAGCAACACTGGTTGAGCGCTTTAAATTATAAAAATGTAAACTGGTAAACCGCTATTCAAATACGCTTTGATGGTCTGGAATAAATATAAGACATCACTGCGATTTTTACACTGCCAACAACACAGGCCAACCAAGCCGCTGGTGAAAGCAAAATAAGTAAAGCATAACTTGCAGCCATGCCGACTGTTGCCATGACTTTGGCCTTCTGCGGAATAACCTTATATTGCTTCCATAGCGTCAATGAAGCGCCAAACCTTGGGTGATTTAGCAGCCACAAGGCGAGCTTAGGAGAAGCTTTTGAAAAGCACGCCAAAGCCAGAATAAAAAACACAGTGGTTGGCATGACGGGCAAAACAATACCAATAACACCGAGGGCTACAAATAGGTATCCGCATAGCAGTAGGGCTATTTTTTTATAGTTGGCTAAGGCGGCTTTAAACATCATGAATAAACGTATGCCTGGAATGCTTGAAAACGAGTGAATGCCTGGCGAGCACCTTCAATTAGCGTCTGTTCTTGCTGTTCGCTTAGTTCAATTGAGTCTATGATTTGCACAAGCTCTCGCCAAGCGCTGCCGCGACCAGCCCCTGGGCCTGCTAAATATCTAGCGCCGTGCTGCGCATCAAAATTGAGCTTGGCCCCAACTTGTTTACCCAACATGGCCGCACCTACTTTTGAACCCTCAACCACATACAGCCAGCCGAGCGCTCTGGCGACGTCGGTCTTATTGGTTACTTCTGGCATTAAGTAGGGAGTAGGGATAGTGGTTTCAAGGTCGATAAAGTCTTGCTCTAGCAAACCTAAGCGGCGGCGCGCGGCCAAGTCAGGTATAAGCGCTAACAACTCTGGATGTTCATAAAGGGCGCTCACATCTTTTAAAAAATAAAACTGTAATCGCAAGAAATCGAGATAGCTTTGTGTATTGGCGAATGGGTCCTGCGCCATAATGGATTTGTCTACATTGTCGTGGGTATCTGCAGTTGCATGTTTTAAGTTTTGCGCTCGAGAAAGTGCAGAGGTAACGGTAGTCATTGATGCTCCAAGGTGATGTAAAAATATAGCGCTGTCTTTAAGCAAAAGTACAGCGCCTAAGTGTTGATTAAAGTTTGAGTTCTAAGCCAATTGAAATGGTCTGGCCAGGTTCAGGCATCGCAACGATCGAGCCGGTTGAAACCTTATACTGATCGGTCAAGTTGGTGATCGCTAGGTTGCCTTTGATGCTGTCGCTAAAGATATAATCAAGGTAAAAGTCGAGCTGATAGCCTGCGGGAATATACTCAAGCGCAGTTACTCCAGTCCCAGCCAAAAAGCCGCCCGGGTGATGTTTCTCAGAGTGTTTTTTGTAGGTAAAACCCGTATCAATTGTGTCGTTAAAGAGTGTCATACCAAGCGTTGCGATATAGCTTTTTTCTGGCGGTACACGAAGTGGGGTTAAACTCCCCGCAAAGCCGGTCGTATTACAAGTATCGACACCTGCAGCCTCGGCCATTAAGCGTGAGCACATTTTGACGTCGGTGTACTTTGTGTAAGATAACCTGCTGTAAAATAAGTCGCTTTGGTAATGAAGGCCAAATTCCGTGCCGGGGAGTTCAAACTTATCATAGTTGGTAAAAGTGAACTTTTGATCCCATGAAGGTGCATCGGGTTTAGGCAAGAAGCCTGTTGCCAACATACTTTCAATATTGGTGTAGAAGTACTCCGCCGAGATAATTAGCTTATCCCCGTGGCTGAGTAAGTTGCTAAAGTCACTCTCAAAGCCAATATCATACGATTTCGTTTTTTCAGGGGTGATCTGGTAGTCACTAGAGTAGGAAAACACCTCATTAGAAACCGTTGTTTCGTACAGGTTTGGCATTCGATATGCGTTGCTATATTTGGCTTTAATAACTGTATTATCAAGCAGTTGATAATTTGCTTGTACAGTCACATCCGCTTTGGCATCAAATGTAAGCTTTTCGCCTGTTTGATAGTCCTCGTTTACCGAGTCATGAAGGTTTACGTTCAGTGCAAGCTCTACCGGCGCAAGATCGATATTGGCATTGGCAAATAATGCTCGCTTGGTTTGCTTACCATGTCGCGAAGTCGCTTTTAAATTGAAGTCAGCAGGGTACCAGTCTCGATTAAAATTGTCTTTCCAGTCTTTATGAGGGCTTAATTTCTCAACCTGCCAAGATAGGCCATAAGTCAAAGTAATTGGTGTACTGGCCAGCGATAATGCAGAGGTATTGAACACACTTATCCCATGACGCTTATTGTTATAACGGTGAAAGTATTGCCCCGCATTTGCTCCTAGGTTACTGCCAAGCGCATTATATTGCTGTAACCTCGCGCTGGTACGCCAAACGTTAACACTAAGATCGACTAATGAGTTATTACTCGGTAAAAAACGGTATAACGCACTGGCACTGTTTACCAAAGCAGAGCCCGGAGCCCATTGCGGCATGGTTTCTACACCTTCTGGAATTTCTTCGGACATCCATTGTTCTTGGCCATTTTCATCGATCACCTTCCAAAACTTGGTGTCACCAGCTCTTTGTTTGTACCAGTAGGTGGCCAGCATTTCTCCCGCTTCTTGCTTATGGTAGCGTGCATTCACCTCTAACGATTGTTCGTCCGTAAACGCATAAGTTAGTTTGGCAAGATATGAGTCGCTTTCAAAGCTTGTATTGACGACTTCGCCATTTTGGTTAACCGGAGGTGGGATAAAGTCGACTACTGTGACTTCATCATATTTCCCTTGATGTTCAGTTGAAGGCACCCAACGCACGTACTCCTTGGTTTCAACAAAGTCGTTAAAGCCATTTTTACCAGCAAAGTAGTTACCAACCTTTTTCTTACTGTAAGCGAGTACCGCTTGTAAGTTATCCTGTTGATAAGCGGTTGCTAGCGTAAACCCACCGCCTGCAAAGTCGAGTGTGTCATTGTGGTTGCTGATTTCGTAATAACTTTGCAGGCCAAAGCTCTCAGGTACTTCAGGTGTTCTATTGTTGTTGTGCGTATTTACTTTAACTAAAGCGCCGAGGTTCTGACCATCTTGGAGAATATCTTGCGTGCCTAAGGTACGGATATTGACTGTTCCGCCGATTGCACCTGAGCCAAAAGGTGATGCTTTGGCCGATGCGCCTTTTTCAACATTAACCGAGCTTATTAAGTTTGAATCGATATAGGTTCTGTCAGACGAACCCATATAGCCTCGGTTTGTGTGCGTTGATTGCAAACTTCCGTCGATGAAAATCGGCACTCGGCCTTCGCCTTGCACGCCGCGAATACCAATATCAAGTGCGCCTGCTTCGTTTCGAATATTGTTTGCCTCTATACCAGAAAACGTCGAGAAAATATCCGAGTTAGATAACCCCTTGGTTCGAGTAATCTGTTCACGATTAAGGCTGAGTTTATCGCCTTTGACAGTGATGACTTCAATATTATCTTGCGGATTTGATGTTTGCTTGTGCTTAGCCTGAGCGTTATTGGATTGGCCTTTTGCTGGCGTTAACTCGCTAATCGCCGCTTTAATAACAATGTTATTGTCGATAATGTTTGCTGTTAGCTGGCTGCCTTTTAATGTACGCTCTAGTGCCTCTGTTAAACTTATCTCTCCTTTAAGTGCTGGGGCTTGCAGGCCATTTAATAGTTTCGCATCGGCAATTAGATTCATACTCGCAGCCTCAGCTACCTGCGTTAAGGTATGGCTAATAGGTTGCTGCGCAAGATTAAATTGATATATAGCAACTTGACTCTGCGCGGTTGCAGGCAGGCTCAGGCTAAGCCCGAGTGCAAATGCTAAGGGAGTGAGTCTTGTGTTTAAAACAGAGCGAGTTCTCATTGTGATGCGTCCAAATAAATTACCTAAGATGAAAACGAATGAGAATGAGAACTCCTCAATAAAAAATTGAATATTTTTATCTTGTCATCGAGAATTAACTATAACTACATGATTATTAGTCTTTTTAACTTCTACTGGCAGGGCGTGTGGTAGTAAGTTTAAAAAGCTTTCGAGCTCTGATGCTAAAAAAGTACCCGAAATAACTAATGGTTCAGTTGATTGAGCGGTTAAGGTATAACTTATCGCATGGTGTCGTTTAAACTCCTCAAATACTTCGTTGAGTGGTGCATTGTCGAACACGAGTCGTCCTTGCTTAAACGCTTCGACGAGATTGAGGTTTGGATCAAACTCAGTCTTGACAATGCCGTCACTGTCCACAACCGCCATTTGACCTTTTGTCAGCGTTATTTGCTGATGTTGGCTTTGCACGTTTACACGACCATGGTCCACCACAATGCGAATGCTATTAGCTTTTTTATCAACGGAAAAGCGGGTACCTAATACGGTAATTTTGATGCTGCCGGCACTGATAACAAATGGTCGGCTTTTGTCACTGGCAACGTCAAACAATACGCGTCCACTGAGTAGCTTATTACTGCGCCGATTGCCATCAAAATCAATAGCGAGGGAAGTTTTGGCATCTAAGGTCAGTCGAGATTGATCGGGCAGTGAGATAGTGCGTAATTCGCCTCGTGGTGATTGATAGCTGGCGTGAAAGGTGTCGTTGTTTACTTGAAAGAACCACGTTTGATAACCAAAGAAACTCAACGTAAAAAGTGCAAAGCATGCAGCAATGGCGAAGTACCGCTGAGTTGTCTTTGATTTAAGCTTAGGGTGTGTAACTGGATTCTCTAATTGTGCAATGTCTTGCTCTGAAAATTGCGATAACAGTCGCTCAACCTGTTTACTTTCTTGATAGGCTGTTTGGTGCGCTCGGCTTTCACCAAGCCAACGATTGAGCGCTTGCTGCTGCGCTTTATTGAGCCCTTGCCTTTCGAGTTCCAGCCAGTGGTTTGCTTGCTGTTGTATTGATACATTATGACGGTCCATTGCGATTCTCTTATTGTTTTTGTAATGCGTTACGGCAAGCAAGCATGGCAGTTGCCAAGTGTTTTTCGACCATGCTGACAGATATCCCCATTTGCTCTGCTATTTGTGACTGGCTTAAGTTTTTAAATTTATAGAGCACAAATGCTTGCTTGGTTTTTAGAGGTAAGGAGTCGATACTTCGGTTAAGTAATGCCAGTTGTTGTTGACTTGCAAGCTTAGCCTCGGGCTCATAATAACTTGGCGCGACTAATTCGAAGTCGTCGGGCTCGGCAATAGTCTGATTCTTGCGATACTGATCAATCACAATGTTTTTCGCGGCTTTAAAAAACAGTGCGCGCTCTTGCGTGTTATCCTGTTTTGGATTGCTGCTTTTATAACTTAGTATTCGGGTATACGCCTCTTGAACTATATTTTGAGCTTTGTCTTTGCACCCCACTGAACGAGCGATATAACTTAATACTTCTGAGTAATAACGTTCCAAAATACACCAGTTTGCTTTATCAAAAGTCGCGCATACTAGCATTAAAAATCATCATTGAGAATTGTTTTTATTTGCGTTTGCTGGCTTTAAACTGTTCGTTAATAGATTTTATGTTTTTAGTGCTTTTACTTAATAGTTGATCATAAGGTCATGAAAAAACTTAGCTTTATTTTAAACTTCTTTGGTTCCAAACACTAAACGGAGTGCTTATTAAGGCGTAGGAGCGATACCTTTTATAATGCGCTGGCAGGCACCGGGATCCATAAAATGGGGCACCGGATAATCCGGATGTGCTTCTTTTAGCGCCAGCTCTGCGAGTAGCGCCGCATCATCAGGGAGTACTTCGGTGAGCGTGGTTTGGATATGTAAATCAAGCAATAAGCGCTCAATGTGCTCTAAAAGATCATCTGCTTGGCGCTCGACGGGATAGTCTAACGAGGTTAATCCGCAGTATCTGGCGATGAGCGCGAGTTGCTGGTTAATTCGCTCGCCATACCAGGTTAGCACGGGCATGAGTAACACTGCATTGGCAAGCCCGTGCGGCGTACCATATTGAGCGCTCAATTGGTGTGAGATTGCATGTACGTAGCCGACAGAAGTTCTGGTAAAAGCTTGTCCTGCGTAATGGGAAGCGAGTAGTAGCTGTGTTCTTGCCTCTAGGTTTTGTGGGTCTTGTTGTGCTTTGGGTAAATACTCAAAGATAGCTCTACAGGCTTCAAGAGCGCGGCCGCGGCTAAACTTAAGACAGTTAATGCTCAGTAATGCCTCAATGGCGTGGGTTAGTGCATCAATTGCCGTAGTCGCGGTGATATGTGCGGGCATACTTGTGGTTAATTCCGGTAATAACACAGCATGGTGTGGCACTAAACAAAAATCAGTCGCGGCATATTTGGCGTGATTGCTAGGATCGTTAACGACGGCGGCAACGGTGGTCTCCGAGCCGGTCCCTGCGGTTGTTGGGATCGCGATATTCGGCGGTAGGCGTTTTAAGACTTTAAACAACCCTTTGAGCTTAGTCACTGGTTTGTTCGGCTTGACAGCCCGAGCACCGATTAACTTGCCCGTGTCGAGTACCGAGCCGCCACCAAGTGCGATAATTGCTTTACATTGATGCTGTTGGTAGACCTTTAGACCATCTTCGACGTTTGCTATGGTTGGGTTGGGTAAAACATCTGCGTAATAATGCGTGACTAACTCTGACTCACGTAGTGTGTTTTCCACAACCTGATGTAAGTTGAGTTTGAGCAGCACTTGGTCGGTCACGACTAAGACGTTATCTCCACTTCTTAACCCTAGCGCCTTAATGGCGTCTAACAACCCCGTTTTTCCCTGATGTAATTTGGGGTTCGGGATCCCGATAAAAATAACAATGCACTTTAGGGCAAAGTGGTAAATACGGTAAAACCAACTCATTGCGATCCGTCTAATTTTGTTTTTGTATCATTTAAAAAATGTAGACGGATCATCACTGAATTGCTAGCAAATTATCGGCTAATTTGTGGTGATTTGCTGTGAAATTGGCTTTTCTTCTTTAATTGGCCCTTTGGGCTTGTCCATCTCAAATGCTTCTATCATGAGCAAAATATGGGCCGCGCTCCATGAAAAGTTCGGTGCACCTTGTTGCTCGCCGGTGAGTGGATTGTAGTTTTCGCGAATAGGCGCGCTTTGCAGCAGACCATCCGCATTTTGCATAAATCGCTGAAGCAAAGTGTTCGCTTCAGTTTCATAACCATAATAACCTAGTCCTATCAAGCCAAAATACAACTGGTCAAGCCAGACACGACCACGCCAATAGGTGTTTGCGCCAAATGCAGGATTGGTCTGGGATGCAGAGCCTAGAGGAATATAGGTGTTGAATTCATTGGGGCTGAGCATTACCTCAGAGACGCGTTTAGCATGATACGCTGTTGCTACCTGATTAAAGAGCGGAGCCCAGCCTTCGGGGCCTCGACCACGTTCAATGATTGGTTTCCCTGCACAGTCATTTTCAAGCGGTGATGGGGCAATGCGAATGTCGTAGTAGTATCCGCTGTTATCGTCGAACATGCAGCGGTTAATATAATCGGCGATCTGCTTTGCTTGTGCTGAAAAGGCTTTGGCTTCCTGTGGCTTAGCCAAGATATTTGCGATGGTACTCAAGTTTTTGGTGTCAGAGTAAAAATAACTGGCCCCGTCAACCGATTCTTGCATCAAAGAGTAGCCTAGCAGATGGCCTTGGGCGTCCTTATTGCTAGCAAATTCGACTTGCCAGTCTTTAGCATCGCCACCCAGATTCACATAGGCCTCAAGCTGCTGTGGTGAGATAAAACCAAAGTTAGCAGCATCGTCTCTTCCAGACTCCCATGACGCTGCGGTCTGTGCGGGAATACTTATCTGTTTACCTTGTATCTGCGCATCGCGATAGGCTTTTAGCCCAAAGTGGGCATGCTTTTGCTTTCCTTCATATAGATAAAACAACAACTCACCCGCTTGATTATTATGGTGTTTATCTATGGTTGCACCAAATTCAGGAATACCATTTTGGTTGTGATCGCGGTTGCGCAGCCACCAATCACGATAGGCGACAAGTTTAGGGTAAATTTGTGCAAGCCAAGCTTTGTCTTTGCTGGCATGGTAGGTATTCAACACCGCCCATGCGGCCAGCGAGGGTTTTGAATTCCGTTCGCTCCAATTACCGCCATCGCCACCGCGTTCTGGCGGTAGGTTATAACCAATTAAATCGGGTAGTAAGCCTTTATCTTGGGGCCGCACAGGATCGTTAGCTGCTATTTGATAGGAAAACACGGTATCAATGTTGGCCTTGGCTAAATCTGGTGCAAATAGTCTCAGTGCTGACGCTTGTTTCCAGCTGTCCCAAGGCCAAGTTAAATTGCCGGAAAACCAGCGAGCAGTGACCGAAGGCGATACGGTATCAAACGCGATTGCGCCTGCAGGCGCTCGCCAGTTACCAATGAGGGTTTCAACAGCTTTTATCGCCAATGTTTGTTTATCTCGTGGTAAGGTTTGATAGCGTGCTAAATAGCCCGCCCAGCGAGCTTTAGAGCGTTGCCAATACGTAACAGGGGAAGAGAGAATTTTGGCAACGGCCTTTGCTGTTTGTATGCGCTCTTGTTGATTGTGGACATAACTTATTGCGGTATAAAACTGCAGATCACCAGAGGTTTGCGTCTCGCTAGAATAACGGTTGTTTGCCACCACATTTTTGAAAGGAATTGTGCGGGTGATTGAGTACTCGTTGCTACCAGAGCTCAGAAGCGCCCACGGATCGCGAACACGACCAAAAGTGGTACTGATCCCCCTTTCGCTGGCAATCATGGTTGGAGCGAGCTTAGGGTATTGTTGAGCTAGTGTTTGTTGTTGATTAAGCTGGTGGAGTAATTTGCCATCTAATTTTAAAGTAAGTCGTTGCTTTGTATGAATCGTGGTTTGAATAAGAGAAACACGCTCACTTACAAAGCGTAAGTGGATCGTCACCGTCGCGAGCTCATGTCTAAGCGTTTGCACCAGCTCTCCGGGCAGGCTGTACAGTGTTGCATCAAATTGCAACTTGGTCTCACCATGAAAAATTTGTAGACGCTCAATACGTTCAAATAAATAGGTTAAATACTCTTCGGTGATAATCGCGTTACCCGTGAAACCACCATATTCTGCAGCGCTATCAGGAAGTAAGTGACCATGCCATGCGCCGTTATCAAAAAGTGGTGAATATGGACTATGGCCAAACTTGTCTGCGGGCTTCATCACCTGGGGGTGGCCAAAGCGTGAAACCGCGTTGATGATTTTTGGGCTCGCGTACGCTTCGCATGCTACAAAGAGCACGAGTAATACCATTCCTGTGAGTATTTTCATTTTTATTTTTGAATAAAGTATACAATTTTGAAAAATGCTATCATAGCGACGCGTAAAGTTCAGTAGCAAACGATGAATTACTCGTCAATGGGGCAGCCGACATCAACCTTTTTGCGTTGCATCTGTACTCGTTCAGCGGCGGCGCGTAGCCGATTTATATATTCTGGAGGGGCACTGGGATTGGCGGTTAAATAAAGGGTTTTACTTAACTCAGGGACTTCTAGCACTTTGTCCCATTGCTCTACTAAACCCATTCTAGCAGCCATTCTATCTACAAAATTTTCGGCACCAAAAATAAAGTCAATTCTGCCTCTTTCGAGCAGTTCACCTGCACGACTCAAACTAGTTACTGATAGCATGTTCTTATCGGCGACAAAGCCTTGTGCTTTTAAATAGTTTTCGGAGAGTTGATCGGCCGCAACAGCGACAACATGTTGTTTGATTTTCCATATTTCCCACACTTGCTGATCGGCGATATCAGCACGCTTATAAAACGCGACCTTTAGCTCACAAAGTGGCGCAATCCAGATATGGTTTTCTTCACGTTGCTCCGTTCTGGCGATCGAGTAGAGCAATGAATAAGGAGATTTTTTGGAGAAGGCTTTTGCGCGAGTCCAAGGCAACATATAAATTTGATAGCTTAGCTCTGCTTCCCACATAATGAGGCGCACGATATCAGTAGCAAGCCCAGTAATGGTGCCGTTCTTTTGCTCTATCTGGTACGGAGGAAAATGCTCGGTATAGATATCTACTTTTGTTGGTGCTGCGGCTAAGGCACTGAATACACTAAATATCCCTATAACGCTCCCAATTATATACTGCATACCACATTCTCAAGATCGTTTTTAACAGTATAACTCATAATTTGTTATTGGTTTTGGTTAAATTAATGTACCCATTAAAATCTCATATTGGTGCTTTAACGGCAATTATTATATGGTTTTTTGGTGTCTTTTAAGAATTAAATAACGGCGTAAAATTGCTCTTGTTGTAGAGGAGTCGTTATGCGCTTAGTTTTATTCTTGCTTATGTTGTTTGTGTCTACTTACTCACATGCTAGTGAAGTTGCAGTTGACTATGTGATGGGAGAGGGAGATGTAAAAGGACTGCGGCTTGGGTATCGTCCCTTGCATTTTAGTTTAGCGGATTATGGTTTTGGAGAAGGTGCCTATGTTTATTTTGAGCTGAGCACCAACTATTGGGAATACGGCAAACCAAAACGCTCAGACACGACGTTTGCTATTGCATTGTCACCAGTGCTTAGTGTTCCACTGACCGAGCTTGCTGGAAAGCCGGTAAATTTTGAGTTTGGGATTGGCATGACCTACGTCAGTGATACCCGATTTGCGGGCAAAGACATTGGTGTGCACTATCAGTTTGAAGACCGCATTGGACTTAGTGTTAATTTGAACCCCAGTACTAAAGTAGGGATCCGATATCTGCATTATTCTAATGCTGGTTTGAGCGACCATAACCCCGGTCTTGATTTTTTAAATGTGTTCTACGTTAAGCGGTTTTAACGCTTAATTTCATTGAGTTAGTTTTATCTCCCTTTGTGATTTCAAGGATGAAATTTTTTCTTACTAAATAACGCTAAAATAGCGTCATTTTTTCTTCATAAAATTCCAGTATCCAAGATAATAGAATGCAGTTAAACGCTTGACCTAAACTAAAGTTTAGGAATTAGGGTTCTGCGTAAATCAATAATAATCAAGGAACATCCATGGAGAATAGCTCTGCAATTGAGCGGTTAAAGCGCTTTACACCTTTAGTTTGGGTAATGCTTGTTGGTAACTTTTTCGTTCGCGCTAGTTACTACATGGTATGGCCTTTTTTGGCTGTTATTCTTTACGAAAATTATGGACTGAGTGCAACAGAAGTCGGTTTATTGCTGACGGTGTCAGCGACTTTCGCCGTATTTTTGGGGTTTTATACGGGGAATCTCGCTGACCGCTTCGGTCGCACCAAAATGCTCTACACGGCAGTGTTTGTTGGTGTGATTTCTTTTTCACTGTTGGCTGTGGCTGAGTCGTTGTGGTTGTTTGCAACCTCAGTGTTTTTAGCTTGTCTACCTAGGACGCTTTGGGATGCGCCTAGTAAAGCGTTACTTACTGAAGAACTTGCCGACGCAAAAGACAGAGAACTTGCACTGCATTTACTCTATTTTCTCGTGAATGTGGGAGCGGCTTTAGGACCATTGTACGGTCTATGGGCGGGGCTTAATGGTGAGCAGTTTAGCTTTATTTATACCGGCATTTCGTATATTGGTTTGTTGCTCGCGCTGCTTTACTTTAGACCTAAACTGAGTGAGGCGCAGACTTTCGCTTTACAATCTGCCGCTCAGTCGGTGCCGAAGTTTGCAAAGTGGCTGGGGATCTTACGAAAAGATAAAGTCTTTTTAATTGTGCTAATCGCTACAACTTTAGTGTATTTGGTTTATGCGCAATGTGACTCTAGCTTAGTGCAGTATTTGACGCGTGCAGAGGTCCCCGATCTGGCTTGGCTAATTTCTAGCTTAATCATCGCAAATTCTAGTGTGATCATCGTTTGTCAGTTTCCATTACTACATCTGATGCGTAATTGGCGTATTGAAAATAGGCTCTATGCGGGTGGCGTGATATTGATCATTTCACAAGTCATGATGGCCCTGAATGATGTGCAAAATATCTGGGGATGGATTGCAGCCATGATGGTGTTGAGTCTGAGCGAAGCAATTATGTTTACTAACATCAATGTCTATATTGACAGGTTGGCACCAGATAACCTGAAAGCCAGCTATTTTGGTGCTGCTGGCTTATGTTCATTAGGGTATGCATTAGCGCCCATTTTAGGTGGGCTTATTTTAGATTTTTATTCCGGCATGATGCTTTTTATCATCATGACCTTAGTATCTATCACCGCACTTGGGTTTTATCGCATCGCTGAGCTGAAGCCCAAGACGACGGCAGAAGCGATATAGCTCAGCTAACTCGGTGACCTAAAAAGGGTCACCGTTTGTTTTTATGTTAATTATCCGGAGCAAAGGTTAGTTACTTTACTTACCCGCCATTTTTTGCAAGTAACCCAGACGTTGACGCTCGGCAGTCGAGGGCTGATATGGGCGCTTCTCTAGTGCGTCAAAGTAGAAATCAGTGATGTGGTATTCGGTTATTTTGCTATCACCAAACTGCGCGAGCTCTCCTGGCATTGGCGACATTCTCTCAATCACAAATGTCTTTAACGTGAACTGGGAAGGGCCGGATTTTGCTGAAAAAGGGGCAAGCACCGACTGATGTGCTTTTAAGTTGAATACCTGTTTCCCTTCGCTTAGTTTTTGCTTTTCAATCAAATGACTGATGGGGGTGCCATCGGGAGTAAATAGGTTTGCGCGGATACGATAAGTACCACTTTGTTTTACTTCAAGTTGTAATGGAATTATCAGGTCAGCTTGCTTGGGGTAAGGTTTAGCAATTGCGAGCAGTGTGGCGCTGGGCTGGTAATAGCGGATACTCGCTGTTAAGGCAACGGCCTTAGCTGAGCTTGGCTTAGCACGCACAACGACATTCAGCTCTTGAGGCCATGTCGTCTCGCCATCGACAGAACCAAGCCAAATACCATCAGACTCTTTGAGGCGGGCGGTGGATAAGGTTTGCTGCGATGTAAGGTCAAGTATCGTTGCGGTTGCATTAGAAAATTGACTACCAGATAAACTTATCTCGATAGTAGCGGGGTGCACAAAGCGATATTGATTCAGCGACAAAGACACCTGTTCGTTGTTTTCTTCAATTGGCATTTCGACGGCATAGAAATGATTTGGATTGAGCCTATCAAAATCACCTTTGCCAAGGGGCTGTGAATAAGGAGGTAAAGAAATACTATACTCATAATGTGCCGCAGCTGTTTGCGCAGCTTGTGCCAGTGGTAGTGATTCAACCAGTGATTGTTTTTGTGTTATCGCAGTTTTAGGAGTGACTGGTGGCGTAGTTGTTGGTGTCAAAATAGGTGTGGCGACTTGTGGTTTTGATGCTAATTCAGGTGAGGGCAGAGCTTCGCGCTGCAAGGCAAAATATCCTGCAGTGATACAGATCACAATAAGAATGACACTAATCAACAAAAACTTTTTCATAGCAATACTCGGTTAGTATAAGGAACTGCATGGAGCAGTTCCTTGGGTATAGAAATTAGCAAAATAACCGTTAAGTTACAGTGAGTTTAGTATTAACTGTGAAAAACTTTGTGAGTTAGACTCGCTAACATAACGGTAAGTCTTTTTCCAAAACCAGCTACCCGTTGTTTCTTCATAGGTGTTGTAGCTAATCGTTTTATAACCCGCGTTAAACTGAGTACGAGCCGCTGTTACTTTGCCTTGGTATCCAGCATCTGGCAGGTTACCGTGACTATATTCCGCGCTCATTAGTAATGGGTAGTGGTATGGCATAAAGCTAGTTACAGCATCATCTTGAGAGGCTAACTGACCGTTGATAGCAACGCTTGTACTACAACTACCAAAGTCACCTTTTGTCGATGCACCACAAGAAGAGTGTGTTGATACAACACCATCATCATTACCTGGTAAGAAACCTGAAGTGAGGCCGTAGTAGTCGCTTGCATCAGCGACGAAACGTAGGCGAGGTGCGTTGTCACTTGGGTACTGAGCAACTTGTCGCGCGTTATTCACTTTTAAATCCCACATGATACCAAACTCTTCAGGCATGCTACCAAGCCAAGCCTCAACTGCTTGGCGAGTTAGTTCACCAACTACACCACCAGAAGTCGCAGCGTTGATAGCAGTGTCTGCGAGTTCGCTTCCGCCACCCGCACCTGCAAGGTCAAAAGTAGCAACGATATTAAGTGGTTGAAGGCCTGCATTTTCAAGCCAAGTTGCTTGATTATCTAAGATATAGCGCGCAACCAAATCACCCGTTGAGTGGGTAACAAAGACACAGCCAGGATTACAAGTGCCATTTTCTGCAAATGCTTTTAGCTTTGGCCAAATATAATCTGTTGCGATTTTGCCTTGCAAGCGTTCATAAGAAGGCCAATCAATACGTTCATCAGCGTGGTTTATCCAAAAAGATGACCAGTATTCTTCACCCTCAAGCTCGACATTGGTATTGTTAGGGCGGTTAAGTTGGTCTGCTTGAAAGCCATGAATTAGAATTGTTTTATATTCAGCGGCTTGCGCGGGAGTTGCAAGTGCAGCGCCTGTTAATAACGCTGAAAGTGCAGCAGTGTATACAAAGTTAGTTTTCATTGTCTAAGTCCTTTAAAGCGCCAAGTGCCACATCTATGGTCGGCCTACAACAAAATCCCCTCACTTTGTTTAATCGTCAAGTCGGGAAACTATAGGCATCACACAACTACTTTCACTACTACTGAAACGCATCTTTGTTAGTATATTATGTGGCGTGAGAAACTATTCCCACGCCGGTCTAAAAAGCTAAAATCACGCCATTTCAGGGTTGTTATGGAGTTCAGATAGCAGGTTCAGGGTTTTCTCGCTGCGGTTTACAAATGGGTTAGTCTCATCCCATACATAGCCCGCAAGCACAGAAGTGATTTGGCTCTTAATTTTTTCAGGCTTGTTGTCTGAGAAAAATAGGCGGCGCAAACGCCCGTCGTACCAGCCTTCAATGTAGGTGCGCATGACAGCAATCCCTTTAAGCATATGCGCTTCATAATCTTGCTGCCAATCTGCTTCCTCGCCATTTAACTGAGCGACAATGAGATCAGCGGCGCGCGCGCCTGACTCAATCGCAAACATAACACCGGCTGAAAATACAGGGTCAATAAATTCACTGGCGTTACCGGTTAGCACAAAGTTCTTGCCGAACAGTTGTTTAATACCTTTTGAGTAGCCTTTGATCTCCTTTGGCTCCATACACATCGCCATTCCTTCCAACATTGCTGACGCATGTTGATCGCGAGCAAGGTAGGTTAAAAAGCGCGTTTTAGCATCGCCCTCTGCACTTTCCAAATACTCAGGGTTACCAACAAAACCGACTGAAACACGACCGTCAGAGAAAGGTATTAGCCAAACCCATACATCTTCTTCGTGAACCAGAATCGTTACTTTATTGTTTTCAGCCCCAGTCTCTATGCCATCAGCTGGTTTAAATTGCGCAAATAAAGTTGCGCGAGTCGGCGCTGATGAAGGTTCATTTAAATCAAGCAGGTTAGCGAGTACTCGGCCATAGCCGCTTGAGTCAACAACGAATTTGGCTTGAATTTCCTGCACATCACCGGCCTCATTGACTACCTTAATGATAGGCTCTTCTAGATCCATGTTGGCATCGACTACGGAAGTGCCAAATTCGATAGGAGCACCCATTTTTTGCACTTCTTCAGCTAGTACATTGTCAAAGTCATCTCTTGGTACTTGCCATGTCCATGTCCAGCCATCGGTGTAATTTTTAGAGAAATCGAAAAACTCTTGGAAGTCATCTTGTTTAAAATTAGCACCGATTTTCTTTTGGTAATTGCGTGCGACTAACGCATCCATAAATCCAGCATCTTCCAGATGCTGCATACTTTGTGGTAGAAGACTTTCACCGATGACATAGCGTGGAAAGTGGCTACGTTCAACGATCTTCACGGTTAATCCTGCTTGAATTAGCTTTGCAGCGGTCATTGTCCCAGCAGGTCCAGCGCCGATAATAAGTACATCTACATTTTCCTTAGCCATTTTGTAATTCCTTAATCATATATTGTGAGAAAATGTGGCAATTAATTAATCCTAGAGTGAAGAGGGGAGCTCCCTTTAATGCCTCACTCTAGAAAATCTAATTTAACATTATATTAACGAATAAAATGTTAAAGAGTGTTCATAATTTCTGACATTTTTATTAAGTCGTCCGGTGTTTTTATCCAGCTGTTATGCGACCCTTTCATGGTGAACACTTGAACCTGACTGGGTTGCATTACTTCTTCTATAAGATTTTGATTCTTATCAAGGTAGCGGTTGATTATATGGCTGGAAAGTTGCAACTCTAGGCTATCTGACTGAGCCACTTCAACCGCACAACCAGCACTAAATAGCGTCACCTTTGCGGTGCTAGAAAATGCCGGATCATTTTGATAGTGATAATTAATTCTATCGGGCTCAAGATGACTGAATTCTGGGTGTAGAGCTAAAACTTCATCATGCATCGCGGCATAGTCAAAACAAGGGTCGACGAACACGAGATGTTCGACTGTGTCCCCCTCATTTTGCAGCAGTTTGACAACCTCAAGTGCCAGCGTTGCGCCAAAACTCCAACCAAAAATCCGATAAGGACCACAAGGCTTTAGCTTTTTAAGATGAATAGCATACTGCAACGCCAATGTTTGGAACTGATAATAGTCATAGGCGAGCGAGTCCTTTGGTTTTTCCTGTGCGGCATAGATGTTATTGAAGCAATAACAAGGCACGGAAATCTTGGGAGCAATGGATTGCAAGTAGCTCTCAGCACCACCGCCACCCGGAGGGAAGAAAAACCATTCAATAGGAGCGTCGACTTCATTCACCAACACGCCGACTTCAATATCGCTCAGGGTTTTTATACCTTGGGGATTTGCGGCTGTAATCGAATGTGAAACGACGGCTCGAAGGGCTGCATCGAACTGCTCTATGAATGCAGTGGTTTGCGTCTCATCTAACTGACTTGCAATGCTCACTTGCAGTCGCATTTGACGCACTTCGGCGTTAACGATGAGTGCCATTTCATCCTGATTCTCCTTGCTGCTGGCATCGCCTGAGTGTGCATTTAGCATTCGTATGCCCTGATCTTGTGCATCACTGTTGCTATCAAGTTGTCCCAAGTAATTAAAGCTAACTTTAGGTAATTGGCTGAAGGAAAATTCTCCACGTCTGACCAACTCGCTGAAGCCTAGCCCTTTATCTGGAATGGCACGAAGCGTTTCTTTGCTTTGAATAATCAGGGTCGATAAATCCGTGTCATTTTTCAGGGCGACCGGAAACATACTAGTAAACCAGCCTAGTGTTCTTGAGGTATCAATATGGTCACTCAGATGTTCTCGGCCGTGACCTTCTAACGTGAGGTGGCAATAGTTTGTAGCAAAGGTATTGCACCAAGCCCGAGTAAACGCACTCATTAAGAGATCATTGATTTCGGTGTTAAACCCTGCAGGAGCAAGGCGTAGCAATTGCTCAGTAAGCTGAGTATCAAATTGATGCGTAAGACGCTGTTGTGATTTACCGTAAGGTACGTTTTGCTGTGTGCTTAACACATTTTGCCAATACGGTATTTGTTGTTCAAAAGGATGCAGGGCCACAACGTCTGACCATTGGCGATAACTGCTGGTTTTGTCGCTTAAGGTGTCGCCTTGTAGCAAGCGGCTTAAGTCTTCGACCAAAATACGCCACGAAACACCATCAATAACAAGGTGGTGAACGATAATTACGAGCCTAGTTAGCGGCGTATCATCGCTGAGTAAAACCGGTTGCCACAAAGCACCTGAACCGAGTTCAAAACGGGCGTGTATTTTACTCAACGCCAGACCGGTTTGCTGCTCATCAAGCCCCGAGGTGTCCAAATGGATAAGCTTTGGTGTTGGACACGCTGCAATACTCTGATATTGGGATTGCCAAGTCTCGGTTTTGCTAAACTGAGCGCGCAACATGTCATGTTGTTGATGCAGCTGCGCAAGTGCACGCTCCAAAGTATCTAGCGCGGTACTGTGCGGAAGTGCGAGCATGACCGACTGATTAAAATGCGCTTTATGACGGTAGTGGGAGTTGAGGAACCATTGCTGGATAGGTAATAACTTGATTTCTCCGCTGAGCTCACCTTGTTCTGCCTCGATTTCTACCCGTTCATTATTTGCCAAAAATGCACAAAGCGCCTCTAGGGTTGGATACGTAAATATGTCTTTGGTCGACAGCGAATAGCCAGCACGTTTGAGAGCCGACATGAGCTGAATACTCATAATTGAGTCACCACCGATATGGAAGAAGTTATCTTCTAAGCCAACCTGCTTAATCCCCAATACAGCACACCAGATTTTAGCGATATGTTTTTGCTGTTCTGTGTTTGGAGCATGGTGAGTCTCAGCTTGGCTAAAATCGGGCTGCGGTAGTGCTCGGGCATCAATCTTGCCATTAACCGTAACGGGTAGGGCGTCTAATGTGACGTAGGCACTTGGCAGCATATAACTCGGCAGCATGTGAGAAAGTGTTTGCTTGAGCTTTGCCTCATCTAGTGACTCAGTATTTGCCATGACCAAATAGGCCACGATACGTTTGATCCCATCTTGTTCACTCACGTTTACAAAAGCAGTATGAATTTGCGGTTGTTGCTTAATCGCAGTTTCAATCTCGCCAAGTTCGATGCGGTAACCACGAATTTTCACCTGAAAATCATTACGACCAACATACTCTAATAAGCCATCTTCACGCCATTTAACCAAATCTCCCGTTTTATACATTTTGTTCCAACCGCTTGCGAGATACCTATCCGATGCGAATGGATTAACTAAGAATGCTTGTTCGGTTAAATCTGGACGGTGTAAATAGCGTCTTGCCATACCCGCGCCGCCAATATAAAGCTCTCCTGCCACGCCCGGTGGCAGTATTTTGCCAGCAGGCGACAACACGTAAGCGGATTTATTGGCAATGGCACGGCCAATAGGTGCTCCGTGATTTACAGTGTTGAGTAAGCAGCAAGTCGCATAAACGGTGGTCTCTGTTGGGCCATAGGCGTGGTACAGCATCAGCTCTGGCGCTTGATGCTTAACTCGCTCAACCATAGCTAAGTCGACCGCCTCTCCACCAAAATTAATCTGTTTAAGTCCGGCGTGTAAGAAGAAGTCTTCGCTAGCTAAACGATTAAATAGCGCAGTGGTTACAAAACACGTATCAATCTGCTGTGCTTGGCAGTACTTAATCAGTCGTTCTGGATCAAGTTGAGTCTGTTTATCTATCAGGTGTAGCGCTGCACCATTACTGAGTGTGACAAAGCAGTCAAAAATAAACGCGTCGAAGCTAATGCTCGATAAGCTGAGGACCTTGCTCAGTTGTGTGGGATCGATAAAGTGGTCGTCCGTGGCATAGTTTAATAGTGCCTCATGGTTGATTTCTACGCCTTTAGGGTTACCTGTGGTGCCAGAGGTATAGATAATATAAGCCAAATCAGACGGGCTCACCGATACCGCTTGGTCTAAGCTTGTTTCCTTCATTGGTGTATCGCTGAGTACATGTGTCAGTGATGCAAGTGTTGTACTCACAACTCTATCCATTAATCCCGATTGGGTGACCACGATTTTCGCACCACAGTCCTTGGCAATATATTCAATCCTTGAGTCAGGAAATTCCGGTGATACAGGAACATAACCACCGCCTGCTTTAAGAATAGCGAGGATCGCAACGATAGAATCTAGCTGTTTTTCATGCAGTAATAAGACTGGAAAATCACCTTGATACTCGTTGCCGTAAATCTCAGCCTTAATCACCAATAATTGCTGGGCAAGCTGGCAAGCCTGACGGTTGAGTGCTTGATAACTTAGTGCTTTATCTTGCCAGACTACAGCGGTTGCATCCGGGGATACAGCGACTTTTTCACTCAATAAGTCGTTGAAGTTCTCGAAGCCACATGACTCGTGTTCAGTTTCATTCCACTCGTTGAGAATACGGGCCTTTTCCACAGTATTGGCAATTTCAATGTGCTGATGAGGTAAGTGAGTATTGTCAGCAATTTGTTCGAGGATAAGTAGCAGTTGAGATTGCAGTTGTGCGACACGTGCTGGTGAAAGCAAGCTGGCGTCGTACATCAGCTCAAGTTGCAGCTCTCCTAGCTCTTTTGCTATCAGTGCAAGCGGGTATTCAACTTGCTCTGGTGCTGCGTCAAACTGCCAGCGAGCTTGTTGTGCCTCTGCTTGTTCATTTTCAAGGCTTGGGTAGTTTTCGAAAACGACTAGGCTTTGGAATAGCCGATTACCGCCTTGTTGCAGTGACGCGAGTGACACATTTGCATGGCTATTTAAGTCCAAAATGGCAGTTTGGATCTTCTCGAGTTGCTGCGCGATGGTAGCATCCGTAGGCCAATCAAGATAAAGCGGTAGCGTATTGATGTAAGCACCAACACTTTGCGCTATGCCGTCAATTGGTAAGTCACGACCTGCGATAGTTGTACCTACTAAAGTAAATTCGTCGCGAGTATAGATCTGAATAAGCTTGTGCCAGGCAAATTGGACCGCAGCATTGAGCGTGACAGAATGTTGCTGACACGTTTGCTGCAACTTACTTAACGTCTCGCTTGGTAGGGCAAAATGCAGCGCCTGCGGATCATGATTATGACGGAGCGTTTCTAAATCTGTTGAGTGACTAAACAGGGTGTTAAGATCGTTTGCCTGTGATAAATCGGCGACATGATATTGCCAAAATGCTTTGGTGGCGGCCTGATTATCTCTTAGGTAAGCATGGGCATCTAAATAGGCGTTATCCACCTGTAAAACAGGTTCTCGACCTTGTAGTAATTGCGTATAGTTCTGGTGAACGGTCTGCATAACTAACGGGCCACTCCAACCATCACAAATACTGTGATGCTCAGTTTTTATCAGCTGATAATGGGCTTCACCACGCTTGATTAACTGTAGCTTCAATAACCCGGGTCTTGCAAAATTAAATGGCTGATGTAACACCTGCTTCGCAAGCTTTTCTATGTGTGCTTGTTGTTCTGCTTTTGAGTATTGGCTGATGTCAATTACGCTAAAGTTATCTTCATCAACACAGGTGTGATCCACGATAAGTTGCAGCATGGTTTCTTCAACATCAAAAGCACAGCGTAGCGCTGGATATTGCAGTGAGGTTAGTTGCCACGCGCGACAGTAAAGCGCAGTGTCAATTTTATCGAAATACTGCATCTGTGACTGCACGCGATAGGCGGTATCTTCTGGATTATTTAGCTGGTGGAAGATAAAGCCTTGCTGCAAGTTTGTTGCGGGATAAACCGCGGCTAGGTCGTAACGTGTGCGCAGTGCATCTAAGTGGGCGAAGCTGACGCCCGTCAGGTTATAGTCGCTCGGCGTTTGTTTGGCGCCAAGCGCTTTGGTATGCAATGCTGTGTCGAGCACCGCTTGTAGACTGGCAGTGAACTGGCTTTGGAATAGGGCGAATTCGGTTTCAGACAACGCCGTGGTGCAATTTAAGACAAGCTGACCATGAATAATAGCCGCGTTGATATCAAGAACGTAATGGCCGTTATTTTCGCTTGCGACTGGTTGACCTGTAATGGCTTCAGTTAAGTAGAAGTTACCACTGGGTTGCTGCGTTTTTGCGCCACCGATTTGGCCTAAATAGTTGAATGCAACAGTTGGTAAAGTCCCCGTCACTTGTTTGGAAAAATAGAATTGACCAAAACCAACGCCATTGTCTGGCAACTTACGCAACTGCTCTTTGGCATTGACGATAGCGCTTTCGAGACTAGAACCCGCATGGAGTGCTAGTGGATATAATGATGTAAACCAGCCCACGGTGCGTGAATGATCTATATCTTCGGCGATGTGTTCACGACCGTGCCCTTCAAGTGCAATAACCTGATCATTGCAGCCAGTGATATGGGCGAGAGTTAGTGACAGCGCGGCGACGACAAGGTCTCGAGGCTCTGTGTGGTAGCCTTGATTAGCATCAAACAGCAGCGTTTGTGTAAATGCAGAGTCAAGTTTAATCACTTGGTTTGTCGGTGTGTTATTCGCTGTTAAGTGCGTTTGGCAAGTATCAAGTACTTCCTGCCAGTAATTAATTTGTTCGACTTGAACATTTGCATATTGGGCTAAGGTCTCAACCCATTGACGATAGCTTGAGGCTTTTTGCGCCAACTCTTTGCCTTGATAAAGGCTATTTAAATCCTCAATTAGGATCCGCCAAGAGACAAAGTCAATGATCAGGTGGTGGAAGGCCAGTACCAATACATCTTGGCTTTGGCGTTTGACACGAATTGCCTGCCATAAAGGGCCTGAATTTAACTCAAACTGTGACTGTAAGCGTGTTAATTGCTTGGTTAGCTCGTCGTCACTGAGTGTGTCTGCATCAAGTTTAACTAGAGGTGCCATGGTGCTATTTTGTTGGTACTGCTGGGTAATGTGCGCCGTCTTTTGATTGAACACAAGGCGTAGCACATCATGTTGCTCAGCAAGCTCGGACAATAGCGCAACTAATCTCTCATCACTGATTGTACTTGGCATCACAGTAGCGAAGGTTTGGGCAAAGTGTGCGGGGTTAGCAAACTGATTTGCAAAAAACCACTGTTGGATAGGCAGCAGATCGAACTCGCCTTCAAGCTGGCCTTGTTCGGTTTTTATCGTAACCTTCTTATCGCCATTCGAACTGATAAGTTTTGCCAGCCGCGCGGGAGTTGGGGCGGCAAATATCTCTTTAACTTGTACCGTTAATCCTGCTTCTCTTAAGCGTGAAACCAGCTGAATACTGACAATTGAATCGCCGCCGATTTGGAAGAAGTTATCCTCAATCCCCACTTGCTCAAGGCCAAGTACCTGCTGCCAAATCTCACAAAGTTGGGTCTCTAAGTCATTACGCGGTGCCACATAAAGGTTGTCGGCTTGAAGCTCTGGTGCGGGAAGTGCCTTGCGGTCAAGCTTACCGTTACCTGTGAGTGGAATATGCTCGATTAGGGTAAAGTGACTGGGCACCATGTATTCAGGTAAAGCAGCACTTAGCGCGAGTTTTAATTCAGTGAGCTCAAGGGTGGGCTCTGCAACAAGATAAGCGGCTAATGCTTTGCCTTGCGGTGCAGGCACATCAATTACCACTGCGTTTTGTACGCCTTGCTGGTTGACAATGGCTGCCGCAATCTCGCCTAATTCGACACGATAACCACGAATTTTCACTTGCTCATCGTTACGACCGAGATACACCAAGTCGCCGTTGTCTAGGAAGCGGGCAAGGTCACCGGTTTTGTACAGCTTGCTATGGGCGGGGTCGTGACTAAATGGATTATCAATAAAGCGCTCGGCATTGAGTTCTGGGCGGTTTAAGTAACCACGGGCAACCCCAAGGCCTGAAATATACAACTCACCCGGCGCGCCAATAGGCATGGGCTGGAGCGACTCAGATAACACATGAAGATTAACGTTAGGGTAAGCTTTACCTATGCCTTGATGAAGACGTGGGTAGGCCTGTGCTAGCATCGCACCGACCGTGGCTTCCGTTGGGCCATATTCATCGAAGATAGCGTTCACATGGTCGCTTAATGCGGCAATGGCCTGCTCAGTCAGCGCTTCACCACCGAGCATTAGGGCATCAACTTGTGCATCGCTGTCAGGCAATAGCGCCATGGCAAGACTAGGTGTGGTTTTCACAAAGCCAACATTCGCGGCACTTAGGTGAGCTCTAAAAGCGGCGGCATCAAGAATATCGCCTTCATAGACACACACCGTTTGTCCAGCAAGGAGCGGGCATAAGGTGGTCGTCACCGACAGGTCAAAACAGTAGTTAGAAGAAAAGTCGATATTACGATACTTGTCACCTAACTGGCTGGTTAAGGCGTGAAGATAATAAAGCACATTGTGCTGAGTGAGCATTACGCCTTTTGGTTGTCCGGTTGTCCCTGAGGTGTAGATGATATAAGCCAAGTTAGCCAACGCAGTTGGACGGGTTAGGTTCTCTGACTCCACTGCAAGTGCACGGGTATTCACACTGAGCGCCTTCACGCCGAGCGCATTCACGCCGAGCGCCGCCACTTTTCCAAGCACAGGGTTAAGTGACGGCAAGTGGCTTTCCTGCGTTAGCACTAAGTCGGTGTTGGTGTCGGTTAAAATAAATTCAACCCGAGCTTCGGGGTAATCTGGTGAAACAGGCACATAGGTACCACCGGCTTTGAGCACGGCCAAAATAGCAATAAGCATCTCGCTACTGCGAGAAAAGTAGAGGGCGATAGGGGTATCGGCAGGCAATAGGCCAGCTTGGGCTTTGGGGTGCTGAGCAAGGATTTGCTGTGCAAGGGCATTGGCTTTACCGTTCACTTCGGCATAAGACAGCGCTTCACCGCTGCTGGTTAACATGGCCGTTTGCTCAGGGGTGTTAGCGGCGTGCTGCTCTACTAAGCTTGCGAGATCTTTATCAGTGGCAAACGACTCGGCGTTGTTGTGCCAAGCACGTATTGTGTTAGTCTCAGTTCTATTTTGTAAGGCTATCTTTGCAAGTGGCTGCGCAGCTCTTGCGATCACCTGATCGATAATATTGATAAAGCGCTCAGCAAGAGTTGCGATCCAGTCACTTGGAAATAGCGCGGTGGCATAGTTAATATCACCAAAGACTTCTTCGTCACCATTTTGTAGCAGTAAACTAATGTCGAACTTTGCCACTTTATGGAGCGCTTTTACTTGTGACTCATCCACTGGCGTAAACAGCTGTTGGCTGCTGTCGTCGCTGTTATTTTTAAATTGTTCAAGCGCAAACATCATTTGAAATAGCGGGTGGCGAGACGGATCCCGTTGTAATTTTAGGGCGTCGACCAATTTATCAAATGGCAGGTCTTGGTGCGCCTTTGCGGCTTTTAAGGTTTGGTGCACTTGTTGGATTAAGGCATTAAAGTCGAGTGCGTTATCAATATGAACTGGCAGGGCTAAGCTATTGACCAAAAAGCCAATAAGATTTTGTGTCTGGCTTAGATGACGGTTGTCAGACGGCGTACCGATAACTAAATCTGACTGACCGCTGGTTGCTTGTAATGTCAATGCCCAACTGCTGAGCAGCACCACATAAAGACTGGTTTGCTGCGTTTTGGCTATGGCCTTTAGGGCTTCGCTTCGTTCCTGACCCAAATGAATACGGTGGTCAGCACCGTGATATTGGTATTCATTTGGTCTTGGTAGTGGCGAATGTAATTCAAGCTGCTCAGCGCCTGCAAGTGCATCAGTCCAGTGGTCTAAAAGCTTAGCTAAAGTATCGCCGCTGAGATACTCGCGCTGCCATTTTGCGTAATCTTGGTACTGTAACTCAAGCGCTGGTAGCTCAGGCGTTTTGCCTGAAGCTAGCATAAAATAGGCTTGGTGTAGCTCACGCATAAAGATTTCGGTGGACCAGCCATCAAACGCAATATGGTGCCACATAAATAGCACGTAACGTTCAGCGCCTACTGTCCAACAGCAAACCTTGAACATAGGCTCATTGGCTAAGTCAAATGGTGTACTGATCGCTTGTTTAACAGCCGTATTAAGCGCAGCTAAGTCAGCCACAGGGCTAGGCGTAATTTCAATACAAGCGCTCAACACTTCTTGATAGTCGTGGCCTTGCTCGTCTTGACGATAGACACTGCGAAGTACTTCATGCCTATCTAACACGATATTCAGTGCTTGCGTTAATCGCGCAAGCTCTGTGTGATAAGAGAGTTTAACCAAAAACGGAATATGATAAGCGTTGGTGCCATTTTCTAAGCGTTCGATAAATAATAAACGCTCTTGCGCAAACGAAAGCGGATAGCGGTTTAATTCTGGCAGTGTATTAAACGCATCCTTTGAAAAAATTGCTTTTGCTTCAAGGTAATCCATTAACTGCGTTTTGTTTGACTTTAACTTTGCAACAAGCGCAGCATCTGGCGCTTGCGCGCCAAATGACAGCTCTAGTCCGCCGTCTTGCAACCAGATTGAGAGATTGTGATCTTTCAGTTCAGCGAGCAATGACAACATGGTTAAATCCTCATGCTATTAGTTTGTTCTTGTTGTGATCCGGAGTCTGCTTTTATCTCGATATCCACGCTCAGCGTCTCTAAGTTGTCGACGATTGCGGCAATGTGGGTATGCTCAAACAAGGCTGAAATTGGGATGTTTAAATCCAGTGCTTTATTACACGCATTCATCAACCGGATAGCCGAGATAGAGTCCCCCCCAATACTGAAGAAATTATCCTCAATCCCCACTTGCTCAAGGCCGAGTACCTGCTGCCAAATCTCACAAAGTTGGGTCTCTAAGGCATTACGCGGTGCCACATAAAGGTTGTCGGCTTGAAGCTCTGGTGCGGGAAGTGCCTTGCGGTCAAGCTTACCGTTACCTGTGAGTGGAATATGCTCGATTAGGGTAAAGTGACTGGGCACCATGTATTCGGGTAAAGCAGCACTTAGGGCGAGCTTTAATTCAGTGAGCTCAAGGGTGGGCTCTGCAACAAGGTAAGCAGCCAGTGCTTTGCCTTGCGGTGCAGGCACATCAATCACCACTGCGTTTTGTACGCCTTGCTGGTTGACAATGGCTGCCGCAATCTCGCCTAATTCGACACGATAACCACGAATTTTCACTTGCTCATCGTTACGACCGAGATACACCAAGTCGCCGTTGTCTAGGAAGCGGGCAAGGTCACCGGTTTTGTACAGCTTGCTATGGGCGGGGTCGTGACTAAATGGATTATCAATAAAGCGCTCGGCATTGAGTTCTGGGCGGTTTAAGTAACCACGGGCAACCCCAAGGCCTGAAATATACAACTCACCCGGCGCGCCAATAGGCATGGGCTGGAGCGACTCAGATAACACATGAAGATTAACGTTAGGGTAAGCTTTACCTATGCCTTGATGAAGACGTGGGTAGGCCTGTGCTAGCATCGCACCGACCGTGGCTTCCGTTGGGCCATATTCATCGAAGATAGCGTTCACATGGTCGCTTAATGCGGCAATGGCCTGCTCAGTCAGCGCTTCACCACCGAGCATTAGGGCATCAACTTGTGCATCGCTGCCAGGCAATAGCGCCATGGCAAGACTAGGTGTGGTTTTCACAAAGCCAACATTCGCGGCACTTAGGTGAGCTCTAAAAGCGGCGGCATCAAGAATATCGCCTTCATAGACACACACCGTTTGTCCAGCAAGGAGCGGGCATAAGGTGGTCGTCACCGACAGGTCAAAACAGTAGTTAGAAGAAAAGTCGATATTACGATACTTGTCACCTAACTGGCTGGTTAAGGCGTGAAGATAATAAAGCACATTGTGCTGAGTGAGCATTACGCCTTTTGGTTGTCCGGTTGTCCCTGAGGTGTAGATGATATAAGCCAAGTTAGCCAACGCCGTTGGGCGCACTAAGTTCTCGTGCTCTACCGCCAGCGCATGGGTATTCACACTGAGCGCCGCCACTTTTCCAAGCACAGGGTTAAGTGACGGCAAGTGGCTTTCCTGCGTTAGCACTAAGTCGGTGTTGGTGTCAGTTAAAATAAACTCAACCCGAGCTTCGGGGTAATCTGGTGAAACAGGCACATAGGCACCACCGGCTTTGAGCACGGCCAAAATAGCAATGAGCATCTCGCTACTGCGAGAAAAGTAGAGGGCGATAGGGGTATCGGCAGGCAATAGGCCAGCTTGGGCTTTGGGGTGCTGAGCAAGGATTTGCTTCGCAAGGGCGTTGGCTTTACCGTTCACTTCGGCATAAGACAGCGCTTCACCGCTGCTGGTTAACATGGCGGTCTGCTCAGGGGTGTTAGTGGCGTGCTGCTCTACTAAGCTTGCGAGATCTTTATCGTTGGTAAATGACTCGGCGTTGTTGTGCCATTGGCTAAGCGTTGTCTGCATTTGGTTATTGACCATGCTAATGCTTTGATGGCTTTGTGTCAGTCGCTCCCCAAGCTGAACCAAAATAGCTTGTACTTGGTCAAGGATCCACTCTGCCCGCGCGGTGCTTAGCCATTCCCCGTTGTAATGCATCACAAAGTCTAAGCGGTCTTGCTCGCTTTGGGCCACCACAGAAAGCGGATAGTCGCCTTTCTCTATTGATTCTCTGAACTTCCAGCTGCCAGTATTTTCTGGAGTCGGGTAGTTTTCAAATACGAAGAGGGTATGAAACAAGCGTTGACCATCACGCTGCAGCTTCGACAAGCTCATGTCGCTGTGGCTATTGAGTGCAGCTACGCCTTTTTGAATGGCTTTGAGGATGTCATTACAGCTTGCTTCTGCTTGCCAATTCACCACTAAAGGTAAGGTGTTGATGAACAAACCGACCGCTTGTTCAATCCCATTGACTGGAATTTCACGACCGGAAACTGTGCTACCAACAATCGTTTGGCTATCACCAGAATAGGTTTGCAGTAACTTATGCCAAGCAAATTGCAGTGCAACGTTGAGGGTTACGCCAGCTTGTTGACAAGTATGTTGTAGCGACCTAAACGCCTCGCCTTGAAGGCTAAACTGCACCGATTGCACTTGCTCAACAATTCGACTTTGCGACAAGTCATACTGGCCACCAAGTAATAAGTTAATATCGTTTGCGGTATCAAATTCGGCTTGTTGTTGCTGCCAATATGCATGAGTTTGCTTGGCATTTTTAAGGTAATAAGCTTGCGCCTCTAAATAGGTTTGCTGCGCTTGCACCTCTGGTGTTTTCCCAGCACAAAGCTGGCGATAATACCCCGCGACAGCTTGCAGCATTAACGGCCCACTCCAGCCATCATTAATGGCATGGTGCTCGGTTTTGATAAGTGTGTAGAGGTTTTCACCGCGCTTAAACAAGGTGAAGCGAATTAGCCCCGGTTGACTTAGGTCAAACGGAACTTGTCGATCTTCGGCTTGAGCTTTGCTGATGGCTTGCTGTTGGCCGTGCTCGTCAAGAGATGACAGATCTACTATGGTGAAGTGACTGTCATCAATGCTGGCGTCGCGACACACCACTTGGAGTAGACACTCTTGCCAATCAAAAGCGGTGCGAAGAATAGGGAAGCGAAGCGACGCTAAATGCCAGGCATGAATAAAATGTTCAACCTCTAGCGCTTGTTCAATATCCATGACCAACTGCACCCGATAGGCATCATCCGTTGGGAAGTTAACAGCATGATAGATAAAGCCTTGTTGCAAGCTATTAGCTGGGTAAAGCGCTTCGATATTATAGTGCTTGCTCAGCGCTTGATAATGGCCATAAGACAAGTCGCTTAATCCCAAATCGCTAGGGGTTTGCTGTGGTGTTTGCGCCGCTAGTTCACAGCTTGCATTAATGACCTGATGAAGCGCCATTTCAAAGTGCTCAACAAATGCCAGCGATTGCGACTGGTTCAACCTCGAAACCACATCAAAGTGAAGTGTGTCACCGCGAACTGCGCCATTGATGTTGAGCAGCAGTGCATTGTCAGCCTGAGCGTTTGCCTCAGTCATCACATAGCCTGCTTGAGTATCATCCAGCTGCCAGTCTCGGCTTTGCTGTTGTTGCTGATTCAATTGACCTAGGTAGTTAAAGCTCACCTGAGGGCGAATTGCGCTGACTTTGTCTGCTTGCACAAAAGCGCCATAGCCCACGCCTTTATCCGGAATGTGGCGCAGCATTTCTTTGGTGTTTGCGATGGTTGCAATAACGTCGTCGTGGTGTTCAAGGCGCACAGGATACATACTGGTAAACCAGCCTAAGGTTTGCGACACATCCAAGCGCGGATCTATATTTTCACGACCATGACCTTCAAGTTGAATATGATTAACGGTACTGTCAAAAGTGCTGTGTAGGGCAATATTGAGTGCCGCCAAAAGCAAGTCGTTAATGTCAGTATTCAAACCAAGATTGGCATCTCGTAGCAATTTAGCGGTCGTTTCTTGCTCAAACGTGATGCCATATTGTGATTGTGCTGAGTAAGTGTAAGTGGGTTGGCTAGTAAAGCCTTTTTGTACCTGCTGCCAATAGTACGCTTGCTCAGGATGAGCCGAAGGGTAGGTGGCAATGGCATCCACCCACTGACGATAGCTAGTAAGCTTGTCTGTTAGTGCTTCACCACTTAATAGGGTTTGTAAGTCTTGGCTTAACACCCGCCACGATACCACATCAATAATGGCATGATGGAAGGCAAAGAATACCTGACTGCCCTCGGCCGTTTTCACCAACGCTGCCTGCCACAGGGGGCCATTGAATAAATCAAATTGACTTTGTAGTTTGGTCAATTCGTTAAATAACGCGTCTTTACTCAGAGTCGTTGCATCAAGTAATGGGACTTCAAACTCTATCGCCGCTTGGTACGCTTGTTTTACCCCGTTGCTGGTCTGAACAAAGTGACAACGTAGCATGTCATGATGCTCGCTCAGCGCTTGAATAGCTTGAGTCAGCCCCGTGTGTTCAATGTGTGCAGGTAAGTTAAGGGTAAATGCTTGGTTCCAATGGTGTGGATTTGGTAGCCCTAAATCGAAAAACCACTGTTGGATAGGCAGTAGTGCAAACTCACCACTTAACCTACCTTGCTCCGTGATAAGTTCAATGGTTTCAGTGCTAACGTGTTGAATTAAATAGGCCTGCGCTGCCACGCTTGGGGCGTCAATGATGTCTTTAACCTGAAGGTTAAAGCCAGCTTTACGCAGCGCAGACACAAGTTGAATACTGACAATAGAATCGCCACCGACTTTGAAAAAGTCATCATTAACGCCCACTTTTTCTAGGCCCAATACTGACTGCCAAATACCACACAATTGTTTTTCTAATTCGCTGCTCGGTGCTTGATAGTTGTCTTCATCCACAACGGTTGGAGTAGGCAATTGCTTGTGATCCAGCTTACCATTGTTGTTAAATGGTAACGCCGACATCACTTCAAAGTAGCTTGGGATCATATAGCTAGGTAAAACCTGAGCCAGTTCCTGTTTTACTGCATTTAGGTCTAACTCACCGTGCTCTGGCACCACGTATGCGGCAAGTTGCTTGTTGCCCGCTTGTTCGAATACCACCACCGCGGCGACTTTCACTTGCGCCAATTCGTTGAGCTGTGCTTCTATTTCAGCAAGCTCAATCCTAAACCCGCGGATCTTCACTTGGTGATCGTTACGGCCTAAAAACTCTAGTACGCCAGACTCGGACCAACGTCCTAAGTCTCCCGTTTTATACAGTTTATCTAGCCCGAATTGTTTGGCCTTTGCGCTTGCAAAGGGGTTATCGATAAAGCGCGCAGCACTCATTTCTGGTTTATTAAGGTAGCCACACGCAAGTCCGGCTCCTGCTATAAATATCTCGCCTGTCGCGCCGTATGGCACTGGATTAAGATGTTTATCAAGCAATAATACTTGGCGATGATTTACGGCTTGGCCGATGGGCACCGGGCCATCAATATTGGCGCATGGATAGAAAGTGGTGAATGTTGTGCTTTCAGTTGGGCCATACGCGTTTATCACCAACTCTGGTCGCGTATCTCTGGCGAGAATGCGTTTAACTATGCTTGGAGTAATTGCCTCACCGCCTGTCAGTACGCAGCGGACATTGTCATAAATATCAGGTTGTTGTAAATACATCGAATCAAACAGTGTGCGCGTTAGCCAAAGTACACTAACACCGTGTTGTTTAATTAACCTTGATAGGCTGTCAGGATCCGCGCCTTGTTGCGCACTTGCTACAACTAATTTGCAGCCGTTTATTAGTGGTGTCCAAATTTCAAACGTTGCGGCGTCAAAATTTGGATTAGATAGGTGAATAAACACGTCGTTTTCTGACGTGTTTATTAAATCAGTATCTTGTACCAAAGAAACAACGCCACGGTGTGGAACGACCACGCCCTTTGGCTCACCTGTCGTACCCGATGTATAGATCACATAGGCTTCGGTTTGCGCATGTGCACCTGATAGTACGGGCGCTGCATCAGACAAAGACAAGCTATCTAAGCAGGTAATTTGCGGCTCTGCATCACAACTTGCAACGAGTGTTTCGATACGCGGGCGCAGCTCGCTTTGTGTTAAAATCAAACCAAGTTGCGTGTCGTTGAGCATATACTCTATGCGCTGATCTGGATAATCAGGATTAAGCGGTACATAAGCGCAACCCGCCTTTAGGATAGCCAGTTTTGCGATTACCATTGCAATAGAGCGTTCACAGAAAAGCCCAACAAAGCGATGGTTAGCGCCAACGTCCACATGATCTTTAATGTAGGCGGCAAGCTTATTCGCGCTTTGTTCTAATTCTTGGTAGGTCAGCTGCATTTCGCCTTCAACCAGCGCTATTCGAGCTGGCGTTTTTTGTGCTTGCTGAGCAACCAACTCATGGATAGTAGAGTGCAAATAATCCGCATGCTCATCTACCTCAACCATTGGTGCTCGCTCATCATTACTTAACAAAGAAATTTGGTTATGCGGCTGGTTTTCATCAGCAATAATGGCATCTAACACCAATGTCATTTGGGTGAGCAATCGCTGTGCTTTGCTTGGTGCCAGCATGGTTTCGCAGAAGCTCAACTTAAGTAGCAAGATATCTTGTTGTTCAACAATGCTGATGGTGAGCGGATAGTCTACTTTCTCAATCATCTTATCGAACGACCATTCGAGTACGTCTTGTCCCGCTGGCGTCGGATAGTTTTCAAATACAAATAGACTGTTGAACAGGCGAGTATTCGGCTCTTGTAGTTGCGACAGTGAAACACTGCTGTTGCCATTAAGTTCTGCAATTTTTTCTTTCAGCGCCGTAAGCTGGGTGCGAATACTGGCTGTTTCTTGCCAATCAAGGGCAAGAGGTAGGGTATTGATATATAAACCAACACTGGCATGGATCCCGTCAATGGGTAGTTCACGACCTGAGACGGTGGTGCCTACTATGGTTTGCTCAGCGTCGCAGTAATATTGCAGTACTTTATGCCAAGCAAATTGCATTAAGACGTTCAGCGTTAGTCCGTGTTGCTTAGCAAACGCTTTGAGCTGCTGATGGCTCTTTGAGGAGAGCTTTAATTCGCTCGCAGCTGCTTTTTGGATCTGTGACGAGCCAGATTGGTCAATATTTTTACTCAATAAGCGGTTGATATCATTGAGCTCACCAAATTGTGCTTTTTGGGTTTGCCAATACCTATCGCTAGATTTTTGGTTTTGCTGATAGCGCGCTTGTGTTTGTAGGTAAGCCGTTTCTTCTTCAACAATGACCGGCTCGCCTTTGGTTAGTTTGGCGTAGTTTTGATGCACGGTTTGCAGCATCACTGGAAAGCTCCAGCCATCGCTAATGCTGTGGTGTTCTGCTTTAATTAGGGTGTAATGTGTATCAGCGCGTTTGACGATAGCAAAACGCATTAATCCCGGTTGAGTCAGATCGAAAGGCGTATTACGGTCGTCGTGAATGAGCTTATCGATACGCGTCTGTTGTTCAATTTGGTCTAACGTACTGAAGTCGTGAAAACTAAAGTGATTTGGGGTAAATCCGGCCCCTCCTTTGATCACTTGGATGATTTCATTTTCCCAGTTGAACGCAGTACGCAGCGCAGGGTAACGCATTGATGCCAAGATCCAAGCCTGTTGGTAAGCATCAACATTGAGTGCTTGATGGTAATCGATGACTAGCTGAACTCGATAAGCATCGTCATTTGGTTGGGCAAGGTGATGATAAACAAAACCTTTTTGCATACTGTTAGCATCAAAGATGGCACGGATCTCAGATGCCTTTTTATGTTCAGTCGCTAGCAACTGTTCAAAATCTTGTTCGGAAAAAACTTGCTGCGATACAAGGTAATCTAATAATGCGGCTTTATTTGCTTTGAGGTAGTCAACCCATTGTTGGCTGAGTCCTTGCTCACCATGGACAATCTTAAGTTTGTCTCCATTGGCCCAAAGCGCAATGTTATCCTTTGCAAGTGATTGGCATAAATTCAACATGGTTTAAATCTCTAATTCTTGTGTTTTTTCAGACTGAGTCGTGGTTTGTTCTAGTTGTGTTTCACTTAACTGAGATTGCAGTGCAGCTAGTTGCTCCTGAGAAAGCGAGCCCGCGCCAAAATCGCTAGGGGTGCATACACCGCCGCGCTTTTTCGCCTCGAGCGCCGTATCCAATACGTCATGTAGCGCTTGTGTTAAGTGAGTAGCGAAGGCATCGGTAAGATTGCCATCTAGCAATGAATCCACTTTGATCCTGAGTTGCTCGCCCTGAACCAGCGCATTGATATCGAGGATCAGATCCGAGCCGTTTTGTGCAGAACTTGTCTCGGTTTGCAGTTGGTTGTCTATTTGCCAAAGCGCATCGCTTTGCCCACCCATTTGGCCTAGGTAGTTAAAACTGATACTTGGCAACGTTAAGTTGGTGTCTTGCAGTTGTGCACTACCAAAACCAAGACCTTTATTCGGGATCTGGCGTAGCGCTTCTTTGGCATCAATAATGGTGTCGCTTAGTGTCGCTTGTTGAGTCAGGCGTAGCGGGTACAAGCAAGTGAACCAGCCAATTGTTTGGTTGATATCAGCATCATCACGCCACATTTCACGACCATGACTTTCCAACGTGATAGCATGCTGAGTTTGCTTAAAGGTTTTACTCAATGCTTGGCACAAAGCAGCCAGTAGTAACTCTTCACCTTGCGTATTGAAGCCAGCATTCGCGTCACGTATTAAGCGGGCCGTGGTGTGCGCGTCTAGCTCTAACCAAGCGGTTGACGGTGTTGCAGCCATGCTTGGCGGATAGCTTGGTAAGTTGGTTGCTAAACGCTGCCAAAATGCCATTTCTTGCGGGTGTGCTGCCGGGTACGCTTGCATCATTTCTACCCATTGTCGATAGCTGGTGCGTTTACTCAGCAACTCTCCTTGTGCTAGAAGGGTTTGCAGATCTTGCGCGATGATCCGCCAAGAAACCGCATCGATGATTAAGTGGTGAAGCGCAAAGTGAAGCAGGTCGTAGTCTTCGCAAAACGCTTCGATATGTGTAACTTGCCAAAGTGGGCCATTACAAATATCGAACTGGCTTTGTCGCGCGTTGAGCTCTGCTTGTACATCGTGCGACTTGCCGTTAAGGACGTTGAGTGGCGCCATCGTACTAACATCGTTATATTCTTGCGTAATATGGCCTTCAAATTCCATAAAGGTTGTGCGCAACATATCATGTTGATCACTTAAACTGTGTAGCGCCTCTTGTAATTGAGTTTGGCTAAAGCCGCTTGGGATCCTGATTGCAAATGCCTGATTCCAATGATTCTCCTCCGGTAGTGCTTTATTGAAAAACCATTGTTGAATTGGCAGTAGATCAAAGCGTCCGCTCAGCAGGCCTTGCTCTTGTATTATCTCTCGTTGAGTCGCTTGTACGCTAACAATACGTTGACTCAACGCCGCTGCAGTTGGACAGTCAAAGATATCTTTTACTTGTAGTTCAATGCCTTGCTTTCTGAGCAAAGCAACGAGTTGAATCGTGAGAATTGAATCGCCGCCGATGGCGAAAAAGTCGTCTTTGGTACTAACCTGTTCAATGCCCAGTAACGATTTAAATGCCTCGCACAATAGCGCTTCGGTTTCATCCTCTGGAGCCACGTATTCGCTTTGACTCGTAAGCTCTGGCTCAGGCAAGGCTTTGCGGTCTAGCTTACCGTTACCGGTTAGTGGAATTTCAGCCAGTTCCGTCCAGGTTTTTGGCTGCATATAATTAGGAAGTGCTTGCGATACTTGTGCTTTGACTTGCTCAATTTGGCCGATAAATTCAGGTTTAAATTTCAGGTAAGCGGCAAGATAGGAGACGCCTTGTAAAGTGCGGTCGATAACCACAGCTTGGGCGACTTCAGGCAGTTGGTTGATCACGCTTTCGATTTCACCAAGCTCAATGCGATAGCCTCGGATCTTCACCTGATTATCGTTACGACCGATATACTCCAACTCACCATCCGGTAGACGTCTTGCCAAGTCACCGGTTTTATACAGTCTGGCTCGTCCTTGTTGAATATCTTGTTCGCTTGCGTATGGGCTGCTAATAAAGCGTTCTTGACTGAGCGCTTCGCGGTTTAAATAACCACGAGCAAGACCCGCACCGCCAATATATAACTCACCGCAGGCACCGGGTTCGACCAACTGCAATTTGGAATTTAGTACATACGCTTTCATATCTAATATGGGTCTACCGATATGAGAGGCTTTAGAACTTGATTGTTGCGTGAGTGCTTTATAGGTGACATGCACCGTGGTTTCAGTGATCCCATACATGTTGACCAATAGCGGCTGTTCATCGCCGTAGCAGTTCCACCAAGGGTTGAGCATTTCGGGGTTGAGTTTGTCACCGCCGAAAATCACATACCTCAGTTTGTCAAAATTCAATTTTGCGTTTAGTGCCGCTGCACTAAATTCATAGAATGCGGCAGGAGTCTGATTAAGCACAGTCACTTGATTATCTGAGCAGTAGTCTGCAAAGGCCTCAAAATCACGGATCAGGCTGTTGTCAGGAATACAGAGTTTACCGCCATAAAGTAGGGCGCCCCACATTTCCCATACACTAAAGTCAAAAGTATAGGCATGGTAAAGCACCCAAGTATCGTGATGGTCAAAGCCATAATCTTGCTCCGTCGCCGTGAACAATCGAGCGACGTTTTCATGAGTTTGCATCACGCCTTTTGGTTGGCCAGTCGTACCTGAGGTATAAATGATGTATACCAAGTCCTGCGGTGATTGGCTGATGACAGGGGCTGTGTCGCTTTGTTGCTGGGCATTGAGTGGTGTAACTAATGGGCAAGCCACCTCCGCCAAACGGCATTTGTCTTGTGCGGCGGCATACTCTTGCTCGTCGACAATCAACAGGCTTGGGTTGGTATCACTTAGAATAAAGGTTGTTCGCTCGCTTGCATGGTCGGGAGACAGGGGCACATAAGCCGCACCCGCTTTAGTGACAGCAAGAATTGCAATCAGCATCTCGATAGAAGGCTGCATGTACAGCGCAATTAACGTATCGGCAGTGAGGGCTTGTTGATACTGAGACTGATATTGCGCCCGTAAATGCAAGGCAAGGGCGTTGGCTCTGGCGTTAAGGGTTTTATAATCGATAGATTGTGTTTGGGTTTGTAGCGCGATTTGATCTGGATGCTTACTTACCGCTTGTTCAAACCAGTGATTTAAAGTGGTGTCAGAAAAGAACGTTTCATTATCTTGATTGCTGCGCGCCAAGATAAGCTTTTGCTCTTCTTCATCCAGTACTGGCAGTTCGGCGATATTAAGATCGCTAGAGTGGGTAAGTAATTCAATAAAGCGCGCCTGAATATCGGTGATCCGTGTCATTGCCACGCGAGAAAAGACAGACTTAGCGGCGACCACTTTACGACAAAGGCCACCTTCGGTTTCAAAATGCGTAAATTCGATATCAAATTGTGAAACACCGGGCTCAATGGATACCCCTTTGATAATGGTATCTCCCGCTGTGCCCAAAGCAAGTTCGTACCCTTGGCGACCAATCATCAACGGAGTGATCCCTGGACGAATGCCGTTGCTTTTTAGCTTGGCTAAGTAGTTACAGGTGACATTAATATGCTTTGCAGCGTCTTTATTATTATTTCCTGAAAGCAGTAATTGGGTGAGCTGGTTACTGACTTCACTGATAAGCGATGCGCCTGTGTACTGCTCAATGTCGCAAATAGAAACCGTTTCAACGTCTGAATAATGACCTAAGATCGCGCGTGTTTTACGGGTGCGGCGAGCCATCGGGATCCCTATGGTCAAATCGGTTTGCCCGGTGGTATGAAATAAAGTCAAAAAGACGCTGGCAAGCACGACGCTAAAACTCGTGACACCAGCTTGAGAGGCGGCCTGTTTTACTTGTTTGAGTGCCTCTGGGTTTTCTTCACGAAACGCGATGCCGTCATAATGGTGCGTTAGTGCCTCAGTATTACTCTGATAAAAATCGATAGGATAGAGTTCGCTCTTTTGTGAAGTTGCTGCACGCTCAGGCTTTTCTTCAAACATCACTTGATAATCAAGGGGGGCGAGATCAAGTTCAGAGTTATCAAGCACCGCTTCTACACATGCGAGTAAATCGCTCATTAGTACTTGCAATGCCCACTGGTCACAGTTGATGTGATGCCCTTTGATGGTCAATAGCAACCGAGTTTCTGAGCTACAAGCGTAGAATTGAAAGGTCTCTTTAGTGATATCGATAGCTTGCTCAATTAAGGTTTTGGCGGTGACAGAGTCACTAAAAGCGGCAATCTCATCAGGCACGGCCAATAACTTAGGGGCACTGGCTAATAATTCGAGTTGTGGTTCGCCTTGAGCCTCATCAATACGACTCGATAAAACTGGGTGCCTTGCAAATAGCAACACCAAGGCTTGCTGCAGTGCCTCGGCTGTGAGCCCGCCGGTAAACTGTACCGCGCAAGCGATGTTATATACTGGATTTGCCAAATCAAGCTGTTGGGCTTGCCATACGTGAAGTTGCCTCGTTGTCAGAGACTTGAAATTGGCGGAATTGGACAGTGAGTTCATTGCGTGATCCTTGTTTTTTCGCCTTAACACAACGGCTTTTGCCAGTTTGCTTTTTGGTATTTTGTTTGCTGCAAGCGAGCTAGGTGTCGCGCTACTGCGGCGACAATCACCTCACACGCCAGCGTTGGGCGTTGTTGTAAATACATATGACAGCCATCGACATGATGGTGCTGAAAATGGTTCTCGCAGTACTCAGACCAAGCTTGGTGTGACTCAGGCTTAACCAAGTGATCTTGTGTGGCGAGGATCAGTTCGACCGGCATCGTCAACGTGATGTCAGTACTGACGGGTTGCTCGGCTAACATAAAGTCGTCTTTAAACATGGCGGCCACAACCGCTTCTACATCCTTCGTTAAACGATGTTTAGGCAGCATGTCGAGATGATATAAAGTCGTGAGCAAGTCCGAGTCAGTCAATTTTGAGTACTGGGTAGCCGAGGGAATACTTGGCGCGCGGCACCCAGATAAACAGAGTAAATCCGGTGTTGTCAGTGCGTGTTTAGCAAGATGATCGGCAAGCTTATAAGCCACCATCCCGCCAAGGCTGTGACCAAAGAACACGCACAACCGCTCACTACGCAGCTGAAGTTGCGTGCTACTACTTAGGTGACTAAGTGCCTCATCCCAGTCTCGTAAAGATTGCATACCTGCTTTAGTACCACGGCCCGGTAAGTCGATGCCGTGGAGTTGCCAATGCGCAGGTAAATGTTTGGCCCATTCCCTAAAAAACAAAGAAGAGCCACCTGCGTGATGGAAACAGTATAAGTCAACCGGCATCATAGCTTGAGCTCCAGCGTTGGTGTGAATGCGATGGATTGACCGGTGAGCATGGTGTTGGTTTTCATAAAGTTGACTAGGTATTCCACCAAGTCTTGATAGCTGTATACCGCAGGTCGTGCACCCAGTACGCCTCCTTTTAGGTTGCGCTTTTGGATTCTTGCGGCTTTGCTATCGGTAGCCAGTAGCGGTAACACAAAACTGTTAACTGCCAGCTTGCTACCTTGATACTCGCGCGCGAGCGTCATCATCAATGCATTATGAGCGTGGTTACAGACACTGGCGGTGGCTTCTAACTCGTAATTTAAGGTGTCTGATTGAGTTAAAAAGACGAGGTTTCCACCACTCACTCTGAGGTTGTCCGCGATGACTCTGAGTGCCGAAAATGCGCTTTCTAGACGCGCAATCACTTGCTCGCCAACGGCAATGTCTTCAAGTAGTTTGCTTTCATCAAGGCGATTGGCACAATGCAGTACCATCACTTCTTGCTGATTATTATTGATTTCAAACCAATCTAGTAATCCTTTGGTGTTTAACTCCGAAAGGGGAGCGTTGATGTGGATATGGCTCGCCTCTGGATTATGCGCGAGCACCTCAGCACTTGCATTGATAAGGAGTAACGGATGTTTTTGCGACAGCAAATGGGTAACAAAGTGGCTATCAAACTCACTTGTTGGATAAAGTAAAATAAACGCTTGAGCATTCATACCGCAAGCCCTCCATCCAGACGAAGTACATTTCCGGTTTGGTAGTTAGAGGCGCTAGAAGCGAGATATAGCGTGGCATCAGCAATTTCTTTTACGCTACCAACGCGACCAAGTGCGGTGTGTTTAAGCACCGGATTGATAATGCTTGCGGGGATATCATCAATCATATCGGTTGCAATAAACGTCGGAGCGAGTGCATTACAGTAAATACCACAATGACCATATTGCCGTGCAATAGTCCGAGTGAGGCCAATAATTGCGCCTTTTGAGGTGGCGTAGTTGGCTTGACCCTCACGTCCGCTTATTCCGCTTTGCGAAACCATGTTGATAATCTTGCCTTCACCTTGCTTAGTCATGACAGGCAACACCGCTTGGCAACACAGCAAAGTACCCTTGAAGTTGATATCTAACACGTTATGAAAGGCGTCGTACGACATCTGAGAGAACAAGCTATCATTCGTGATCCCAGCGTTATTCACCAATACATCAACCCGACCCGTGTCGCTTATCGCTTGGCGAATAGCGGAGTTGACGAACTCGCTGTCGGTAATATTGCCGCTTTGTTGAGTGAAACGAGCTTGATACTCTGGTTTGTGTAACTCCGCGATGGGGGTTTGCGTGCGACAAATACCGTATACTCGAGCACCACCTTGCAAAAAGGCGAGTGCGATGCCTTTGCCTATCCCTTTGGATACGCCAGTCACTACTACTGTCTTTCCAGTAAACACAACCAAGTTCCTTAATCCGTGTAAACAATCGTGAGTTCGGCTTTTGCAACCAACTCATCTTCAACGTGTGCTTGTGCTTTAAAGCGCGCCATCGCACCAAATTCAGTTTCTAGTTTTGCCGTTACTTTAATGATTTCGCCGGGGCGAACAGGGCGACTAAATTTGGCTTTTTCTATGGAAGACAGCATGCCCCCTTTGTGCGTGTTGTTGCAGCACAAGCCGCTGATCTGCGCCATGGTTTCAATGATTAACACACCTGGGAAAATAGGCTCATCCGGAAAATGTCCTTGAAGGCCAGGCTCGTTATGCGAGACAAACTTCAGTCCAACAATCATCTCTCCTGGTGAGTGTTCGATTATCTTGTCTGCAAACTTAAATGGTGCCTTATGCGGCAAGTTATCGGTGATCATGATTTTTCATCTCCCCAGTCAAAGCAGAAGTAAACGATGAGGAAGAACACCACGCTGGTGACGCCTAAAATAATCAGTTGACGACTTACCGCAGCCAGTTCAACTCCTTGGTTTGCGACTAAGCGCAGTGCATCCAAAAACGCAGTGGTTGGCAGTAACGAAACTATTTCTCGCAGTAGAGTGGGAAAGTTAGCCGTGTCAAAATAAATGCCCGATAAGAACATCAACGGAAAGTAAAGTAAGTTAGCTATCCCTGATGAGACTTCAACCCGTTGGCTGCGGGCGCCGACTAACACGCCGAGCATACAGATACAAAATGAACCGAGTGCCATTACCGCAATGATATCCAGCACGTTTCCTTGCAGCGTGTAACCAAATAAAAAGTGAAATGCGACGAACAGAATCAGCATTTGGAATACCAGTAAGAATAAGCGTGCGAGCACGATCCCAATGATGTAATCACGGCGCTTGAAAGGAGAAAGGCGTAGGCGTTTAAAAAAGCCGTTTTGTCTGTCTGAAACTAAACTGTTGGCAATCGATACTAGTGCTAAACCAAGGACTTGTAACACGATGATCCCAGGGATCAACCAGTCAGTGTAACGATAACCTTTAACGCTAATGACATTGCTTCGCATCTCTTCGCCATTAGCTTGCGCTTTAAGACGCAATAGATAGTTACGTGCCATTAACGACTCATCGGAGTTATGAGTAGAAAACATAGCGTTGGGGGCAAGGTAGACTTCAGGGCTCACCTCATTTTGCAGCTTACGTAGCACCGAGTCTGGTGAGCTGATCACTTCCGCCAGCTGAGCGGAAGCAAAACTGTCTTCCAGCACAATTGAATCGGTTTGTGAGAGGCGGGTAACGGTAACGAGCGGATCTTCCTCCATTGCTTTTAGCCATTTCTGCTCGATTTGCTCGCCATGCATCACCACCACATTCATAGGAGACATTTTTGGTCCACCAGAGAAGGCTTGGATCAACAATAGGGCGATGAAAATAGGTAAACCGAATGTCCATAGCAATACCGCTTTATCACGGAAAAAAGGTCGAATATTGACCATCATTAATTGCCAAAATGGATATAACTTAGTTTGACTTAACTCAGGCATAACTTTCCCTCTCCATCGTGGAACCTGTGAGTTTCAAAAATACGTCGTTGAGTGTGGCTTTTCTGGGTTCTTTAATCACCGGAGTCTCAAAGGTGCGATTAATAATGTCGCTTGGTGCGCCTGACTCTATGATTTGACCTGAATTAATGATGGCTAAGTTGTCGCATAAGAACTCTGCCTCATCCATGTAGTGTGTCGTTAACATCACACAGGTACCGGCTTCTTTGAGATCTTTAATGATGTGCCAAAATTCCTGGCGACTCGTGGGGTCAAGTCCCGTAGTTGGCTCATCTAAAAAAACCAACTTGGGCTGGCCAACCACTGCCATCGCCAAAAATACGCGTTGTTTTTGCCCACCACTGAGTTCGCTTAGCCAAGCGTCTTTTTTCTCGCTTAAATTGAAGCGCTCAAGCAGCGTATCAATTGGCGTGTAGCTTGGGTAAAAGCTGGCAAATAGCTCGACGCACTCTTTTACTTTGAGTTTTTCGTAGAGGTTATTGTGTTGCATCACGCCACCCATAAGGCTGCGAAGTTTGGTTTCGTGTTGCTTCCAATTAAGACCGAATAACGTCACTTCACCTGACGTTGCACTACGCAAGCCTTGTAGTATTTCCAACGTCGTGGTTTTTCCTGCGCCATTGGGCCCAAGGAGTCCGAAACATTCGCCTTCGCTAACGCTAAAAGAGACGTCATCGACGGCAACTTTTCGTGTTCTTTTGTAGACCTTCCTTAAGTTCTTCACTTCGATCACGGTCGTCATCTTATTTCCTTACTGTTCGTAAAATACATCCCGTCATACTTCCCGCGAGATTAACGCTTAGGAGTAGGGTTTGATCTAACTCGGTATCACCAACTGGGGTGTTGAGTGCATGCATTAGCGCACGCACTGCTAATTCTGTACTGTGTAGAGGCGTGCTTTGTGGTTGATATTTTATAAGTTGAGCTTGTGGTAAATGGCTGTCCAAGCTTGCTGCAATGGTGGCAAACGCTTCGTCGTGATGAGTACTTAACACGACATTGCCCACTTGGCCCAACTTCCTAGCATGGCTTGCCAATAATCTGTCTAGTGCTTGATGTTCCTGCGCATCATTGATTTGAATAAAATCAATGAGTTCTGCGAGAGGTTGGTAGCCTTCCGGTAACACCTCGCTGGTTGCCAAGAGCGCCGCGCTGGAAAAATGACCGATATCTGCTTGGAATTGATGTGCAGCCCAGACTTGCTGCGAGAGCGCAGTATCGTCTTGCGAGCTACATACCATCGCATATCGACTTCTACCTTCACGCATATCAAGTGTTGCGCTCCAAAGCGCATGTAAAAAGTCATTGCCTAAATCACTCACACAAGTGGCCGAGTTTTTAAAGCCGAAGCCGAGTGCCAGTTGCCCTAATGTGGCATTGACGACGGTATTGGGGAAATGCGTACTTTTTAGCTCAGCAATGCCATCTTGAAATGATGCGAGGTTTTTATCTAAGGTTTCCAGCGAGCCAATAGGATTAGCATAGTAGGCTGCGAATTCTGGCAGTGGTAATTGAGCAAGGTCTAGCTCGCTGTCTTGTAAGGTAAATTGACAGGCACCCAAGGCAAATTGTGCAACACACGGTGTACGGCGCTGGAAAAGTGCAGGGAACTGCTGTTTTAAGTTAAATTCAGCAAAGTGGTCGGTGCTATTTTGTCTAGCATTGTACACTTCAGTATCAGATAGACTGGTGGCGGCAAGTAGATAAACCGGTTTTGGCGCTGTGTTAATTGACGTTTTCTCTTGCTTACTGAGCAGCATACTGGTGTTGTGACCGCCAAACGCTGAGTTAGTCACCGCAAAAACATCAACAACCTGAGGTTTTGCCTGATTGGTCACTAATTGATACGCTTGGCAACAAGACCTTATTGAGTCGACCCCCAGCGTTGCCGGTAGAAGTCCTTCATCCTGGCTGACCAAAGTTGAAATAAGTTCTACGGCACCAGCGGCACCAAGGGTATGACCAAAGTAAGATTTACTACTTGAAACCGAGACGTCGCGCATGGCCTGTTCACCAATGGCTGATTGGATCCCTTTTAGCTCTGCGCCATCATTTGCTGGCGTGCCAGTCCCGTGGCTGTTGATATATTCAATATTACTTGCTGCAACGGGGGCATAGGACAATGTCTGCGTAAAAGCGCGGCGTACACCATCGCCCTCGGGGTTAGGCGCTGTAGCGTGGTGAGCATCTAAGCTCGACCCTGTAGCGAGCAATTGATATCGCAGCGTTGCGTTACGCTGATTGGCATGTGTTTGCGATTCAAAGACTAAGAAGCCTGCGCCTTCACCTAAACTTAATCCCATTTTTTCGCTGTATGGAGCACAAGGTTCAGGACTCAAGGACTGTACCGACTGAAAGCCGCCGTAAACCAGCTCGCTCAGAGCATCCGCACCGCCAGCAATGACGACATCTGCTTGGTCGTTTTCGATAAGTTGCTTAGCAAAAGCAATGGCACTGCTACTTGCGGTACAGGCGGAGGTGAAAGTTATTACAGGGCCCTGAATACCGAAGTGGCGGCTGACATCGGTTGCAATTTGATGTGGTGGATAAAACTTAAACCCCAATTGATGCTGACCTTTAAGGCTCTCCATCAATGAAAACATACCGCAGTTTGCATTACCGAGAGTAAATGCCACACGGGTACTGTCCATCTGAGTTAAGGCTAAATTTGCATGCTCAAGTGCTTCTGTAACGGCATGGATAGCGTATTGGCTCGCCAGATCCATATCAAAATGTTCTGCGCTGTGGTTCTCGTAGTTGATAGCGAGCGCCCCAACATTGTGTGTTAGTCCCTGTGTGTCGAAACGATTAATGCGGTCAATACCAGTGCGGTTTTCCTTGATGCTAGTTAGCAGCGCATGGCGATTCTCGCCTGCTGCACAGAGCACACCATAACCAGTAATGAAAGTTTGTTGTTTATTATTCATGTACGCATTCCTGTAGTGCCGAGAGGGTGATTTTGCCGAGCTCGTTTTCTGGAAATTGCGCCAAAAAATGAACCTGCGGCGTGGGTAAATCTTTAAACCAACTTCTGATGTCCTGAAGTGTAGGGATGCAAGATAGTCCTTCGACAAAGGCGACCAGCTCGCCCCCTTTATTATTGTTATTGTCCTCGATAAAAAAGACGCGATGGCGAAGTCCCACAAAGCGTTCTTGGAGGATTTTTTCTATACTTTGTAGCGAGTAGCGTTTACCTGCATATTTAAATATTTGGTCTGCGCGCCCACCGTGTGTGAATTGGTTTTCATTGCTGAAAATCAGCTTATCTTTGAGCTCAAACTCTTCACAATTAGCCACTAAAAACGGCGATCTCAACATGGTTTTGTGCTCGGCATTTTGATAAATGTCGACCGCAGTGAACTTAGTAAAGTGCGTTTCGTTGTTGCCTAATTGACGATAGCCGATACCGCCGGTTTCAGTGCTTCCTAGTACCTCAAAAGCTTGTATTGAAAGCGATAGGTAAGAAATAAGGTCGGCAAGTTTTTGCTCTTTCTCACCTTTGAATGGTGCACCTGAGCTTATTAAGTAGCAGTGGTTTTGACTTAACTGATCGGCCACAAAGTCAAACATAGTTGGCGTTAAGATCACACCTACCTGTTTGTCTTTTACAGGTTGTAAATCCGGTGTTGAACCGAGTTCGTAACACACCGGTTTGCCAAGCTGCAGAGGGAGCATAAATGCCCAAATAAAACCGAACATGTGGCGGATATCAACGCAAGCACAGAAATAATCTACTGCGTCAAACGAGAAAGTGTCAGCAAAGGTGACGGCTTCAGCATGGAGTGAGGCGATGGATTTATGCCAAGTTTGTGGCTTGCCTGTGCTGCCTGACGTTTCAAAGCCAATAGTCTTATCGCTATGCTGTTGTAAAAATGCCGTCATGGAACGAAACGGAATTTCTACCTCTTGATTGGAAAGCGTGAGTTCTCGCCAGCTAAACGCATTGGCGTTCGCGGCCGCATTCGCACTTAATACCGGAGTGATATTGTGCGCTAATAACACCATAGTGCTCACAATGATATCGCAGGGCGTGCTGTCTTTGATAAGGCGAGCCTGACCGATGATCTCACAATCTAGACTACGTTGTATCTGTTCTAGTAAATCAGTCTCTTTGAGAGAGGTGACTTGATCTGCCCAAGTCTCTAAGGGGGTTGCTTGTTTTTGTTGCGTTAAGTTTAACGCTATTTGACGTGTTAGTGTCGCCAAAGTTACAGTGCTCAATTCGCCCAAGTCTTTTAATTGGAACGCTTTTTTACATGCAGCAGATAACTGCATAAGGTCGACCGAGTCGAGAAACAGTGGCGCCTCAATTAAATTGGCGTCGTCACTTATTACGTCTAGTTGTTCTTTATCTACTTCTAACTCAGCTTCAATCAGTTGCATGAGTGTTGAACGAATGGCACTGTATGTTTGCATGGTGTCCTTCCAAGCGAAAATGGTTACGGTCAGATCAACAAGCTTCTGCTGTTGTTTGTGCTTCAACTTGTTCGTGAACAAAGCTAGCTAAGGTACTGACGTTTTTCATTTTTTCTTGAATGGTTTGTTCTGGGTAATCTTTGAACTTAAGGTTGTATTTTTTCTCGATAGATACCACAAGATCGAGCACCTCGATGCTGTCTAAGTCTAGGCCGTCACCGATAAGTTGAGCATCATCTTCGATTTCATCAATGCTATCTACCACTTCTAAATTGTCTACAATGATGTCTTGTTTAATAAATTGTGTTATTGATTCTAAGCTACTCATTTTTATATCCTTTTTAGTTTCTCTGGTGTGTAGTTTACGTCTCATTAGCTGTTTTTGAGCAACAACAAACCCTAGCTGGCTGCAGTGAAGCTGCCAGCTATGGCGTTATCGTCATCTCAAAAATGACTTAGAGAGGGTTACTGCTCATTAAATAGGGCGTTAACCATATTGTTGATTTCGACATCCATCGGCCTATCTTCAATGACTGGTTGGAAGTTGCTGCTAATTTCGTCGAAAAACTCTCGAGAAAGTGCGTTGAGTTTCTCTGCTTTCGCATCTTTCCCATGAACATAAAATGCCTGGCGGATCGCCATTGCCTGAATAGCAATAACTGGCTTGATAAGATCTGTAATACGACGAAGGTCACGTGCGGCGATAGTGCCCATGCTGACGATGTCTTGGTTTAGTGCTTCTGTTGTGCGTGAAAATACTGACATAGGGCCTGCATTTTTAAGTGCTTCTGCAACAAGAGAAGAAGAGGTAATTTGCATTGCTTTGAAACCGTGGTGTACCCAAGCTTTGTCGCCAAGATCTTCACGCGCAACCAAGTTGTTAGAAATTCCACCGTTAAGACGATCATCAACCAAAATGCCTAATTCACGCTCAAGTAACGCGCCCATGTTTGCAACGAGTGGCTTGAGGGTATCGCACACCGCTGCAACGTGACCACCGTAGAAGTGACCCGCGTTGAGGATAAGATCGTTCTCATCATCAAATAGTGGGTTATCGTTCACTGAGTTGATTTCAGTCGTTAGGATCTGTGATGCCCACATCTCAGCATCAATTAATGGACCTAACACTTGCGGAGAGCAGCGAATTGAATAGCTATCTTGTAACCTGAACGTTTCTTGCTTGCCAAACTCAATGTTGTCATCGGTACGGTTTCTGCGACCTAAACGCTGATCGACGTTAGTTAAGCGTTCTAGAATTTTCTCTGCGCAGATCTGCTGTCCGCGGTGTGGTTTAAGTTCGTGTACGCGTTTATGGAATGGCGATGCACGACCTTCGATAAGCTCGACATAAAGCGCGATCAGTTTACAGCTTAAATCAATGCCGCGGCGGATGTCTTTCAGCGCATTCGTGGCGATAGCAGACATAACCGAAGTACCATTCATGATAGCTAAACCTTCTTTCGGCTTTAGCTTGTATGGCGCAATGTTTAGTTCTTCTAATACTTCAGCGGTTTCACGCAGTTGTCCTTGATAGTACACTTTACGCTTGCCACCAAGTGCGGCACCGACATAAGAAAGTGGTGTTAAGTCGCCACTCGCACCGACTGAACCCATAGAAGGGATAGCTGGGATGATGCGGTTATTTAGGAAGGTTTCCATTTGCGCCAGCAATTCCCAACTAACGCCCGAAAAGCCCTTGGCATTACAGTTCATACGTATCAATAAAGTTGCGGCACAATCAGACTCTGAAAGGTAATCACCAACGCCACAGCCATGATAAGCAATGAGGTTTTGTTGTAATTCTTCAGAGAGAGAAGTCGAAATACGGTTACTTGCTGAGTTACCAAAACCAGTCGTCACGCCGTATATATCTTCTTGATTTGCTAATTTATTGTCCAGGTATTGACGGTTTTGCTCGATTCTAGCTTTTAGTGCCAATTCGTCCAATTTTACTTTGGACAAGGGCTGAGCTGCGTAATCTTGCACTGACTCCAGAGAAAGTGACTGATCTTGCGAGATGAAAACAATACTACCGAGCTTTTTCTCGACCTGAATTGCTTCCTTTTCTGTGTTGTACTGGTTCATGACTTTCCTACTCTGACTAAAATAATGAATCTGATTGTGATTTTCACAATGCTTATATTTTTGTATGAAGGGAAACTGTTTAAAAAACCCAATCATACTTGTTAGAGGCGAGTACTACTTAACCAACGTCCCGTGTGTGCCAATCCGTTAACTTGGTCGGCTTTGTCGCGATACTATTGTCGCTATCTTTGTTACAAGATTATTTTTTTTGTAAATAAAAAATATTAAATGTGATTTTTTGATTGTTGTGTTTTAAGAATGGCGGCTAGGTTAAGCCTGAGTTTTCGAGGTGTCAACACGAAAAATTTGACAATTTAATGTTAATTAAATCTAGCGTTAACATAATTGAAATGTTATAAAATTATTTCAATATGGAGTTGTTAATAGCTGTTTTTTATCTCTATGAGATATAAAGAATTAATTAATTTTTAAAGCTAAAACTCTATTTTTATTGAGGGTGGAAAGTTTAATAAAACTGACTTATGACAAATGTCACTATTTTATGTGGTCCGATCTGAAAATGAATAGAATTGACTTATTTCGGCAGAAATTTGAATTTTTTGTGAATAAAAATTGCGTAATAAATGTAAATCTAGACGGCTAACCGTTGAGGTTGCCGGAATATCGGCAGCCTCAAAACCGGTGATTAATTAGTATTCTAAAACGGTGCTCATTAAGCCGGTTTCACCGACGACGAGTAAGTACGAACGGTCTAGTGAAGCATTACAAAGACTTATAACTTCATCACCCATCATAATATCTTGGTTACAGTCATCCACTTGATACCAACTACTGACCTCACCTTTATCAAATTCAACGTCTGAGCCGTTAATATTTAATGTCATTGTTTTGGAAGCTAATATCCGCACGGTAAACTTATTATCGTGGTCATCTTTAGACTTTCTAACTACTTTTATATCTAAGGTATCGTTGCTGTCTTGCATCACAACAAAGTGATAATCCCGATCATTACTTACCTTAATTTTTTCTTGCTCGACCATGCCAAGCTTATTTACTGACTCAGCATAAAAACTGATTTCACGGTTGGTGTTATGTTCGTGTGTTATGCGAACAGGCTCTGAACCTGAAGCCAGTACTTTGACACGATATTTATCGTCAGCGACATTTCGTTCATCACCGTCTAGTTCAGTATTAGCAAGGTGAAATGCAATTTCATAATCGGTGGCATTAACCAGGTTATATTGGTTTTTATAGATGTCAGAACCGAAGTTGGCGGTCTCGACATCTTCAGACGAACATGCAACGGCTAACAGGGATAGGGTGGCTGCAGTTAAGATACGAAAGTTCATAGTTGATCTCCTTTATCAATATTTTGAACATGGGTCTTTATTTAAGCGATTTCGGAGCAAGAGTATAGGATGGAAAAATGAAAGGTTACTTAATGATGTTTATAAGATGTTAAAAAATGTAGTGTGTAAGGCTTTGTTACAAAATAAGGTACGTAATTTACGCCATTTTACTTTCTAACTAGGTGATAAATATTGGCTTTTGTAATAGGTTAAGTTTTATGACAACTACATTTTTAAACATAAATATAAATCCCTATTTGGATTTATAGTGTAGAGCAAGATGATAACGATAAAATCTCTAAGTAAAAGCTTCTCCAAAGAGGTACTGTTTGACAATTATTCACAACAGTTTGACCATAATAGAATTTGTTTAGCGGCGCCGAATGGCGTAGGGAAAACCACCTTACTGAGTATGATTGCTGGGCTTGATGATGCGTTCAATGGCGACATTCTTTTACAAGACAAGAAAATCGATAAACGCCAAACACTTGTTGCACTTGCGTCAGACAATATTCCATTCCCTGCTTTTTTGCGTGCAAAAGAGTTATTAACTCTCACATCAACTGCATGGCAATGTAATTTTCCTTCGCAGCTTGTAAACGACTTTCAGTTTGAAGCCTTTTTAATGACGCGCTACGCGGATCTCTCCTCTGGTAATAAAAAGAAGCTCCAACTTATTAATGCCTTGATGCGTAATACCCCTTATTTATTGCTCGATGAGCCTACTGCGGCTTTGGACGCGGCAGGCTGCGAGTATATCGTTGAACTCGTGCAAAACTACGCAGGTATGGTGCTGATGACAAGCCATGAGCCAGAACCTTTTTTACAAGTTGGATTTCACTCAGTTCCCTTAGCACCGAAGCAGGGTAGTTAATATGCTCTATTACTATCGCTACAGAAAATCATCACTCTCTCTATCGCTGCAAGCGATAGGTCAGCAACTTCAGCAATTTGGCTTGATGATAGCTGCGCTGTTTCAAGTGTACTTGCTAGGTTTTATTGCAATACTATTTATGGGTATAGGTAAAATTGTAGAAAGTGATAATCCCGTCGCACAGGTACAAATTGCATGGGGATTACTTGCGGCGCAAAGCTTTATTCTGTTTGTGTTTCGAGATGCGGTTTTGGATAAAGCGCACAGAAGTTACCACCACACGATCCTACATCGTGCCATCCATCAAAAAGTGGCGGATGGGTTGTCTGTACTTGTTGTTCACCCCTTATTATTGATGACCCTAATTCTCTGCTACTCGATTGGAATTGAGAAAATCACACAAGCGTGGCACTTACTGTTTTTTGCGGTGACGCAATTCTTCGTTGCCCTATGCTTTATTTATCGGCCCTTGGGGACAAGTGCTGGGTTATTGATGACAGTAATCATCAGCCTTGCTGTTATCGAAATTACTTGGTATTTGGTTGCTGTAAACTTGATAGTGTTTGGCTGTGCTGCCTTGCTACCGCGTAAAGTGACGTTATCGGTAATGGTTAAAGGGTTGACGACATTTTGGCTGAGCTTTGCTTACAACCACTATTTTGTGTTGCTCTGGCGCATTATGATGAGTGTGTTGGTGCTATGGTTTGGCGCGATTTTGAGTGTGGAGCGCCCCGATCTGATGGCAAATTACGTTCCGGGTCTGGTGACGTTAAATCTATTATGGTGGTCGAGTCTTGCGATTGATCTCAAACCTGAAGTCTACGACCGCACTGCATATTGGTCGAGTATAGATAAGCTGCGATCGGCAAAGCAGAGTATCTGGATTATTGTGCTGACGGCTGCCGTCTGTTTTTCAGTGCCTGTCTATATGTTATTAGGACTGAGTGTAGTGAGTCTATTACCCTATGTCTTTCTGCCACTTTTAGTGTTAAGTGCATTAAAAAGTCCACAGCATTTAGCTATGACTTGGCTCAGCACCTTAGTGCTGAGCTATACCGCGTATGTGCTTTTGTAACGATAATCGTTAGTTAGCAGCTTCAGGTAGGCGAGTCAGTTTCTTGATATCGCCTTCTACACTTTCCATTTTTGCTATGAGTAGATCCCCAAGCGCGTCGATATCGTAGTGCCAAATCAAGTGGCCGACTTTTTTAAGCGTAGGGTTTTGCTCTGGCATTAAGGTGAGTTGCCAAATGTAGTCCTCTTTTGACCAAGCGGATTGCCAATAGATGTCGTTGCCGCGAATTCTTAAGTTACTAAATTGATTGGTTTGCTTTTGACTTAGCGCATATTTATTTAACGCTTCTGAGTCGCTTTCGAAGAGCGTCTCGTACTCCAGCAGTAGGGTTTGTTGTAGCACAAACCAAGTTTGTCTTTCGGGGTGATAAAAGACAAAGTCAGCTGTACTGTCATGGCTGCTGATAAGCGCCCCAGACAAGCTGTATTGGTTTAATGTTTCGCCGTCATAAGCCCATAGTGTTTGCTCATCTATCCAGCCCATGCTTTTGACGGGCTGACTCAGCTGTGAATTGAACTGGGTGAGTGGGCGTTTTCGGTCGTATATCACTAAATCGTTATCACGGTTTGAGGCCAAATAGCTCAGCTCTGGACTCCATACTAAAAAACCAACGTACTCATGCCCCTGATGAAAGGAAAGCTGACTGATTTTATCATCGCGATATAGATACACCTCGCATACGCCGCTGCGCCTCGACATAAATGCCGTTTCCCCCAAGCTGTTGGTCAGTGGTAGATAATCGATGCTTGAGCTTGAAAATAAGGGGAAATCATCTCGGTCTTTTATATTAACTTGAAAACTCTCCAATGCCGCGAATATATCGCCGCGATTATCGCTTGAGAAGCTTGTGTATAAGCCAATTTCCGTCTCTTTGATGGCTTGACTGTCACCGTCTCTAAAGTGTCGCGATAGGCTACCATATTGACTCGCAATAACGGCTTGATGATAAACATCAAACGCAACTGAAGTGACTGGGGCTGACCACTTTAGATGTACCGTGCCATCAAGCGTTTGTAGTCTTGCTAACCCTTGTTTATCTTGAACCAAATAATAGATTTTATCTTGCCATGCTCGAAGGGCCATTTTTAACTGCTCATTAGCTGCCAAAGCAAGTGGCAGCTTAACCAATTGATGAGACTCAAGCCGGTAAAGGTGTGCTGCTTTGGCATTATATTGGCCGAACGTTAGGATGAGCTCTTTGTCATTTTTCCAAACGGGTTTAGTACCAACTTGGCAAGGAAGAATTTGCGAGCTATGAAAAAATTGCCCTGCGGCAGTCATAACATGAAGTTGGCAGCCACTACCTTGATATTGCCAAAAAGCCAGTTTGTCTGAATCGGGACTCCAACTTGGAAAACTGATCCGCGAATCAAAGCGATGTTCATTTAATTGAAAGCCTTGTTTGTTGGCAATAATAAGGTGGGTAAAATCTTTTACATAGGCGATGAGATCTTTGCTTTGGTGGGCATCAACGTCAAATTCAAGGCCAAGCTCATGGCTGAGGCTTGAGGTTTCGTAGCGTGATGGTGTTTTTTCAGTCGGTGTTTGATTAAAAAAGGCGATTGCACCAAAGCATAAAACCGCCATTGCGACGGCACTGAGTGAAAAAATACGGGACTTGGCGATTGTTTTTACTGGTTTTGCCGTATGCCGAGGCGCTATTTCATGTCTTTCTAGTGGCGCGATAAAGCGATAGCCCCGCTTTGGGATTGTTTTGATGTAAATCGGGTTTTTAGGGTCGTCCCCAAGCACTTTTCGCAGTTTAGTCAGTAGCTGATAAAGGCTATTGGGTTCGACAACCGCGTGTTGCCACAGCTGCTCGGTAAGCCAATATTTCTCAAGCACTTCGTTATGATACTCAATAAAAAGCGCGAGCAACCTTGCCATCTGTGGCTCAAGTTTTACGGTTTCTTGGCTTTGTCTATGTGTTAGGCAATCTTGCTGGAGATCAAACTGCCAATGTCCAAAACAAACCATCTCTACTTCCTGTGCCTGCACGCTGAGTACCAATTTCAATAATTAAAACCAATTGTTCCCATAACGTTAGCGTTTCTTAAGATTAAGTCAATGTTTATAAAGGTTAAGTCAGCTTTCTTCAGAAAAAGTTAAGAACTTTTTACGGCAAAGTTTGTTGCAATAGCAGGCATAACTCTGAGGAAAGTATGTATGAATAAAAGCAATAAATTTTGGCTCGTTTTAAGTTATCCCATGATGTCAGGAGCTGTTCTTGCAGAACCTATCGTGATTGATGGTAAATTGAATGAACCGCAGTGGGGTTCTGCTACGCACTTTGAACAATTTGTTCAGGTCGTGCCTGTGACCCTAGCGTCTGCCAATGACAAAATTACGGCAAAAGCTTTTGCAACCGCCGACGGCGTTTATATTGGTATTAAAAACTTCCAGAATAAAGTCGAGCGCAAGCGACAATTCAATATCCATGACCGCTTTATGCAAGCTGACTTCAATCGGGTAGTTGTGGACTTTTCAGGCGATGGTAGTAGTGCATATCAATTTTCGGTGACATTAGGTGGCGGCTCGCAAGATGGTGTTGTAACCCCAAGCTTAAACGTGGATTACGATTGGGATGGGGACTGGCACTATGCCAATCACATTGACGATACGTATTGGACCACGGAATTATTGATCCCTTGGCATACTGTGTCGTTTCAACCGGGAGACGAGCGTGCACTTGCAAAGATTGGGGTTTCGGTACAGTTGTATGAACTTAAAAGTAATTTTATCTATGCAAACCATGAGGATACAACAGCAAATAGCGACTTCTTCCTGACCATGCCAAAGATCACAGCACAGATCCCCGCGCATTCTCAATTGGCATTTGTACCTTACTTTGCGCATCAGGCTCAATTTGCGCCTGTAGGTACTTCGCCTTCAGAGCGCCAGCACCAGTCCGATGTTGGTTTTGATTTGTTCTACAAGCCTTCTCATCATCAGAAGGTGAGTCTTGCCGTGAATCCTGACTTTGGTCAGGTGGATATCGATGATGTCGATGTGAACTATTCTGCAGTAGAAACGCTACGCACCGATAAACGTCCATTTTTCACCCAAGATATTAGCCTTTTTGATGTTGCTGCACTTGAAAGCACTAAGCTTATTCATACGCGTCGCATCGGAGCATCAAGCGACGATGGGGCTCGTGCAATCACCCCCATAGATGCGGCGCTACGATTTGTACATAAAGGAAAGTCGGTACAATTTGGCACCTTTGCTGTGTCTGAGTCAGACTTTTCGGACGATATTGGCAAGCAGTTTTTTGCAGCAAGAGCTAATTATCGTACGGAGGACTGGCAGGCCGGTGTGCTTGCGACCAAAACAGACCGACCTTTTCTTGAGCGCGATGCCATGAGTTATGCCCTTGATGGCCAGTATCGTAGTGATACTTGGTCTTTCAAAGGCACGTTATTACAAACTGAGGTAGAAACACAAAAACAAAGTGTTACAGGTCAAGGTGTATCGCTAGACGCGGAGTATCAACTTTCGTTACAGACGAAGTTCGCTGCTCGCTACTTTGCTGTGGATGACGAATTTGATAACCGTGATCTCGGCTATATGAAACGCAATGACTGGCAGGTGAGCGAGCTTTATGGTGAATACTCGATGCACCCAAAAGACAGCTGGTTTACCAGATTAAAGCAGTCACTCACACTGAGGCATGAGCAAAATAATGCTGGAACAGATTTAGCGGCCAGACAAGCATATTTAGCGCAGTTTTTGTTGGCAAATGGTGGTCAGCTCAATCTCGGGCTAGATTATTACACCAGCGGTAAACAAGACAACTTAGGGCGAGGCACGGAGGTGTTTGAGATGCCAAGCCGTGTGGAGTCTCGGGTATTTTATCAAAGCCCTTATGTGGGAGATTTTTCTTGGGCAGCAAGTATTGAGCTTGACCAAGAAGGAATATCAGGCTCAGCACAGCAATACGCCGTGGATTTGACGTGGATGCCACACTACAACTGGAACCTTAAGTTGAGTAATTTCTTTAGAAGCGGTGATGGCTGGCTGATGGCGAACGGGCAAAACCGCTTGAGTGAATACGACAGAGATGAGTTTTCCAATAAGTTTGAATTTAATGGCCGGATCACCGACAACCTTGAACTCAGTGGTTCGTTACAGTGGACGGTATTTGAAGCGCAAAGTAAGACGATTTATCAACTTAACAATGGTGAGCTTCGTGAAGTTTATGGTGACACGAGCTTTGACGATAGGCGTTTAGCAAGCCAGATAAAACTGCGTTATCGTATGGGTGCATATTCAGATATTTTCTTAGTGTATCAACGAGGAGGTGCAAACTTTTCGACACTTGAAAAGTCGCAGGTCGGGCGCAGAGACTGGTTCGGTAGTGTCGCCGATTTATGGCAACAACCAGTGCAAGACTTAGTGACGTTTAAGGTGCGATATTTATTTTAAAATATTGATCACTAGAGCCGTATTCCCCGGCTATCATCTGCCAAGAAAAAAGGTCAGAAAATTCTGACCTTTATATCCACGCTAATTGTTATTAGTAGTATGGATCACACTACCTAAACAAAAATAGTTATGCTGCGTCTGCTTTACTTGATTCCTTAGTTCTTGCTTTACCAGCAAGTAACTCTTCAGGGTCAAAGTCATCAACGTTGATAACGGCAAGACGTTTCGCTTCAACGGCAGTCAATTTAGCTGCTTCGTCTTCGCTCAGTACACCTGCTTCAAGCCCCATTGCTGCCACTTTATCAAGTTGCATAAACGGTAACTTTTTACCAGTACCACGGCATACCTTTTCAAATAACGGCTCTACTGCAAGAATGTCTTTTAGTGTCTGCTCTTGCTTACCAAGCAAGCACAGTGGCTCATCTTTTAAGTAGATGTGTGTTGCAAGGCGGTCACGCGTTTCGCTAGGTACTTGAAGTAACTGAGCAAGTTTGTGCTCCATTTTGTCGGTTGGTTTACGAACCGGACGACCAAATGGGAACAGTACCACTTTCAACAAGCCGCGTAATGCAGCAGAAGGCATGTTGTTGATTAAGTCAGCAAGGGCGCGTTGACAAAGGTACAAGTGCTCCTGACAAGACCATTGCACAAACGGTAAGTCTTCTTTACGACGACCTTCATCGTTATAGCGTTTAAGCGTTGCAGAAACCAGATAAAGGTAGCTTAATAAGTCGCCCAAACGTGCAGAAATACGCTCTTTACGCTTAAGTGAGCCACCAAATACAGCCATACAAATATCAGACATTAATGCCAATGATGCACTGTAACGAGCGGCATTACGATAATAAACCGCAGTTTCATCGTTAAATGGTACTTTGGTGAAACGTGCACCGGTTAGCGCGAGCCACTTAGTTCTTACCAAGTTTGACATAGTGAAACCGATGTGACCCATCAAGGATTTATCGAAGCTATCAAGCGCTTCTTGTTTATCTTTGATAGAACAAGCCTCAAGTTCAGCTAGTACAAATGGATGACAACGAATAGCGCCTTGACCATAGATGATCATGTTGCGGGTTAGGATGTTTGCACCTTCTACCGTAATTGCAATTGGTGCACCTTGGTAACCACGGCCAACGTAGTTGTTTGGACCTAGGCAAATCCCTTTACCACCATGAATATCCATGGCATGGATGGTTGAAGCACGCATTTGTTCGGTTAAGTGGTACTTCAAAATTGCAGAAACAACCGAAGGTTTTTCACCCAAATCTACCGCGCCAGTTGACATAGTAACCGCAGCATCAGAGCTATACGCGTAGCCACCAAGTTTCGCTAGTGCCTCTTCAATCCCTTCCATCTTACCGATAGGAAGTTTGAACTGGCGACGAATGCGACTGTATGCGCCACTTGCAACCGCAAGGGATTTAATACCACCGGCAGAGTTTGAAGGTAGCGTAATAACACGACCAACCGACAAACACTCAACTAGCATGCGCCAGCCTTGTCCTGCCATTTTTGCGCCACCGATAATGAAGTCGAGTGGTACAAACACATTTTCGCCTTGTGTAGGACCATTTTGGAACGGCACATTCAGTGGGAAGTGACGGCGGCCAATTTTTACGCCGGGCGTGTTTGTAGGAATAAGCGCACAAGTAATACCTAGCTCTTCTTTATCACCTAATAGACCGTCCGGGTCGCGCATCTTAAACGCCAGACCAAGTACAGTTGCAACAGGTGCTAAAGTAATATAGCGTTTGTTCCAGGTTAGGCTAATACCTAATACTTCTTCACCTTCCCATTCACCTTTACATACCACACCAAAGTCAGGGATAGATGAAGCATCAGAGCCCGCTTCAGGTGACGTTAATGCAAAACAAGGGATTTCATCACCCACTGCTAGGCGAGGTAAGTAGTGTTCTTTTTGCTCGTCAGTACCGTAGTGCTGAAGTAGTTCGCCTGGGCCTAACGAGTTAGGTACGCCCACGATAGAAGATAGTAAAGTTGATTTACTGGTAAGCTTTTGTAGTACACAAGATTGCGCGTAAGCTGAAAACTCAAGACCACCGTATTGCTTTTTGATGATCATCGCAAAGAACTTGTTGTCTTTTAAGTATTGCCACACGTCTTGCGGTAAGTCAGTCAGTTCGTGTGTTGCTTCCCAATCGTTAAGCATGGCACACACTTCTTCCACCGGACCATCCAAAAACGCTTGCTCTTCAACGCTCAAACGCGGCTTTGGAAACTGATGAAGTTTATCCCAGTTTGGGTTACCACAAAATAGATCGGCTTCCCACCAAGTAGTACCAGCATCAATCGCTGACTTCTCGGTTTCTGACATTGTCGGCGTAACTTTTTTGAACGCTTTAAATGCTGGAGCCACGATGTACTGCTGACGCAGGTTCGTTACTGAAAGTGGAATAACAATCGCTAAGAAAATTAACCAAGAGATAATGCCAAATGCACCAGCAAAGGTGCCAACTAGCATTGTAACTGCTGCAATACCTAGAGCGGTATTCCAGCTTGCGCGATGATAGCTTGCTGCACTGAGCAAGGCTAACAACGCGAGAACAAATATAAGTGTCATGTTGTTCTTCCTTATAAGAGGTCTGACCACCCAGTTAGACTAGCTGGTTAACGCTGATATTTCAAGCGTCTTCATATCTTCTGGGCGAATTAGTTGATGCCTTGTTGTGACATATTACTTACGTTTTGTACTGAATCTGAGTGTTAAATGACTCATACCTCTCTTATTGTTAATTTGAAGGTTACTTTGACTAAACCCCATCTACAACCTAAGAGGATTTTCAACGTTATTAATTACTGACCGATATTTAAGTGTAATGGGCATAGTGCAATGTGACGAAAATGCACATGAATTTTCTTTCAGCGAAGTGCCTAATATGTGCATTATAATTGCCAAAACTTCATGTCTGATTTGCATTGAAATACACGTTAATGTTTCTACAATTGGGTTAAGCATAGCAACGAAATGGTGCTTTTAAGAATTGCTAAGGAGTAGCAAATGCAGTCCATTTTTTTGGTAGCTATGTGAGTTAGGATTTACCGCCACGATCTTGTGTAGCGGTTGATATTGCTGTCCATGTTAAGGAGAAACAAGATGCAGCAAAGTATTTTTTATCTAGTGACTATTTTGGCCTTTGCCGCCATGTTGTCGGCCTTTCACCTCTTTCCTGAAGCGGTGCTTTTTAATGTTTTTAGCAGTTTGTTTGCTGCATTACTTGGCTACCGTGCTTATACTCGTTGGGCCTTATTACTGTGCTGTATTAATGTGTTGGCCATGACGTTTTGCCCTTTACTTGATTCAGGTGGCTGGTTAAGTCTAAAAGGTGCTGTGGTTTTTGTATGCTGCGTGATGTTTTTTGCAATTGCCTTTGGTTGCAATAAAGCGGTGACACAAAATAAAAGGTTTTATTATTAGTCGCCTACCTTGCCATGTTAAACTCGATTCAGGCGATGTGTTATCGCCTGAGTACTCGAGACAATAGGTGACAGGAAACCCGCATGCGAATATTAGCCGATCAAAATATGCCCTTAGTTGAGTCATTCTTCTGCGAAATTGGGGAGGTAACTCGGTTTGATGGCCGTAACCTTCAACCTGACGAGCTAAAAAATGTCGATATTCTGTTGACTCGCTCAGTTACTAGGGTCAATGAGGCCCTGTTAGCGCATGCTGATAAACTGAAATTTGTGGGGACTGCGACAATAGGAATTGATCATATTGATACCTCATTGTTGGCGAGCGCCAATATCTCGTTCAGCAGCGCACCAGGCTGTAATGCGATAGCCGTTGCCGAGTACGTGATAAGCGCTCTACTTGCATACGCACAAGAAACCTCCACGCCACTTCAAGATAAAACGATTGCCATTATTGGTGTTGGTAATATTGGCGCGTGTTTGGCGTCAAAGCTTAAAGGGCTTGGTCTTACGATATTATTGTGTGATCCAGTAAGGCAGCAAGCAGGTACATTGGATTCACACATAGCCTTAGATGAAGCATTGGCTCGCGCGGATATCGTGACATTTCACGTTCCATTAGTTAAGCAGGGCCCGCATAAAACGGTTCATCTACTTGATGCATCGCGGATAGCGGCATTAAAGCCGGGTACGGTGATAGTCAATGCAAGCCGTGGAGATGTTATCGATAATCAAGCACTTTTGCACGCGGTAGAGGGGGGGCAAGCGCTTGAGCTGATCTTAGACGTTTGGGAAAATGAGCCGAATATTTTACAGCCATTATTGCAATATACTCGTTTTGCCTCTGTACATATTGCCGGCCATACGCTAGAAGGCAAGGCACGAGGCACGCAAATGTTATACGAAGCCGTATGCCGAGAATTCGATTTACCAGCTAGCAAAACGATTAGTGATTTTCTCCCTAAACCAAGTGTCACTGGCTGCCAGTTGCAAAGTACTGCCAACGAGCAGGATATTGTCAATTTAGCGCATCTTGTTTATGACATTCGTCGTGATGATGGCATCATGAGAAAACAGCTAAACACATTGGGCTTTGATACCTTGCGTAAAGCATATCCCGTGCGTCGAGAATTTAGTACAATTGCAGTCAATAATGACTCACCAATCAGTGAAAAGCTTTACCAACTTGGCTTTTCTGAGCACAAGAGTTAAGTGCTGTGGTTGGTATTTTACAGAATGAGGAAAAATAATGTCGCAAAAATATAATGTTGCGGTACTTGGCGCAACAGGTCTTGTTGGCAAGCAAATTATCGAATTACTAGCGGAACGAAAATTTCCTGTAGACACATTGTACCCACTCGCGAGTAGCCGAAGCGCGGGTGAAGAAATTGACTTTATGGGTGAAAAAATCGAAGTCCTAGATGTTGAAGAGTTTGATTTTTCTAATGCCCATATCGGTTTGTTTTCAGCGGGTGGTTCCGTGTCGGAGAAATATGCACCAATCGCCGCTGAAGCTGGCTGCATTGTGATAGACAATACCTCACATTTTAGATACGACTTTGATATTCCATTAGTAGTTCCTGAGGTGAATAAAGACAGTCTTGCAGATTTTAGAAATCGTAACATCATTGCTAACCCAAACTGCTCTACAATCCAAATGCTAGTGGCGCTTAAACCAATTTATGATGCCTATGGCATTGACAGAATTAATGTCTCAACATACCAAGCGGTATCTGGTGCAGGTAAAGAAGCGGTAGATGAGTTGGCTAAGCAAACTGCAAACTTAATGAATGCAAGACCGATGGAAAACGAAGTATTTAGCAAACAAATCGCTTTTAACGTTATTCCTCAAATTGATGCATTCCAAGAAAATGGTTACACCAAAGAAGAAATGAAGATGGTGTGGGAAACGCAAAAAATCTTGGGCGATTCGAGTGTTTTGGTGAACCCGACTGCGGTTCGCGTTCCTGTGTTTTTTGGTCATGCTGAGGCCATTCATCTTGAAACGCGCATGCCTTATGATCTTGAACATGTTAAGCAGTTACTTGCTGATGCGCCGGGTGTTGAGCTAATTGAAGACGAAAACGATTACCCAACACCGGTAAGTGATGCAAGTGGTAACGATACCGTCTATGTAGGTCGTGTAAGGCAAGATATTTCACATCCACTGGGCTTAAACTTATGGGTGGTATCAGACAACACCAGAAAAGGTGCCGCAACAAATAGCATCCAAATTGCAGAAGCCCTGATAGAAAGCTATCTATAAGTACCCATTGATATCGCAAAGTAAGCAGAGTTTTGCTTACTTCATTTGCGCTATAACGGCAAACTTCTGCCAAGAAGTTTGCCGTTAAGTCAAATACTTGACTATTCTTCACCTATATCAGCTATTCCAAAATCAGTAAAAAGCATTATAACCATGTTAACTTTCAATACGTTGCAATGGATATTCCAACATATCTGGTTTATAGTTTGCATTTGGAATAGAGCTTGCTTCAAAGCCATAATAATAAAACGTCGTTTAACGGGTGTTAAACATTTGAGTAAAGGATCGGCATGCGCGGTTTAGCCTTATTTAGTATCTTTGTATTCGCACTGATTGCCACACCAGTATATACCCAAGAGGGGGTAGTGCTAAAAGGCCCTAAAGGGGTTGATTATGGGGCTCAAGGTCGCTCAATAGGGCCTATCAGACCCACGGATACATTGTGGCGGATAGCACAAAAAGTGCGACCAGATGACTCGGTCACCATTTATCAGGTGATGAAGGCGCTTTACGATAAAAATCCTAATTCATTTCTAGATAAAAACCTCAACCATATGCAGGATGGGGCGTATTTACGTATTCCTACCATCAATGAAATTCGCAGTGTTAACCCTGAGTTGGCAAAGCAAAAGTCGGATCAAGATGACAAACTTTGGGAAATGAAGCGTAAGGGATTATTGAACTCAAATGCAATAAACGAAGCTGAAAAAAAGGTTACACAAGCTCGCAAAGTCGATGTAGAAGAAGCAAAAGAAGACCTGACTAATCAACTGCGCTCTTTAAAGATGGAACAGGACATGCGTCTGATGGACTTACAAAAAGAGTTCAAATCCTCGGTGCGCAATGTTGAAGAAATCCTATCTGAAAACAATAAATTAAAGCAGCAGCTCGGCGCTATTTCTACTGAACTTCAAACGGTTCGTACCCAACTTGGTAAAGACAGCGAAATCCAGCAACAGCTCAAGGCTGTTATTGACTTGCAAAATGAAATGATTGACCAGCAGGCGGCTCAGGCAAAAGCGCAAGAAAGTAGCGAGTTAAGCGCATTCTTTAGCTCGCCAGCTGGAATTGCGTTACTTGCCACATTACCAGCACTACTGGCAATTGCTGGATTAGTTATGTTCCTACGCCGGAGAAACCAATCTCAAGCGTCGACAGATGACGACGATTTTCTTCCGCAAACACCATCCGTGGCTGCAGGCGCTGCGGCGGCGGGAGCTGCAACCGCTGCGACTGCATTTGACCCTGAGCCAGACCCACTTGATATCGGAATGGGCGACGATGAAGACGCGCTAGGCGCAAGCGTACAGTTAGATGACGATATCTTACCTGAAGACGATGAGATTACCTTTGACTCACTTGATGACGACTTCGATGAAGGAAATGACACGTTAGATCAAGATGAACTGGATAGCTTGCTAAACGAAGATATTTCGTTTGGTGATGATCATGACGAAGACTTTATGCAACAGAGCTTCAATGAAGCTGGCGATGAAGTTTCGCTTGATGTTGATGATAGCCAAGATATCTTAAGTGACAGCGATCTAGATGATTTATTCAACGAGTCTCAAGATGAAGAAATTGATGTTAGCGATGATGCCCTTGCAGCCCTGAGCGAAGAACTCGCTGATGAGCAAGCGGGTGCTGTTGCAAATGACGATGATATCGATTCAATCCTTGACGGTGCGCTAGATGAAGAGCCTGAATTTAGCGGCAATTTTGATAGTGAGAGCTTGGTCGATGCTGATGATATCGATGCGCTACTTGATGCCTCTCAAGATGCTGACGATGATGCACTGCCTGATTTTGAGGAGCCAAGCACTGAGCTTGCGGGTGATGATATTGATGCCCTGTTAAATGAAGTGCAAGACGATGCATTAGCTGAAATTAACGAAGAGCCAGATACGCTTGACGGTGATGATATCGATGCTTTATTGGATGAAGCGCAGGAAGATACGTTGCCGGAACAGGAAGAAGAGTCCGATGATCTCGCTGGTGATGATATTGATGCTTTATTGGATGAAGCGCAGGAAGATACGTTGCCGGAATTAGAAGAAGAGTCCGATGATCTAGCAGGTGATGATATCGATGCTTTATTGGATGAAGCGCAGGAAGATACGTTGCCGGAACAGGAAGAAGAGTCCGATGATCTCGCTGGTGATGATATTGATGCTTTATTGGATGAAGCGCAGGAAGATACGTTGCCGGAATTAGAAGAAGAGTCCGATGATCTCGCTGGTGATGATATTGATGCTTTATTGGATGAAGCGCAGGAAGATACGTTGCCGGAATTAGAAGAAGAGTCCGATGATCTAGCTGGTGATGATATTGATACTTTATTGGATGAAGCGCAGGAAGATACGTTGCCGGAATTAGAAGAAGAGTCCGATGATCTAGCTGGTGATGATATTGATGCTTTATTGGATGAAGCGCAGGAAGATACGTTGCCGGAACTGGAAGAAGAGTCCGATGATCTAGCAGGTGATGATATCGATGCTTTATTGGATGAAGCGCAGGAAGATACGTTGCCGGAACTGGAAGAAGAGTCCGATGATCTAGCAGGTGATGATATCGATGCTTTATTAGATGAAGCGCCAGAAGACGTTTTACCAGAGCTGGAAGAAGAATCTGATGAACTGGCAAATGACGAACTCGATGCATTAGTTGACGAAACACCAGAAGATGTTTTGCCAGAGCTGGAAGATGAGTCTGCTGAACTGGCAAATGACGAACTCGATGCATTAGTTGACGAAACACCAGAAGATGTTTTGCCAGAGCTGGAAGATGAGTCTGATGAACTGGCAAATGACGAACTCGATGCATCACTAGAGGAAACGGCAGAAGATACTTTGCCAGAGCTTGAAGAGGAAGTTGATGAGCCGGCAGATGACGAACTCGATGCATTACTAGAGGAAACGGCAGAAGATACTTTACCAGAGCTGGAAGAAGAATCTGATGAACTGGCACATGACGAACTCGATGCATTAGTTGACGAAACACCAGAAGACGTTTTACCAGAGCTGGAAGAAGAATCTGACGAACTGGCAAATGACGAACTCGATGCATTAGTTGACGAAACACCAGAAGATGCTTTGCCAGAGCTTGAAGAGGAAGTTGATGAGCCGGCAGATGACGAACTCGATGCATTAGTTGACGAAACACCAGAAGATGCTTTGCCAGAGCTTGAAGAGGAAGTTGATGAGCCGGCAGATGACGAACTCGATGCATTACTAGAGGAAACGGCAGAAGATACTTTACCAGAGCTTGAAGAAGAATCTGACGAGCCTGAACTGGGGTCTGAACAGCCTTCAGTAGAGTCTGAGCAAACGGAGTCAGGGCACTTGTCGGGTATGTTGGATGAAGAGGATGCTATTCCGGAATCACCTGAAGAACCGGTGGAAGATACATTACAGTCCGATCTAGCCAATGAAGCAGATTTTAGTGATGAGAATGTTCAAGCTGACGAAGACAGTGAATTTGAAGATCCTGATTTAAAAAGTGTTGATGAGCTATTACAGGAGCTTCAAGCCGAAGAACAGTTTGAGTTGAATGCTGAACTTGAAGACGACTTTTCGGATGAAGAAGTTGAAATTGAGCTGGGAGATGATCCACTTAATGACGAAGTGGATTTACTGGCAGAAGAAGAGTTTCTTGATGAAGAAGATCTGCAACCAAGCGCAGAGCTAGAGAGTTACCCTGAGCTGGAGCTTGGCGAAGAGCTTGAAACTACAGACTCGCAAAGCGAAACCGAAAAAACATTATCAGAAGCATTATCTAATGACGCTCAATTTGATATCGAAGATGGGCTTGATGACGATCTTCTCGACGATGAAATCTCTGGCTTTGATGAAGATGACTTGCCTGAATTTAGTGCGGATTTCGACGAAGAAACTTTGCTTGAAGACGAACCTGAAGCACCAGTCGAAGCAGCAGAAAGTGACACGTTTGAGTCTGAGCTTGAAATCGAAGACGAGCTGCCAGAGTTAAATGCAGATTTCGACGAAGAGACTTTACTTGAAGACGAACCTGAAGCACCAATCGAAGCAGCAGAAAGTGATACGCTTGAGTCTGAACCTGAACTGGAAGTCGAAGACGAGCTGCCAGAGTTAACTGCAGATTTTGACGAAGATACCTTGCTTGAAGACGAGCCAGAAGCGTCACTAGAAGAAGCCGAAAGTGACACGTTTGAGTCTGAACCTGAACTTGAACTTGAACTGGAAGTCGAAGACGAGCTGCCAGAGTTAACCGCAGATTTCGATGAAGAGGCTTTGCTTGAAGACGAACCTGAAGCACCAATCGAAGCAGCAGAAAGTGATACGCTTGAGTCTGAACCTGAACTGGAAATCGAAGACGAGCTGCCAGAGTTAACTGCAGATTTTGATGAAGAGGCTCTGCTTGAAGGTGAGCCTGAAGCGCCAGTCGAAGAAGCTGCAAGTGATACGCTTGAGTCTGAACCTGAACTGGAAATCGAAGACGAGCTGCCAGAGTTAAACGCAGATTTTGACGAAGAGGCTTTGCTTGAAGACGAGCCAGATCTTGAAATTGAAGAGGCTCTGCCAGAATTAAACGATGAAGATGACTTGGAAACTCTACTTTCTGAGCCACAAACAGAATCTGAATTACCAGAGGTCAATGAAGCCGAAATTGAAAAAGAATTTATGGCTGACTTTACCCAAGCAGACTTCGATGCTCTACTCAGCGAACTGGAGGATCCCAGTGACTTTGACGCCGGAAATGCAGAAGATTTTGAAGTAGATTTCGATAGCTTGTTACAAGACGAATTGGTCGCAGGGGAAGTCCAAGCGCTACCTACGGACGCCGAAGGTTCAGAAGACTACTTAGAAATTGAAGACCTACTTGAACAAAGCGACGATCTTGATAGCGATGTTGAACCTTACGTTGGCGCAAATATGGACGTTGGGCTTGGCGATTTTGAAGAGCTATTAGCGGGAGAAAATACTACGGATGTTGATTTAGAGGATGAAGGATTTGCCGCTAAATTAGATTTAGCAAAAGCTTACATCGAAATTCAAGATTATGATTCGGCTATATCAACGCTCAACGATGTTATTGAGAACGGTCCGGATTCGGTGCAAGCTGAGGCTAAGTCGCTTAAATCCAGTCTTACATAGTCTTAATACTCACATCAACGATACCGACCAAACAAAATAATTGCCTTGTTTGGCCGGTATCATCATCTACTTCTTAGCTTAAGCGCTTTAATTCACATCGCCAATCGCATAAAATGTCGTTTTTGTTATGGGTTGCGATTGAAAAAGTATGCGAGTAGCGTTAGGCATTGAATATAATGGTGCAAATTATAGTGGTTGGCAGAGGCAAAATCATGTCAGCAGTGTCCAAGAAGAAATAGAAAAAGCGCTATCGAATATCTGTAATCATCCCGTTGAGATAACTTGCGCGGGGCGCACTGATGCGGGGGTTCATGCTACGGGCCAACTAGTGCATTTTGACACGGACTCTGCTCGCGATATGAGCGCCTTTACATTAGGAATGAACTCTCAGCTTCCTGACGACATTGCGGTACGATTTGCTAAAGAAGTCGACCCAGAGTTCCATGCTCGTTTTTCTGCGACAGCTCGCCGATACCGCTACGTTATTTATAATCACACCTACAGACCGGGCATTTTACGCAGTGGCGTAACGCATTTTCACCACGAGCTTGATGTTGAAAGAATGAAAGCAGCGTGCCCTGTGATGATAGGGGAGCAAGATTTCACTTCTTTCAGGGCGGTACATTGCCAGTCTAATACGCCGTTTCGTAATATCCATCACTTAGAGGTGAAACGCATTGGCAAATACATCGTCATTGATATTAAAGCAAACGCGTTTTTACATCATATGGTGCGCAATATTACGGGTTGTTTACTTGATATAGGTGTCGGCAAGCAAGAGCCTGAGTGGATGGCGGAGCTCTTAGTTGCCAAAGATCGCACCTTAGCAAGTGCCACAGCAAAACCTAACGGATTGTATTTAGTTGATGTGGACTACCCTGAACAATGGCAAATAGAAAAGATGCCGCTTGGGCCTTTATTCTTGCCTGAGGAATTAGTGTAACGGTCATATTTATGTAGTACCTTGTACTCTTAAGACCAGTTTTTTATATCACCTATAGCTAAATCATGATTTAATTGGGAAAAGATGTCTGTCTTTGCTGACGGAACAGAATAAAGCACGATAGAGAGTTGCAAATGAGTTGGTTAGAAAAGATCTTACCTAAAACCACTAAATCTTCTGGTAAAAAAGAGATCCCAGAAGGGGTTTGGGCAAAGTGTACAGATTGTGATTCAATCCTATACAAAGCGGAATTAGAAAAGTCTCTAAACGTATGTCCTAAGTGTGATCATCACATGCGTATTACGGCACGTAAACGTCTTGAAAGTTTCTTAGATGATGCGGATCGTCAAGAGCTTGGCACAGAGCATGAGCCACAAGACGTATTAAAGTTTAAAGACTCTAAAAAATACTCGGATCGTATCATTCAAGCACAAAAGGCAAGCGGTGAGAAAGACGCTTTAGTTGCAATGAAAGGCCGCGTAAAGGGTATTCCTGTTGCTGCTGTTGCTTTTGAATTTTCCTTTATGGGTGGCTCAATGGCGTCGGTTGTTGGTGCGAGATTTGTTGATGCAGTTAACGTTTGTTTAGAACATAACATGCCGTTAATTTGTTTCTCTGCATCTGGTGGTGCACGTATGCAAGAAGCACTTATGTCATTGATGCAAATGGCAAAAACAAGTGCTGCATTGGCAAAAATGAGTGATAAAGGCTTGCCATTTATCTCAGTATTGACCGATCCAACTATGGGTGGTGTTTCAGCATCATTAGCGATGCTTGGTGATATCAACGTTGCAGAGCCAAAAGCACTTATCGGTTTTGCGGGTCCACGTGTTATCGAACAAACAGTACGTGAAACCTTACCAGATGGTTTCCAGCGCAGTGAGTTCTTATTAGAGCATGGTGCGATTGACATGATCGTCGACCGTCGTGAAATGCGTGATACGTTAGCACGCATTTTAGCGAAGTTTATGGACTTGCCTTCCACTGAACAAGAGCATAGAGTAGCGTAAATTTTTCAAATTGAGCTACTCAACTTATGACGGTTAAACAGCCTAGCCAATCATCAAGCCTTGATGATTGGCTTTGTTATTTAGAAGCAATTCATCCAGCCACCATTGAAATGGGACTTGAGCGTGTAGCGCAAGTTGCCGAGCAAGCCGGATTACTTGAGCCTTTCAGTAAAATTATTCTAATTGGTGGTACCAATGGTAAAGGCACAACAGCGAGATGTTTGGAGTCGTTGTTGCTGGCACAAGGATTGTCGGTTGGCACCTACGCTTCACCACATTTAGTACGCTACAACGAGCGTGTTCGAGTGAATGGGGCAGAGCTTGAAGACCAGTATCATATCGATGCATTTAAATTCCTCGACGACACCCGCAAAGACACTCAGCTAACTTATTTTGAGTTTGGTACGCTTGGCGCGTTAAGTATTTTCAAGCGCTGTAAGGTTGATTATATTTTGCTTGAAGTTGGTTTAGGCGGGCGGTTTGATGCGACAAATATAGTCTCGCCATTTGCCTCTGTTATCACGACTGTCGACTTAGATCATAAAGAGTATCTGGGTGATACTAGAGAACTGGTAGGTTATGACAAAGCTGGCATTTTCCGCAGTGGTAAGCCTGCAATCGTTGGTGATTTAAATATTCCACATACGGTTACAGACTATGGCGACGAAATTGCCGCAGATATGGTGTTATCAAAACGAGATTTTTATTTTACCCCGTTAGATTCTCAGTTTAGATGGCAATATCTTGATTTTGATTGGCACTTCGACAAACCAGCCATTCCAGCACAAAATGCTGCGACAGCGTTAACGGTTTTAGCTAAACTTGAGTTGCTACCTAGCTATGATGCAGTGAAAGCTTGTTTGGCAAATTTGCAGGTAGAAGGTCGCTTTCAGCAACTCAATACCACGCCGTTAGTGTATACAGATGTTGCTCATAATCCAGAATCTGCAAGATATTTGGCAACTAAGTTACAAGAACTCAAGCAAAAAGGGTTTAAAATTCATGCCTTAGTCGCTATGCTTGCGGATAAAGACAAAGCCAGTGTGCTGAAAGAAGTCACCCAATATGTAGATAGCTGGAGTTTAGCTTCACTTTCTGGGCCTCGCGGAGAGCGTGCGGAAAACCTTAAACCATTGCTTGACTCAAGTTGCAATGTCACCTTATTCGATAGCGTTACAGCAGCACTTGATACTCAGCTCGATACGCTTGCAAGCGAGCAGGTACTAGTGATATTTGGTTCGTTCTTTACCGTTGCTGAGGCAATGGAGTACTGGCGAAAGTAGTTATAGATGATTAATGTAAAGTAGAGAGTAAAGTTGTGAACTCAGTATTTATAAATCGCCTTGTTGGAACAAGTATCGTCGTCGTAGCTGCGGTGATCTTTATTCCTAATATCCTTGATGGTGAAAAGGTCCACTACAAGGAAGGATTTCAAGCGATCCCTGAAAGACCTGAGTTCAAAACCATTGATCTGCAAGAAAAAGTGGATGCGCAAGCCAAGCTTGCGCCAGAGTTGCCCTCTGAGCCATTGGAAGATATTGACGCTGATGATGCAAAACTAGAGGGCACAGAAGAGACAACGCTAGCCAACACGCAGCAATCAGATACGTCATCTACACAAGTTGAGGCAAAACCCGTCGCAACGACCGACAAAGTTGAGGTGGCGAAATTAACACGTCCTGAGACTGCTAACTTTTCAAAAATGGCCTATGTTATTCAGCTTGGTAGCTTTTCGCATAAGTCGAACGTTGATGCACTGACGAAAAAGCTCGCAGATAATGGCTTTAAAACTTTTACTAAACCCGTTAAAACGCCTAATGGTACACTGACAAAAGTGTTTGTCGGACCAGATTTAAATAAAGCAGAACTTGAAGCTAAGTTACCAGAATTAAAGAAATTAACTAAGTTAAATGGTCGTTTGACACAATTTGAAGTGACAAAATGATCTGGCATTTAGATGCCAAACCTTTTAGAATGCGCCCCACATTAACGACTTATTGGTTACTATGATCTGGGTTGATTACGCCATTCTTGGTATTGTTGGTTTATCGACTATCTTTGGCTTGCTTCGAGGCTTTGTCAAAGAAGCGATGTCACTTGTCGTATGGATCGGCGCTTTTTTCATCTCTAGTATTTTTTACCAATATCTCGCAACCTTCCTAACATTCATTTCAGAACCCCTTTTAAGAAATGCAGCCGCAATAGCCATACTCTTTTTTGCGACCTTGATGTTAGGTGGGCTTGTTAATTATGTCTTGAGTGAATTGGTTCAAAGAACTGGGCTCTCAGGCACCGATAGGATCTTTGGGATTGTATTCGGTGGACTTCGAGGTGTGTTGGTCGTTAGCGCCTTACTCTTTTTCCTTGATGCGTTTACCAGTGCACCAGACACGCAGTGGTGGAAAACATCAAACTTAATTCCTGAATTTGGCTTTGTGATAGAGTGGTTTTTTTCCTATCTTGAACATAACTCAAGCTTTTTAGATTCAGTAAACCGTTAATCGGCGAGGAAATTTTTAATGTGTGGTATCGTTGGGATAGTCGGAACATCTCCTGTTAATCAGGCGATTTATGACGGCTTAACTGTTTTGCAACACCGCGGCCAAGATGCGGCTGGCATTATTACCATTGACAACAATACGTTTAGCTTACGAAAAGCAAACGGTCTAGTGAAAGACGTATTTCATACAAGACACATGAAACGCCTACAGGGCAACATTGGTCTTGGTCACGTACGTTATCCTACTGCTGGTTCTTCAAGCTCAGCAGAAGCTCAACCTTTCTACGTAAACTCTCCATTTGGTATTGCCCTTGCGCACAACGGCAACTTAACCAATGCAGAAAAATTAAAAGAGCGTTTGTTTACTCAAGCGCGTCGTCACGTTAATACTACGTCTGATTCAGAGATCCTGCTGAACATCTTAGCTCACGAGCTTGGCAAAACAGACAAGATGAAATTAGACGCGGAAGACATGTTTACGGCAGTAACTGAGGTTGTGTCTATTGTTTCTGGTGGTTACGCGAGTATCGCGATGATCATTGGCCATGGTATTTTGGCATTTAGAGACCCTCACGGTATTCGTCCGCTTGTTTTCGGTAAGAAAGAAACTGAGCGTGGCATGGAATACATGTTCGCTTCAGAGAGTGTTGCATTGGCAACGGATGGCTTTGAGTTTGTGCGAGATGTTGCACCTGGTGAAGCTATTTACGTAACCGAAAAAGGTGAGTTTTTCTCTCAGATCTGCGCTGCTAAAACGACGCTTGCACCTTGTATCTTCGAGTTTGTATATTTTGCTCGTCCAGATTCAAACATTGATAAAATGTCTGTTTATGCGACTCGCGTGAATATGGGTACCAAGCTCGGTGAGAAAATCGCAACTGAGTGGGGCGATAAAGATATCGACGTAGTTATCCCAATCCCTGAAACATCATGTGATATCGCACTTGAAATTGCTTCCGTGCTAGGGCTTCCTTATCGTCAAGGGTTTGTTAAAAATCGCTACATTGGCCGTACTTTTATTATGCCGGGCCAAGAGATGCGTAAGAAGTCTGTACGCCGTAAACTTAACGCGATTGACCGAGAGTTTGCTGGTAAGAACGTGCTACTTGTCGATGATTCTATTGTGCGAGGCACTACATCAGCGCAAATCGTTGAGATGGCGCGTGAAGCGGGTGCAAAGAACGTGTACTTTGCATCAGCAGCACCAGAGGTAAGATTCCCGAACGTATATGGCATCGATATGCCTTCTGCATCAGAGCTAATCGCTCATGGTCGTGAAGTGGAAGATATCAATGCAAGTATTGGCTCGGACGGTTTGATCTACCAATCGCTAAGTGATTTGATTGCAGCCGTAGGTCAAGAAAATCCAGAGATCGCTCGCTTTGAGACTTCGGTATTTGATGGTCAATACATCACAGGTGATGTTGACCAAAACTACCTCAACCATATTGATGAGCTACGCAACGATTCGGCAAAGTCTAATCGTGAAGCTGCGATGTCTGCAAGCCTTGAGCTACATAATCAAGAAGCGGAAAGCGCCGAAAGCGATTAAACTATTTGATGATGTGAATAAGCATTATGATAAAAAACCCAAGTTTAACTTGGGTTTTTTATTTAATTTTAACTCAGGCAACAGCCTAAAATTGATAGACTAGGCCAACATAAGCGAGGTCACTGGTGTCTCTGTCTAGCAAAGGACTATTGGCAATAACATCATCGAGCTTGGTTCGTGTTATCCCACCAACCAAACTGAGTTGTGTTTTTAACTGATAATGTGCGGTAAACCCCGCCGAATAGTTCACGGCGTCATCAACAGTTAAATAGCCCACTCGACCACGGCTTATATCGATGTTTTTCCCGCTCACCCCGTAAATATAATTGACGTAATCAGATTGCTGCCATTCTACGTTACCTACTGCCGAGATTTTAAATCCTCGACCATCGTTGTACAGTGGGATTGATACCGAAAAAGTAGCCGTGGTTGAATCTGAGTTATCGGAAATATCACTGTGACCAGTGAGCGTAAACCACAGATAGGTGACGCCATAGTTAACGGTAACATCGCCATCCGGTGCGTCATATCCTTCAAAAACCTCGTCCTCGGATTTCGCATCTCGGAACACACCGTCATAGCCGTCTTGACGATAGCCCAATCCGGAGTAGACAGATAAATCTTCGGTAATAGGAAAGCGATAGCCAATTAAGCTGTCTTTGTTGATAAACCAGTTTCCTTTTTGGATATCGATAATGGGAATTGAAATCAGCTCACTTTCAATGCCTTTCCACGGCAAATCTGCAGCGGCTGCCCCTCCTCCTAGACGAACTTGCCATTCGTCAGATGACGTTTCAATGGCGTGGCTACAAGAAGCAAAAGCGAGAGTGAAGATGGCAGCAGACGTAAGTACTGACTTGATGAGATACATACAGAATTCCTTTCTTAGGTTAAAGGTTGCGAGAATTTAGAATGTAAGAAGTTTGTTACAAGATTTGGGAAAGTGCTGTTAGAAAGTGTAATAAATTGTCGGGAAGCGTTGTCTGGTGTGTTAGGAGTTATGCGCCACATTTCCTATCTATTCGCTATTTCTATGGTTGTTTGCATAAAAGTAGCGAATAGATGAGTGTGAACATAAAGATCAGTTGGATTGTGCGGGCTCGGAATCAGAAAGCAATAAAGTGAGTCCATCAACCAGCTCAAATAGCTCAGGCTCGATATCACTGAGTGGTTTTTCTTGTTTTAATCCGGTTTCAATGGTTTCAGCCAATTTCTTCAGGGTTGGTACGCCAGTGTAACAACATGCCCCGTGAAACTTATGCACTACCTTGAGCAGTGTTGGGAGATCCTCTGCGTCTTGTGCAGACTCCAACTGCTGCAACGTTTCGGGCACGCTAGAAAGCAGCATGTTAAGCATTTCCAATGCTAAATCAGGTTTATTACCCGCACGCTGTAACGCTAACCCCCAATCTAACATTTGGCTGTTAAATGGCGGCACACTGTGCTGATGACTCTCAATATTTTTTTGTCTCGCGACTGGTGAAGATGCGCTATGGTCGCAAATAATTTGCTTGAGCATATCTTCATCTATGGGTTTAGTCATGTAGTTACTAAAGCCATCTTTAAGCAATTGCTCTTTTTCGCCAGCAAGCGCATGAGCGGTCACAGCGATGATGGGCGTATCCTCGTTCAAGGATGAGTCTCTAATGCTTTTACAGGCGCTTATGCCATCCATGATAGGCATTTGAATATCCATAAATATGAGGTCGTATTTTCTAGACTTGCATAAACTGACTGCCTGAGCACCATTATGCGCTGTATCTATTGCCTCTACTTGCTCATCTAACAAAGTACAGATCAACTTTAAGTTAGCATCGTTATCGTCCGCAACGAGCACTTTAAGTGGCAGACTTGTGGCTTCTATTTCGTTGGCACTCATGTCTGGGTGGTCTAAACGATAAGGGGCTGCAAGCATTTCACATAGTTTTCTGTGATTAAGCGGTTTGCTTAAACAAGCGTCTGCGCCACTGCCAATAAGCGCCTCACGCATATTATGAGACACGGTATTAACCATCAAATATAGATAGTCTGCGGAACCACGAGCTTGCTTGATGTAACTCTTAACCGTTTGCATTTGGTCAACACTTGCCATAGAGCCGATTAAGCAAATATCGTAATTAAAATCCTGCGCTAAAGCAGTATCAAATTCCTCTTCGGTGAGGCAGCGTGTTACCTGCATGTCCCACGCCTGTAACTGAGCTATAACTGCATAATGAGTATGCTCTTGTGGTTCAAAGTAAATGACGCGTTTGTTTTCCAGCGGCTTACTCGGTAAGTCATCGTTGTAGAGTCGGTTTGGCAGGGCAAAGACGGCATTAAATGAGAAACAGGTACCATTCCCAGGTGCCGAGTTCAGAGTGATACGGCCATTCATCGCCTCAACAATATGCTTAGTGATGATAAGACCTAGGCCTGTGCCGCCAAATTTACGGGTGATACTGGTATCGGCTTGAGCAAACGGCGTAAATAGCGCGTCTTGCTTATCCTGCGCAATACCGACCCCAGTATCGCTGACAGACACTAACAAAGAGGATTGAGATTCATCCATCAAGCGATGGTTAATATCCACTTTGACTGAGCCTTTCTCCGTGAACTTGATGGCATTACTAATTAGATTGGTCAATACCTGTTTAAATCGCGTAGGGTCGCCAATTAAGTTGTCGGGCACCTGGCGATTAACAGAAATCGAAAACTCTAGCTGTTTGTCGTGGGCACTTGGCGCTAATAAGGTCATGACCTCATTAACGGCGTCGCGTAATTCAAACTGGATATTCTCCAGCTCCATAGCACCGGCTTCTAGTTTTGAGAAATCCAAGATGTCACTAATGATGGTAAGCAGGCTATTTGCGGATAGCTCTATGGTATCTAAATAATCTTTTTGGTGTTTATTTAATGGTGTTTTATAAAGTTGACGAGTAAAGCCTATGACCCCGTTGAGCGGCGTTCTAAGTTCGTGACTCATCTTAGCCAAGAAATCCGATTTTACGCGGTTAGCGTCTTGTGCTTCTTTTTTGGCAATATTGAGCTGAATATTCTGCGTTTCATACTGCTCTAGGGTTTCGCGATAATCACTAGTTGCCTGATCAATGTGCTTTTGCATTTCGTCTTTTTGATTGGCCATCTTTCTGCCAATAACAATCAAACCTTGGCGTAATAGCTCAAATTCCCCCCGCATCGGCTCATTGATAGCGATGTCTTGTTTACCTTCGTTGAGTTTGTCTGTGGCCAAAATCAAACTGGCAATCGGTTTGGTCAGCATACGTGATAATCGCATGGCCAACATAACACTAAGTAAAAAGGAGAAAATAATAACAATAGCACTCAAGATCAGCGCGCGCTGCTGCGATATCAACGCTTGGTCTTTACTGATCTCTACAACTAAAACTGCGAGCGTAGCTGGCTCTGCACTATGCCAATCGGTTTTTTTGGCTAAATGGTTTTTAACTGGTGAATAAAACACAAAGGTATTTTTTAGTGTAGTAACTTCGGTGATTTGTAGCTTTTGCACTTCACCAAAATAATGTAATTTGTCGAATTCACTATGATAATTACTGGTAAGAATAAGCTGATTTTGGTTATCAAACAGCGCGATACTTTTTACCAGTGGTGCGTGTTTATTATGTGCCTGGCTTAAAATGCGGTGTAAATGCGCTTTATCTTGTTTTTCTATTGGGTATTCTACTGACATGGCCAGAGAATCTGCAATGCGATTTCCCTGACTTATCAGAATTTCCTCAAGCTCTACGTAGCGATTTATAGTAAAATAACCACCAAGTAGCAAGCCAACCAAAAGGGTTGGCAAAAGAGTGAGTAGTAAAATACTGTCACGCAGGTTTAATTTTGTCATAGGGTCAAAAAAGTGCAGAGAAATCTGTAACTAAGATTATCTTTTACCGACGTGATAAGCAAACAAATGAGGAACCCAATGGCACAGATTTTTCGTGCTAAGAAAGCTGCTAAGCCGTCAAAGCAAATAGAATTAAACATAGAGTCAATGGATCATCAGGGGCGAGGTGTTGCTCGCCATGAGGGTAAGGTCTGTTTTGTGACTGGCGCCTTGACTGGCGAGCGAGTGAGCGCACAGGTTGTACAGGCCAAGTCTAAACTGTTGGAAGCGAAGGTGACCAAAGTACTTAATGCCTCCAAAGAGCGTGTTAAACCGTTTTGCCCGCATTACCAGCAGTGTGGTGGTTGTAGCTTGCAGCATCAAAGTGTTGATGGTCAGCTCAATGAAAAGCAACATGCAGTTGAAAAACTTTTTGCGCGTTTTGCCAACATCAAGCATATACCTTGGCAAGCACCGATCACCTCTATGCCGCTTCATTATCGCCGTGCAGCTCGTTTGGCATGTATCTACGATAAACAAAGCAAAAGCATGAAGTTAGGCTTTAGAGCAAGTCAGTCGAAGCAGATTATCGAAATAGCGCAGTGTGACGTATTGGTGTCGCCTTTTGATCGTATTGTTAACACGTTAAGTGCGCTTGCACAGTCGCTAAGTGAGTTTAGGCTGATCAGTCATATTCAGCTTTGTCAGGCCGACAACCATAACTATGTGTTGTGTCGTCATACAAAGCCACTGTCCGCTTCGACTCGCGAAACGTTACAAAATGAGCTGGAAAATTGTCAGGTCCTGTTTGACGATGGCGAGACGCCAGTTGTGTACTCTCAGTTGCCGTACTATCACCTTGATGAATTTGGCTTAACACTTGAGTTTAAATTGAACAACTTTATTCAAGTGAATCAATCAGTAAATGAAGCAATGCTGCGCCAAGCGACAGACTGGCTACAGCTGAGTAACGATGAAAATGTGCTCGATCTTTTCTGTGGGGTGGGAAATTTCTCTTTGGTGCTCGCAAAACAAGCAAAAAATGTGATTGGGGTAGAAGGTGAAGCGCAATCGGTTGCAATGGCTCAGCAAAATGCGCAAACTAATCAAATCAGTAATGTTCAGTTTCACTGTTTTGATCTAACTCAGTCGATTACAGAGGCCGCTTGGTTCGACGCAAATCTGGATGTGTTGGTGCTGGACCCATCAAGGCCTGGTGCACTTGAGGTTCTGCAGCAATTACCGTTGACGCAGTTTACCCGTATTTTATACGTGTCATGCGATCCGGTGACACTGGCGCGCGATTCTTTGGTAATAGCGCAGGCAGGCTTTGAATTAGAAAAGCTTGGCTTAATGAATATGTTTGTCCACACGGGACATATCGAAACCATGGCGCTGTTTAAAAAACAGCGTAAATAACCTGAGCTTTGAGGCCGTTATTGCCCGAGCATTAGGTTAGATAATTTACCCGAAAATGAGGCGGGTAAGTAATTTTAAGGAGGTATCAAAACATGGTTGCTACTCGGCAGTCGCATCAAACCACTTTGCCACTAGAGTTTGATGCGCGACTCACTATCTTAAACTTGTCTGAGGATCAAAGGGACTGGCTGCAAAAGGCCTATGAACTTTGTCCTGCGGATGAGTCAACAGAACATCTCAATAATGCCATCGAAATGGTAGAGATCCTTGCAGACTTAAATTTTGATAGCGAATCTTTAGCAACTGCGTTTTTAACTCCTTATTTTGTTGCTGGAAAGTTGTCCCTTGAGCAAGTAGAGGAAGCGCTTGGCAAAAACATCTCTCTGCTTTTAAGAGGGGTGGAGAACATGGACACCATCAGCACTTTGGCACACCAAAGCTCGGGTAAGGTACAAGTCGATAATATCCGCCGTATGTTACTCGCTATGGTGGAAGATGTGCGTGCTGTAGTGATTAAGCTTGCTGAGCAAATCTGCCATTTGCGTGCGGTTAAGAAAGCATCGGAAGAAGAAAGAGTCGTTGCTGCAAAAGCCGCGGCCAATATTTTTGCGCCACTTGCGAACCGTTTGGGGATTGGCCAATTAAAATGGGAACTTGAAGATCTCTCTTTCCGTTATTTGCATCCGGATACGTATAAGTCTATTGCCAAGAAGCTTTCTGATAAACGCCTAGACCGCGAAGCTTATATGGAAAATATGGTTAATTCGGTGGCACAAAAACTTGCGGATGCAGGCATTAAAGCGCAGGTCTACGGTCGCCCTAAGCATATTTACAGCATTTATAAAAAAATGGCGCAGAAAAGCTATGAATTCGAACAGTTGTTCGACATTCGCGCGATGCGAGTAGTGGTAGATGAAATTCAAGATTGCTACGCCGCTTTGGGTATAGTGCACACCAGCTGGCGGCATTTAAACAAAGAGTTTGACGACTATATTGCTACGCCCAAGCAAAACGGCTATCAGTCTATCCACACCGTGGTATTTGGTCCTGAGGGCAAAACGGTAGAAATCCAAATCCGCACCGAGGCTATGCATCGAGATGCAGAGCTTGGGGTGGCGGCACATTGGATGTACAAAGAAGGTGCATTGCCGGGCAGAAACTCCGGATACGAGCAAAAAATTAGCTGGCTACGCAAACTGTTGCAGTGGCAAGAAGAAGTGGTAGATGGCAGTGAAATAGCAGATGAGCTAAAGAATCAGGTTGTCGAAGACCGTGTTTATGTATTCACGCCCAAGGGCGATATCTTTGATTTGCCGCTAGGCTCGACGCCACTCGATTTCGCTTACTACATTCATTCCAATGTTGGACATCGCTGCATTGGTGCAAAAGTGTTTGGTAAAATAGTGCCTTTCACTTACACATTGCGCACAGGCGATCAGGTAGAGATTCTTACCCAGAAAAATGCTTCACCAAGTCGAGATTGGTTAAACCCATCGCTGGGATATATTCATTCTTCAAGAGCGCGCAGTAAGATCCATCACTGGTTTAAGCAGCAAGATAGAGACAAAAATCTCCAAGCGGGTAAGGAAATTTTAGATAGCCATCTGCAAAAACTAGATATTACCTATAAAGATTTAGAACCCGCGATTGACCGCTTTAACTTTAAAGAGCTCGACGATTTAATGGTGGCGATTGGTGCCGGTGATATTCGTATCAATCAATTCCTGAACTATGTACAAGATAAACCTGAAGATACACCTAAGTTAAAAATCTCCTCGCCAAAACACAGTAAAGGTGACAAAAACGCAGTGGTCGTTGATGGGGTTGGCAGCTTGATGAGCCATATGGCGAAATGCTGTGAGCCAGTACCAGGCGATGAAATTGTGGGTTATATCACGCAAGGGCGAGGTATTGCAGTGCATCGCTCTGACTGTGAGTCGTTCGCTCATATTACGGATATACATCCAGAACGAGAGATTGCGGTCAGTTGGTCAGATGATGTTAAAGCGTCTTACGCCATTACATTAAAAATTGAAGCGCACGACCGCCAAGGGCTGATCCGAGACATTAGCGCTGTGCTTGCCAATGAAAAAGTCAATGTGCTCAATATGAATGTACAAACGCAAGACGATAAAAACGTGGCGGTATTTATGATGAAGGTAGAGGTGGATGACCTTTCTGCTATGCATCGCTTGCTGACTAAATTGATGCAAATCGAAGGTGTTTTTGATGCCAAACGACTCTAAGCCTTCGGCAACAATGGGGATAGAGCAGCTGCTAGAGATTATGTCGCAGCTGCGCGACCCAAGCACTGGATGTGACTGGGATAAGAGGCAAACCTTTAAAACCATTGTCCCTCATACGTTAGAAGAAGCGCACGAAGTTGCCGACGCTATCGAGCAAGGCGACTTTGCTCACTTAAAAGAAGAGTTGGGGGATTTGCTGTTCCAAGTGATTTTTTATGCTCGGCTTGGAAAAGAGCAGGGGTTGTTTGACTTTGCAGACATAGTGCAAACCCTCAATGACAAATTAGTGAGACGTCACCCTCATGTATTTGAAAAACAGGAGAGTTTAAGCGAAGCAGAGCTTGAGCAGCAATGGCACGCCATTAAGCAGCAAGAAAAACAGGCGCAAAAAAAAGGAGCGTTCGCGGCGGATATTCCGAGCAGCTTACCAGCATTATCAAAAGCCTACAAAATTCAAAAGCAAGCAGCCAAACTCGGATTTGACTGGCCAAGTTATCACGGTGCGTGGGATAAAGTACAAGAGGAAGTTGCAGAGGTGAGCGAGGCGCTGCAAGTTGATCCACTCTCTGAACATACTGCGGAAGAGGTGGGCGACTTATTGTTTGCGACCGTGAATGTGAGCCGACATATTAAACGAGATCCGGAGCAGTTGCTACGCCAAGCCAATGAGAAATTTAAAAATCGCTTTGTGCAAGTCGAAGCCGTTTTGAATGAGTCCTCACTATCATTTAAAGATGCGAGCTTAGAGGAGATGGATGGTGCTTGGGAGACAGTGAAACGTCGTCAACGCAGTTAAAACTGAGACTGATTTTACGGTTTGGTCGTTAATTAAAACCACCCTCGGATAAAATATATTACCGCACTAAGTCATTTTTAGCTGGAATGACTTAGGTGCTTTTGCTATACTATCGCCCCGTCTTGATTCTTATTTAAATTCCAATTTTCCTGAAATTTCTAGGGTTCGCATGAGTACAAAATTTATCTTCGTAACGGGCGGAGTAGTATCCTCCTTGGGTAAAGGTATTGCAGCTGCTTCATTAGCCGCTATTTTAGAAGCACGTGGCTTGAAAGTTACGATTCTAAAGCTGGATCCTTACATCAATGTTGACCCTGGGACCATGAGCCCTATCCAACACGGTGAAGTATTCGTAACCGAAGACGGCGCTGAAACCGACCTTGACCTTGGTCACTACGAGCGTTTTATTCGCACTAAAATGACCAAGCGTAACAACTTTACACAAGGCCGTGTATTTGAAGACGTGTTGCGCAAAGAGCGTAGAGGTGAGTACTTAGGTGCCACTATTCAGGTTATTCCTCACATCACAAACGATATCAAACGTCGCGTGCTAGAGGGCGCGGAAGGCCATGATGTTGCTATCGTAGAGATCGGTGGTACGGTTGGTGATATCGAGTCACAACCTTTCCTAGAAGCAATTCGTCAGCTAGGCACAGAGCTTGGTCGTGAGAGCGCTTTGTTTATGCACTTGACGTTAGTGCCTTTCTTAGGCCCTGCAGGTGAAGTGAAAACCAAGCCAACTCAGCACTCTGTGAAAGAGCTTCGTTCAATCGGTATTCAACCTGATATTTTGATCTGTCGTTCAGATCGTAAACTACCAGCGAACGAGCGCGCGAAGATTGCACTATTCACCAATGTTGAAGAAAAAGCAGTTATCTCGCTACAAGACGTAGACAGTATTTATAAGATCCCTGCGCTATTGAAGTCGCAAGAGCTTGATAACATCATTTGTCGTCGTTTCTACCTTGAACGTCCAGAAGCGGATTTATCTGAGTGGGAACAGGTACTTTATCAAGAGTCAAATCCTACTGGTGAAGTGACAATTGGTATGGTCGGTAAATACATCGAATTACCGGACGCATATAAATCAGTTAACGAAGCATTGAAGCATGCTGGTTTGAAAAACCGTTTAACGGTGAATATTGAATATGTTGACTCTCAAGATATCGAGAGCAAAGGCACAGAGTTACTTGAGCACCTTGATGCTATCTTAGTACCTGGTGGCTTTGGTAACCGTGGCGTTGAAGGTAAGATCTTAGCTGCAAAATATGCCCGTGAAAACAAAGTACCATACCTAGGCATTTGTTTAGGGATGCAAGTTGCGCTAATTGAGTATGCGCGTAACGTTGCAGGTCTTACTGGTGCTAACTCAACTGAATTTGATCTTGAAAGCCCACACCCAGTGGTTGGTCTTATCACTGAGTGGTTAGATGCAGACGGTAAGATTGAAGTACGTGACCACGATTCTGATCTTGGTGGCACTATGCGTCTTGGCGCGCAGCTTTGCCACTTAAAAGAGGGCTCTAAGGTGCGTGAAGTATACGGTAATGCCGAAATCGTTGAGCGTCACCGTCACCGCTATGAAGTAAACAACAACTATGTTGCTGAGCTTGAAAAAGCGGGTCTGCAATTTACTGGTCTGTCAGAAGACAAGAAACTAGTTGAGATTATCGAGAATAAAGATCACCCTTGGTTTATCGCGGCTCAGTTCCACCCTGAGTTCACGTCAACGCCTCGTGATGGTCACCCATTATTTGAAGGTTTTGTTGCGGCGGCATACAGCCACCAAAAAGCATCTTCGTAATAAGAAAAAGCCGTGCTCTTGCACGGCTTTTTTGTTGCAAAAGGTTTTGCAATAGGCGCTAAGTGTAGTGTTTATCGCCAAACTTTTTCTTATCTGCCGGCGCGTCAATGTGATACGTGTAAATTCTTCACTTTGCGAAGCAACAGAGATAAGGCAAACTTTAAAGCGGGTTTATTGACCCTGAATTCGCCTGCGACAGAAGCAGTGCAACACACACCACTTTGGGAATAAGAGGAATCAAGATGTCAAAAATCGTTAGAGTGATTGGCCGTGAAGTTATGGACTCACGCGGTAACCCAACAGTAGAAGCGGACGTACACCTAGAATCAGGTGCATGGGGCCGTGCATGTGCGCCATCAGGTGCATCTACGGGTACCCGTGAAGCACTAGAGCTACGTGACGGTGATAAGTCTCGTTACTTAGGTAAAGGTGTATTGACTGCGGTAAACTACGTAAATAACGAAATCGCGGCAGCACTTGAAGGTCAAAACGCGCTAGAGCAACGTGCAATCGACCAAATCATGTTGGACTTAGACGGCACTGAAAACAAAGAAAAACTAGGTGCGAACGCAATCCTTGCGGTATCTCTAGCAACAGCAAAAGCAGCAGCACAAGACAAAGGCGTGGCGCTATACGAGCATATCGCAGACATCAACGGTACAGCAGGCCAGTACTCAATGCCAGTCCCGATGATGAACATTATCAATGGTGGTGAGCACGCGGATAACAACGTTGATATTCAAGAGTTTATGGTTCAACCTGTTGGCGCAAAAAGCTTCCGTGAAGCACTACGTATGGGCGCTGAAATCTTCCATAGCCTGAAAAAAGTACTTAAGTCACGTGGCCTGAACACCGCGGTTGGTGATGAAGGTGGTTTTGCACCAGATCTTAAGTCAAACGAAGAAGCGCTAGAAGTGATTGTTGAAGCGGTTGCGGCTGCTGGCTACGAAATGAACAAAGACGTAACACTAGCACTTGACTGTGCAGCGTCTGAGTTTTATGTCGATGGCAAGTATGAACTAAAGGGCGAAGGTAAAACATTCGACTCGGAAGGTTTTGCAGGTTTCTTGGCTGATCTTGCCGCACGCTACCCAATTGTATCAATCGAAGATGGCCTAGACGAAAGCGATTGGGCTGGCTGGAAAATCCTAACAGATAAAATTGGCGATAAAGTTCAGCTAGTGGGTGATGATCTCTTTGTTACTAACACTAAGATCTTAAAGCGTGGTATTGAAGAACGCATTGGTAACTCAATCTTGATTAAATTCAATCAGATTGGTTCACTGTCTGAAACGCTTGATGCTATCAAAATGGCGCAAGATGCTGGCTTTACTGCCGTTATTTCACACCGCTCTGGTGAGACTGAAGACGCAACCATTGCTGATTTAGCAGTGGCTACAGCAGCTGGTCAAATTAAGACAGGTTCACTTTGTCGCTCAGATCGTGTAGCTAAGTACAACCAGTTACTACGTATTGAAGAAGCGCTAGGTGAAAAAGCGGTATACAAAGGCCGTAGCGAAATCAAAGGTCAGTAATTAGCATTCCTCGGAATATTTTAAAAACGCCAGTTTAGCTACTGGCGTTTTTTATTGCTAGCGGTCGTCACCCCAAATTTCACAATTTGCTTGGCCATTTCTAAATGTCCAACAGACTTGAAGTGAATTACAAGCATCATCCATTGTTGCAGGACCATTACCTCCAGCAACAGCCGGCGTCATCTTAGTAGCAAGTGTTTTGTTCACACTAAGTTCTTTAATCGATTTTTTGTTGAACTTTAATTTCATTGTCGTTTCCTTCTATAAAAATATAAATGTTAACCAAATCCATACAAGATGTTGGTTGTTTTACATTTGTACTTTTTGTACAAAAAGTCAACAGGTGTTTTTAAGCACCAAACTCTTGCGCCAATATCGATTGGGTGAAATTGATTTTTAAATAAAAACCTCTTGGCAAAGTTTGCACTATTTTACCGTTCGGCCCTATGGCGTCGGTGAGTGCTTTGGCATTTGCCGCCTTTGGCCTTATCTGCATGACTTCTCCAAGATGCCCTGAGATTTTTTCTACGTGACCCGTAGCGATTAACTCGATTTGCTCTTCCCAGTCTCTTCGTAACAACTGTTCTTGATTCGCGTCTGGCCGCCATAGGAAGCCGTGTCCAATAACCCTAGCTATTAAAGGAATTTCTCGTTCGGCTAATATGGGTAGCCAGAGAACGTGAGCTAATTTCTTTTTAACACTCGACGCTTCCCACGTTAATCCTGTTAACTGAGTAAGCGGCACGACAGAAACATAGGTGGTCTCTAGTGGTTTGCCTTGATAGCTTATTGGCAAAGTCTTGAGTTCAACGCCGATATGCTCAAAATCAGGCACAGGCTTTGAACCCGCTGTGGCACCTAAGGCTGCTTCTATGAGTTGTCCTACCCAACCTTTCTCTCTGAGCAAGTCTTGTGGTGTTTTAAACGAGAGCTGCTGAGCGAGTTCACCCAATGTTAAACCAGCTATATTTTCAACACGCTGCATAAGTTCGCCCACAGAGCGTGGTGGTGTAACTGATGGCAAGCGATACTCCTGAGTCTATCCCTTAAAAATACGATTATAAAAGAAATCATGTGGCGAAGTAAGTTGGTTGTTTTGCACTCAATTTAAGTGTGGCTTGTTATTTCAGCATATGGCTAAAGTAATGCCTTTATTATCTATATGATAAATATGAAGTTATTTTTATTTTGCTACAGTCGGAGCAGCTTAGAAATCTTATGGCTTTGGATAAATACAAGACTATAAACATAATTATCCACAGAATATGTGGAAAACCTTAGGTTTGAAGTGTGTAATTGTGGATTTGTTCGTAATTTGAACTGAAAAATGCTTGGTTATGCACAAGTTGTGGGTAACTTGCGAGTATGCTGAGATAATTTAGGTATAGAATGGAATTAAATTTGCCGTGACGCGGGAGTTGTGGAACAATCATTAAAAATCGACTTATAAATGAGGCACTAAGGTGATTGATGCCGAAGGGTTTCGTGCCAATGTCGGAATAGTGATTTGTAATAATCAGGGGCAGGTTTTTTGGGCCCGTCGTTACGGACAACACTCTTGGCAATTTCCTCAAGGTGGAATAGATCAAGGGGAAACACCTGAGCAAACGATGTATCGTGAACTTCATGAAGAAGTTGGACTTAGGCCAGAAGATGTTGAAATAGTAGCAAGTTCTAAACATTGGTTACGTTACAAACTACCAAAAAGGTTAATTAGACGAGATTCAAGCCCAGTTTGTATCGGGCAAAAGCAGAAATGGTTTTTATTGAAACTTAGGTGTAAAGATGAAGACGTAGACTTATTACGTACGCATCACCCTGAGTTTGATGATTGGCGTTGGGTTAGCTATTGGTATCCAGTACGTCAAGTTGTATCGTTTAAGCGTGATGTCTATCGTCGAGTGATGAAGGAATTCGCTCCGTTTGCGATGCCATTTGGTAAACGTGAACAGCAAGGGCAGAAGGATTTCTGGCGCACGAAACGATAAAAAAAGGAGCAGCAGGTGTTAGCAACGTTAAGATCGATTGCTGAGTCAGTGGCACAGCAAAGTGACCTACAAAGCGCGTTAAATTGCTTTGTTACTATGGTCAAAGATGCCATGCACACTGAATGCTGCTCAGTTTATTTTGCCGATTACAGTCAAGATAACTTTATCTTGATGGCAACAGATGGCTTAAACCCTGAAGCAATTGGGAAATTCCGAATGGGATTTACCGAAGGCTTAGTCGGTCTTGTTGCCCAGCGTGAAGAGCCAATTAACGTTGCCCATGCTCAATCACACCCAAGATTTAAACTGTCACCCGAGGTCAATGAAGAAGGCTACAATGCTTTCTTATCAGTGCCTGTTGTACACCAGCGCAAAGTGCTTGGGGTTATTGTGGTGCAGCAAAAGATTGCTCGTGTATTTAGCCATGATGAAGAGTCCTTTCTTATTACGCTTTCAGCGCAATTGGCTTCACAGCTTGCCAACACCGAGATCCAAACTTTACTTCAACAAGATGCAAGCAGTCACAGAACCTCAGTGTTAAAAGGGGTATCGAGTGCACCAGGTATTGCCTTAGGTGATGGTTATGTGGTGTTACCCCATATTGATTTTGCGAGTATTGAACCGCAGCATAGTGACAATATTCAGCAGCAAATTCAGCTGTTTCATCAAGCGGTGGCCGCGACTCGGCAAGAATTCCATATTTTAGCCAAAACTCTGAGTGATGATATTCCGAAAGAAGCGGTAGCTGTGTTTGAGGTTTACCAGCAACTTTTGGATGCCAAGAGTTTAGGTAAACAAGTGGAGTCTGAAATACAACAAGGCTGGAACGCAAAAACCGCGCTAAAGCTTGTTATCGAAAAGCTTGTGGCTCAGTTTGATATGATGAGCGACCCCTATATCAAAGAGCGTGCGATTGATGTTAATGATATTGGCCTGCGCGTGCTCCAGCATTTAGTCTCAACTGAGCAAGCTGTTAAACACTATCCAGATAATACGATTCTAATCGCCCATACCTTGACCCCAACTATGTTAGCGCAAGTACCAAAAGAAAAGCTCAAAGGGGTAGTCAGTGTGCATGGCTCGGCCAACTCTCATGCCTCCATTCTCACTCGCGCGATGGGCGTCCCCGCTATTTGGGGGATAGAAGACATTCCATTATTACAGTTTGATGGTAAGTCTATGATCATGGATGCGTATTCTGGACGGCTTTATATTTCGCCTTCGCAAATGTTGGTCAATGAGTACGTTGAAATCAAACGTAAAGATAACATTCTGCAT